>QFOV01000148.1 GCA_003248565.1 Stenotrophomonas sp.
TTGCGGTAGCCGTTGCCGTGCAGTTGCAGCTCGACTTCGCGCGCATGCTTTTCGGCCAGTGCCACGGTCCACTTCGGTGCCAGGCCGGCATGGAACATCATCCAGCCCAGCTCACGGTCGACGTGGGCCAGCTTCTGCATGCGCAGCCAGTCCAGCAGTACGTCGCGGTCTTCGGCCAGCACGATGCGCTGCAGGTCCGGGTTGACCTTGCGTTGCTCCTCTTCGCTGCGGGCGCCGATGGCCAGCAGGGACAGGTCGTGGTTGCCGAGCACGGTGACGCTGTGCTCGCGCAGTGAATGCACAAGCCGCAGTGTTTCCAGCGACTGGCCGCCACGGTTGACCAGGTCACCAGCAAACCACAGTTTGTCTGCAGCCGGATCGAAGTTGATCTTCTCCAGCAAACGCTGGGTGACGTCGTAGCAGCCCTGCAGGTCGCCAATTGCCCAGGTCGCCATCAGTGCAGCGTCCTTGGGATGGCGAGCACGAACGGCGCGATCGGTGCGGCGAACTCGGTGCCGTCGTCGGCGATCATGTCGTAGTGGCCTTGCATGGTGCCGTGCTCGGTGCCGAGCATTACCCCGGAGGTATAGCGGAACTCTTCACCGGGGCGCAGCCTTGGCTGCTCGCCGACCACGCCATCGCCATCGACGGTCTCGACCCGGCCTTCGCCGTCGGTGATGCGCCAGTGGCGGCTGATCAGCCGCGCCGGCATGGTGCCGCGGTTGTGGATGCGGATCGTGTAGGCGAACGCAAAGCGGCCGTCTTCAGGGGCCGACTGGTCGTCGATGAAACGAGGCGAGACCTCGATCTCGATCGCGTAGTGGCGGTTGTCTTCCATGGGAGGAGTGTAAGCAAAAGCAGGTGATCGGTTTGCGTGTTTGCAGCGCTTATTCGTGCGGCAGGTTGGCAAGCCTGATGAAATCGGCAACTTCCAGCTGTTCGGCGCGGGCATCGCTGCGTACGCCGGCGGCTTCGAACTGGGCCTGGTCGATGACGCCATTGAGGGCGTTACGCAGGGTTTTGCGGCGCTGGCCGAAGGCGGCGCGGACCACGTCGGCGAAGCGTTTGCGGTCGTTGATGCCGACGCTGGCGGGGTCGCGCGGGATCAACCGGACCACCGCCGAGTCCACCTTCGGCGGCGGCCGGAACGCGCCCGGCGGCACCACGAACAAGGCGCGCACCTCGCAGAACGCCTGCAGCATCACGCTCAGCCGGCCGTAAACCTTGCTGCCGGGGCCGGCGGCCATGCGGTCGACCACCTCCTTCTGCAGCATGAAGGTCATGTCCGAGATCGCGGCGGCATGGTCCAGCGCGTGGAACAGGATCGGCGAGGAGATGTTGTACGGCAGGTTGCCGACCAGACGGATCGTGGAGCCGGCGGCCAGCTCGGTGAAATCCACCCGCAGCACGTCGCTGTGGACGATGGTCAGCTCGCCCAGCGGCGCGGCAGCTTCGGTCAGCGGCGCGATCAGGTCGCGATCGAACTCGATGACGGTCAGCCTGGGATGGCGGCGCAGCAGCGGGAAAGTGATGGCACCCTGGCCCGGGCCGATCTCGACCAGGCGGTCGTCACCCTTCGGGTCGACCGCCATGACGATCTTCTCGACGTAGTACTTGTCCGCCAGGAAGTGCTGGCCGAGCTGCTTCTTGGCCGGGGCGGTGAAGCCCGTGCGCGGGGAATGGTCTGAATTCATGTATTGATTTTACGTTGTGCAGCCAGCTGCGCGCATAACGCCGTTGCCGCGAACAAGCTGGAGGGGGCGGCCACGCCCTTGCCGGCGAGGTCCAGGGCGGTGCCGTGGTCCACCGCGACGCGCGGGTAGGGCAGGCCCAGGGTGATATTGGTGGCCTGCTCGAAGCCGCTGTATTTGAGCACCGGCAGGCCCTGGTCGTGGTACATCGCCAGCACCGCGTCGAAACCGGCCAGTTTGGCTGGCAGGAAGGCGGTGTCGGCGGGCAATGGGCCGATCAGGTTCAAGCCTTCGCCACGCATCTGCTCGAGCAGCGGAATGATCAGGTCCAGCTCTTCACGGCCGAGATGGCCATCTTCGCCGGCATGCGGGTTGAGCCCGAGCACGGCAATGCGCGGCTGCGCCAGGCCGAAATCGCGGCGCAGCGCTGCATCGGTGGTGCCGATGACCTTGCGCAGGCCGTCTGCGCTGATGGCGTCGGCGACGTCGCGCAGCGGCAGGTGGGTGGTTGCCAGGGCCACGCGCACGATGGCATTGGCCAGCATCATCACCACTTCGACGCCGGCCTGGTTGGCCAGCAGTTCGGTGGTGCCGCTATAGGCGATGCCGCCCTGGTTGATCACCGCCTTGTGCACCGGTCCGGTGACCACGCCGTCGAGGCTGCCGTCCAGGCAGGCCTGGCCGGCACCGAGCAGGGCATCGATCACCGCGTGCGCATTGCGCGGATCGGCATGGCCGAACTGCGAAGGGATGGCATTGCGGACTTCGCGCAGGCGCAGGTCGCCGGGACGGCTTGTTTCGGCGTGTTCGGGGAGTAATTGCAGCGGCAGGTTCAGCGCGCTGGCGGCGGCCCGCAATGTATCGGGGTCCGCAAACGCCAACAGCCGGCAGTCACTGCGCGGCTGTTGGGCAAGGCGAATGCAGAGTTCCGGGCCGATCCCGGAGGGCTCGCCCGGAACCAGAGCGAGCTGGGCAGCCATGGATCAGGGCTTGGCCGGTTCTGCCGGGGTGGTTGCCGTGTCGGCATTGCCCTCGGCGCGGTCACCGCTGCGGAAGCTGACGTAGGCTTCGCCGCGCAGTTCCTGCAGGAAACGGTTGTACTCGTCGTCCAGCTTGCGGCGGCCGATCTGTTCACGGATCTGGGCGCGCTTGTTGTTGTCGCTCACGTCGGTCTGGCGGGTGGCCACGCGCTGCACGATGTGCCAGCCGGCGTCGGTGCGGAACGGGCTGCCGACGCCGTTGTCGCTCAGGCTTTCCACCTGCTTGCCGAAGTCCGGGCCGAAGGCATCGGCCGGGAACCAGCCCAGGTCACCGCCCTGGCCGCGGCTGTTGGTGTCGTCGGAAGACTCCTTGGCCACGGCCTGGAAGTCGGCGCCGCCAGCAATGCGTGCACGCAGGGTCTCGATCTTGGCCTTGGCAGCTGCATCGTCGACCTGGTCAGTGACGCGCACCAGGATGTGGCGGGCATGGTATTCGGTGACCTTCTGGCCGCCACCGGCGCTGCCGGCATCACGGGTTTCCACCAGCTTGAGCAGCTGGAAGCCGCTCGGGCCGCGGATCGGGCCCAGCACGTCGCCGGCCTTCATGTTCTTGATCTGGTTGGCGAACGCGCTGGGGATTTCGTCGGCGCTGCGCCAGCCCAGGTCACCGCCTTCCAATGCGTTGGGGCTGTCCGAGTAACGGACGGCAGCCGCGGAGAAGTCCAGTTCACCCTTGTCGAGCAGGCCCTTGACGCCGTCAACCTTGCTCTGGCCGGTGGCGATCTGCTCGGCAGTCGCGCCTTCGGGCAGGGCAATCAGGATGTGCGCCAGGTGGAACTGGGCACCGCCGGCGTTTTCCTGCGCCAGTGCGGCATCCACTTCACCTTCGCTGACGCTGATGCGACTCTGCGCGAAGCTCTGGCGCAGGCGCTGGGTGATGATTTCCTCGCGCACCGAGTTACGGAAGTCGGAGAAACCAATGCCGTCCTGGCTCAGGCGCTGGCGCAGGCCATCGACCGTGGTGCCGTTCTGCTGGGCAATGCTGCCGATGGCGTGGTTGAGCTCTTCATCGCTGACGCGGATGCCGCTGCCATCGGCGCGGGCTACCTGCAGTTTGACCAGCACCAGACGCTCCAGAACCTGCCGTTCCAGTACGGATTCGGGTGGCAGCTGAGCCTCACGGCCAGCGTACTGGCCCTTGATGTTGGCGACCGCACGCTGCAGTTCGCTCTGCAGGATGACGTCCTCATCGACGATGGCGGCAATGCGATCCAGCGGTTGCGTCTGCTGCGCAACAGCCGGGGCGGCAACGCCGGAGAACGCCAGCAAGGTGGCGAGGACTGCAGGAAAGGTCTTGGTCATGGAATCTGGTTGGGATCGTAGTCGTCGTCGTTCGCTTCGATGTTGCTGGGCGGAACGAGGTAGAGGTCGTCTCGGTTGTAGCCGAGAATAGCACGGCGCAAGGTGCGGTCCGTGTTCTGTCCAACCGAGCTCAGGCCCTTGAGCACGAACTCGATCTGGAACGAATTGTTGAGGTCACCTTCGCGGTTCTTGACATAGCGACGGGCCAGCGCACGCACCGCCAGGCAGCAGCTGTCCCACTGTACGCCGCCGATGATCTCCAGCGGCTTGCTGTCGACCATGGAGTAGTAATAGCGGCCGACGACGCTCCAACGCGGGTTGATCGGGTACAGGAAGGAGAAGTCAGCCTGCTTGAGCTGCTCCTTGCCGGTACTCGGGTTGCCGCGGTAGCGGTAGGTCAGGTTGATCACGCCGTCGTCGGGCAGCAGGTAACGTGCACGCACGCTGGCCAGGTCTTCCTTGCGGAACTTGGGATTCCACTGGTAGGTGGTGCCCAGGGTCCAACGGTCAGTCATGGCCCAGTTGACGTCGGCCACCCAGGCGGACTTGCTTTCGCTCACCACCGGGTCGCCGGGATTCACGGTGACCCGCGAGTCTTCGAAATAGGTGATCTGGCCAATGCTGGCGGAGAGCTTTTCGCGCCCGTCAGCCTGACGGATAAGACGGGTGGTCAAGGCCGTGGTCAGCTGGTTGGCATCGTTCTGGCGGTCGGCGCCGGTGAAGCGCGAGTCGCGGAACAGCTGGCCCCAGCTGAAGGTGAAGGCGCGGGTGTCGAGCAGCGGCAGGTCCGACTGATCGCGGTACGGGGTGTTCAGGTAGAACAACCGGGGTTCCAGCGTATGCAGGTAGGACTTTCCGCCGAGCGTGGTTTCACGATCGAAGAACAGGCCCATGTCGATGCTGGCGATGGGCATGCTGCGGCTGGGCGAGGTGTTGCCGCGCAGCTGCTCCGGGGTCGGGTTGGTGATGCCGGCGGCATTCAGTTGCTTGAGACGGATGTCGTCGGCCAGGCCGCGCTCCAGGTCATAGGCGGTGTAGCGCCAGGCCAGGGTCGGGGTGATGTACCAGGCGGCGCCGCCGAGCGGCATCGAGACATAAGGCTTGATGTCCAGGCGCGAGCCGCCAAACATCCGGGTGACGTCGCCGGTGCGGACATATTCGCCATCTGCATCCCGCGTCTTGAGGTGGATGTCATCGTGGGTGAAGCGTACCGCCTCGGCATACACGCCGGCCTCGAACCAGTGGCCGAAGCTCTCATCCCAGGTGGCGAACAGGCGTGGCTGGCGGCTATAAGGCAGGGACTTTTCTGTCAGGGTGTAGTCGGTCAACTGCCATTCGTCGGCCATGATGCCGGCGGTCCAGGTGCGGCCGGTGCCGTACAGGCCAGCCGTGCTCTGCATGTTGGAGGCTGTGATGCCGTTCAGCCGGTTGGAAAAATCCTCGACGTAGCGCTCGTCGCTGACCCAGGCCAGGTTGGCGCGGGCCTGCCAGTTCTTGTCGATGTTGTGGTAGCCATTGAACGACAGACTGCCGCGATCACGGTCGCGCAGGGAGTCGTTTGGCAGATATGTCGTTTCCAGCTGGCCGCGGCCACCGGAATACAGGTAGCGGAATTCATTGTCGAGCATGAGCCCGCGCTTGCTCATGTAGCGCGGGGTCAGGGTGTCATCGTAGTTCGGCGCCAGATTGAAGTAGATCGGCTGCGCGTAATCAAAGCCATTGCGTCCCGACAGGCTCAGCTTTGGATAAAGCAGGCCGGTCATGCGGCGGTCGTCGATCGGAAACTTGAAATAAGGCATGTACAGCACGGGCAGCTTGCCCACGCGTAGCACGGCATTGCGGGCGGTGCCGAAGCCTTCTTCATTGTCGACGTCGATCTGCGGCGCCACCAGCTTCCACACCGGCTGCGAGGGATCGCAGGTGGTGTAGCTGGAATGGTGCATCTGCCCGGTTGAACCCTGCAGGTCGACGGAGTCGGCCGAGCCGTTGCCGCGACGGGAAACCAGTTGGTAACGGATGTCGCTGATCTTGTGCGAGTCCGTTTCCTGATTGCCCTCTGCGCGCTCGGCGACCATGCGGATCGACGAATCCGAATAACGGACATTGCCCTCGGCGATGTAATTGCCGCTTTCGGTATCCAGACGCAGGCTGTCGGCGCCCATGAACTGGTCGCCACGCTTGAGCAGCACATTGCCCTGGTATTGCGGTACGGCGCTGGTGCCAGTGAGCTCGTTGCCCTCGATGTCGGTGGGCAGCTGCTCACGATTGGCCGCTGCAGCGGGATCTGCCGGCGGTGCCTCGTCAAAGGCGGGGAGCGTGTCGGTAGCCGGGCACAGGCCCCAGTTCACCGGCTTATCGTCGGCCCAGGCGGGCAGGCAGATGGCAATGCCCAGGGGCAGGGGGAGCAGGCGGAGAGCTTTGCGCACGCGGTTCGCATTCGGGGGGAAAACGGCCGCTAGCTTGCCGCATCGCCCGCGAGGGGGCAATGAAAGCCTGCCGGACGGGCCGGGTGGGGTTCATCCATCAACGGCTTGCGAGCAGTTCCTGGACGTGGGCGACACTGCATTCGCGCAGGGCCTGCAGGTCGTAGCCGCCTTCCAGCATCGATACCACACGGCCACTGCCATGGCGGTCGGCGAGCCTGGCCAGCTCGCTGGTCAGCCAGCCGAAATCCTCGGTTTCGACCATCAGGTCAGCCTGCGGGTCGCGCATATGCGCATCGAAACCGGCCGAAATGAACAGCAACTGCGGTCGGAACGCCTCGATCTGCGGCAGCATCTCGTCGGCCCAGGTGTTGCGGAAGCGGAAGCCGCCGCTGCCCGGCGGCAGCAGGATGTTGCAGATATTGCCGACCCCGCGCTCGCGCATGTTGCCCGAATACGGGAACAGGCCCGACTGGTGAGTGCTGTAGTAGGCGATCTTGGGGTCGGTCTCGAAGATGGCCTGGGTGCCATTGCCGTGGTGGACGTCGAAATCGACGATGGCAATGCGCTCCAGGCCGTACTTGTCGCGGGCGTAGGCTGCTGCCACGGCGATGTTGTTGAACAGGCAGAAGCCCATCGCGGTGTCGGCGGTGGCGTGGTGACCTGGCGGTCGTACCGCACAGAACACGTGCTTGTTGCCTTCTTCCAGCATCACCGCGTCGACCGCGGCGACGCCGGCACCGGCTGCATGCAGGGCCGCGCTGGCCGAGCCGGGCGAGCTGAAGGTGTCCAGGTCGATGCGCCGCAGCGGCGCGGTCTGCACCTGCAGCACCGAATCGATCAGCTCGCGGGTATGCACCCGGGCCAGTTCGCCAAGCTTGGCCGGCGGTGCGCTGCGCCATTCCAACTGGTCCGGGAACTCGGCGCGCAGGGCTGAGATGACGGCGTGTAGACGCTCCGGCGACTCGGGGTGGTCGATGCCGGGGTCGTGTTCAAGGCAGGCAGGGTGGGTGAATACCAGCATGGCCGCACTGTAACCGTCGACGCCGCGCGCTGCGCGGCGTCGTATGGGAGGAGAGGATCAGCCGCGACGGCGTTCGTGGTTCCACAGTACCTCGCCATGGCCACCGGCCCGGGCAAGTACGCGGGACAACACGAACAACAGGTCGGACAGGCGGTTCAGGTAGCGCACCGCCTCGGCTCGGATGTCTTCGACGCGGGCCAAGGCCACGGTTTCACGCTCGGCACGGCGGACGATGGTGCGGGCCAGGTGGCAACGTGCCGCGCCCTCACCACCGGCTGGCAGGATGAAATCCTTCAACGGCGGCAGGTCGTCGTTGTAGCGGTCCAGGTGCTGCTCCAGCGCGTCGATGTCGGCGCCGTGGATGGCGGCGTGGCCGGGGATGCACAGCTCGCCGCCGAGGTCGAACAACTGGTGCTGGATGGTGGTCA
>QFOV01000149.1 GCA_003248565.1 Stenotrophomonas sp.
GCTTGAACTCGGCACTGAACTTACGACGCTTTGACATGAACACTCCTCATGGCCTGTATCGGCCTTCTTGTAAGTGTCCGTGAAATCGGGGGTGAACCCCATGCAAACGCCCCTTTCAGCAAGGCATATCTGCGCTAATTGCAGGCGTGCAGACGTCCAGAGTGATCCAGCAGCAGCCAGCTCCTCATGGCATACCAGATGGCATACCAGCCAGGCCATAAATGAAAAAAGCCCTTGAATATCAAGGGCTTAGTTCAAGTATCTGGCGGAGAGGGGGGGATTCGAACCCCCGAGGCGCTATAAACGCCTGCCTGATTTCGAGTCAGGTACATTCAACCGCTCTGCCACCTCTCCAGATGGTCCCCGGCGAACCGGGCTGCGAATAATAAGGGGCATCGGCTGCGCGGACAAGCGGTTTTTAACAAAAAAACGCTATTGGCCATCCAGGCCCTGCATTCCGCCAGCCAAACGAGTGTCTGCAGGCGCTTGCCGTACACCTCCATGAACGCGATGATGCAGAGACCTTCACCGTTGATATACAGCCCGCTCGGGCACTCATGATCGAATTTGGACACCTCAGCCACGTCGGCCTGCGTCGCCAGCTCAATGAAGACACCTACTACGGTGACGGCGAGCTGGGCCTGTGGCTGGTGGCAGACGGCATGGGCGGCCATGCCTGCGGCGAGGTAGCCAGCGCCCTGGCGCGCGAAACCATCGTCCGCGAGGTGCGCAACGGCGCTTCGCTGGTGCAGGCCATCCGCACCGCCGATGAGGAGATCATCCGCACCTCGCGCCGCCGCAACGACAGCCTGCCGATGGGCACCACGGTGGTGGCCGCACGCGTACAGGGCAATCGTTTCGAGGTGGCCTGGGTTGGCGACAGCCGCGCCTATCTGTGGCGCGACGGCAAACTGGGCCAGCTCAGCCAGGACCACAGCTATGTGCAGGAACTGATCGCCCAGGGCACGCTCACCGCCGAGCAGGCGCGCGCGCATCCCCACCGCAATGTGGTCACGCAGGCATTGGGCGTGACCGATCCGGCCCACCTCAACGTCGCCACCATGACCGGCGAACTGCGTCCTGGCATGCAGCTGCTGCTGTGCAGTGATGGGCTTACCGAGGAAGTCGACGATGCCGGCCTCACCGAGGCACTGGCCCACGGCGACTGCAGCGCGCAGGAATGCGTGGATGCGCTGGTCGCCGCCGCACTGGATGGCGGCGGCTCGGACAACGTCACCGTCGTCCTGGTCCGCTGCCACTAAGGCAGCGGAATTCCGTTCAAATCAACGACCGGCGTGACTCAGGCCGGCTCGCTCGGCGCGGGCGCCGGCTCGCCGTCCCACCATGCGTGTCCGGCTTTCTTGCGCAGCCTGGCCAGGCGCGCCTCGTGCGCCTCCTGCTCGGAGGCGGTCACCAGTACGCGGGGGCGCGGCAACAAGGCCGATACATCGAATGCCTGCACAACACCGCTGGCACTGGTCGATTCGGCTTCCGGCTGGCCAAAACCAATTTCTTCCTGGCCCGAGGTCAGCGCGATATAGACGTCGGCCAGGATCTGCGCATCGAGCAGGCCGCCATGCAGCGTGCGGTGGGCATTGTCCACACCCAGCCGCCGGCACAGCGCATCCAGCGAGTTGCGCTGGCCGGGATAGCGCTCGCGCGCCATCGCCAGGGTATCGGTCACCGTCACCCGGCTGGCCAGGCGGCCCTTGCCGGCCAGGCTCATCTCGTTCTCGAGGAAGCCCATGTCGAACGAGGCGTTGTGGATGATCAGCTCGGCACCGTCCACATAGGCCAGGAATTCATCCACCACTTCTTCGAAGCGCGGCTTGTCGGCGAGGAAGTCCAGGCTCAGGCCGGTCACTTCCGCGGCGCCGGATTCAAAGTCGCAATCCGGCTTCAGGTAGCGGTGGAAGTTGTTGCCACTGGGGCGCCGCTCAAGCAGCTCCACGCAGCCGATTTCGACCACGCGGTTGCCCTTCTTCCATTCCAGGCCGGTGGTTTCGGTATCAAGGACGATCTGGCGCATCAGCTACCTCAGTTGCTCGCGGCGCCAGCGCGCACGCGGATTGCAGCATCGCGGGCCAACTGGTCCACGCGTTCGTTGTCCGGGTCACCGGAATGGCCCTTCACCCAGCGCCAATCGATCTGATGACGCTGCGTGGCCTCGTGCAGGCGCTCCCACAGGTCACGGTTCTTGACCGGATCACCGCCGGCGGTTTTCCAGTTGCGCCGCACCCAGCCCGACATCCACTCGGTGATGCCTTGGCGCACGTACTGCGAATCGGTGAACAAGGTGATGTTGCAGGGCTCGCTGAGCGTTTCCAGGCCCATGATCGCAGCCATCAACTCCATCCGGTTGTTGGTGGTGTGGGCTTCGCCACCGGCCAGCTCGCGCTCATGGCCCTTGTAACGCAACAACGCGCCCCATCCGCCGGGGCCTGGATTGCCGAGGCAGGCGCCATCGGTATGTACTTCAATTGACTTCATAGTGTTCCGTTGAATTCAGGTCGCCACCGGGTCGCGCCAACTGACGCGACTGGCCTTGATCGGGCCGATGTAAGCCTCGGTGCGTTTTTCAGCTTCCAGCACGCACAAGGCGCGCAGGGCCGGCAAAGCCGTGCCCGGGGTGTTGCCCGACTGCGTCCACAGCGGGCCATAGTGCCGCAGCGAGCGACATCGTATGCCCTGCCGCTGCAATAGTGTCCTGCAACGTGTCACCGAGGGTGGCCGTGCGCCCTGCCATTGCCAATGCGCGCGGTAGGGACTGCAGCGGTTGAGCAGGGTCACCCAGACCCGACCGCCGGGCATCAGCACCCGCGCGCATTCGGACAGCAAGGGCTCCAGCTCCTCGGCCGCCGGGTGCTCGATGACGATGGCCTTGATCGACTCGCTGGGCAGCGGCAACGGCAGGCTGCACCGCAGATCGCCCGTCCAGCCCGGCGCTTGGGGGTTGCGGTGCAGGCGCAGGCCACGGCCCTGCGGCGGGGAATCTGGCTTCCAGAAGGCGTTTGGCGCCAGCCACAGCCACGGCGGCGAGGGAAATCCGCGCATTTGTTCAGACAGCAGCCGCTGCTCCCATTCGCGCATCGCCTGCGCCCCGGCTTTCTCAAACCAAGGCGAGACTGCAGCTTGACGGGGGGACTGGGCGGCAGGCATTTTCCAATTCTATGCGACTGATCGCCCTGCCCGCATTTCAGGACAACTACATCTGGGCGCTGCAAACGCCCGATGACCGCACGATTTTCGTCGACCCCGGCCAGGCCGGTCCGGTTTTCGAAGCCGCTGCGCAAGGCATGCAGCCTGCAGGTGTCCTGCTCACCCACCACCACGACGACCATATCGGCGGGGTGGCGGAGTTGCGTGAGCGTTGGCCGCGCTTGCGGGTCATCGCGCCGGTAGATGAACGCATCGCACTGGAATGTGAACGAGTCAGCGAAGGCAACCGGGTAGAATTGTCCGGCTTCGACTTCAGTGTGATGGAAGTTCCCGGTCACACCCGAAGCCATATTGCCTACTACGGCCACGACCATTTGTTCAGTGGCGACATGTTGTTCAGCTTGGGCTGTGGACGCATGTTCGAAGGTACGCCGGCCCAGATGTTGGCCTCGCTCCGGCGAATGGCCGCCCTGCCCCCACAGACACTGGTCTGCTGCGGGCACGAATACACGCTGGCCAATGCCGTGTTTGCGCGGCATGTCGACCCCACCAACGCGGCATTGCAGCGCCGCCAACAGGAAGCCTCGGACATGCGCAGCAGTTCCCGTCCTACCGTTCCCGCCATCCTGGCGAGCGAACTGGAATGCAATCCGTTTCTGCGGACCGCCGATGCCGCCATCGTTGCAGCGATCGCGGCGCGACTTGGTCGCGCCCCCACCGACGAGGTGGAAGTCTTCGCCGAATTGCGGCGGTGGAAAGACGGTTTTCGCGCATGAGGCGGCTTTGTCTGCCGTTGGCGCTGGGGATGTTGTTGGGCACGGGCAGCGGCACGCTGGCCGCGCAGACGCTTCCGGTCAGCGCCGGCATGACCCAGAACGTCGCCGCGCTCACTGCATTACCGTTGGACCCGGCCTCGCTGCCGGCCCCGACCACCCGTAACGGCCGCGAGATCTTCGCCAACTTCCGTGAGGGCCTGGCCGCACCACAGTGCGACGCCGAAGCCACCAGCCCACGCTGGCGCAAGCAGTTCTCGCACGCCCCGTCGCGACTGGGCAATGTCGAAGACGACGCGCTGCCGCTGTTCGGCTACGTCGTCGACGAGCTGCGCAGTGCCGGCCTGCCAACCGAATTCGCGCTGATCCCCTTCGTTGAAAGCGGCTACCGCCCCGGCGCCCGCAACGCCAGCGGCCCGGCCGGGCTGTGGCAGTTCATCGCCACTACCGCGCGCAACCACCGCGTGCCGATGGAGAAGGGCTACGACGGCCGCCTGTCGGCCGTGGATTCCACCCGCGCCGCAGTCCGCTACCTGAAGACCCTGCACGGCATGTTTGCCGGTGACTGGCAGCTGGCGACGATGGCCTACAACGCCGGCGAATACCGCATCCTGCAGTCACTGCGTCGTGGCGGCATGAACGCACAGAACGCCACCGCTTCCGAACTGCCGGGCCTGTCGCCGATCACCTACGCCTATGTTGAAAAGCTGCACGCACTGGCCTGCGTGCTGGAACAGGCCGAGAACGAACCCGACCTGATGGCGGCGCTGGACCGCCAAGTGCCGATCCTGAAGGGCCACACGCTGCCGGCCAACACCACCCTCGCCGCCTGGTCGGCGCAGAATGCGCTGGATCCGGCCCGCATCGCCCGCCTCAACCCCGCCCTGACCAGTTCACGCTCCGGCACCCGCGTGCTGGCGCCGGCTGCGGCCATGGGCAGCGTGGAGAGCGACAACAGCGACAGCGTGCTGGTAGCCACCCGCGACGCGGCACCTGCCGCAGCGACGCCCGTCACCAGCCGCCGTCCTGCTGCTCCCTCGCGCGCGGTCGCCTCGGCCAGCACTGGCAGCCGCCACACCGTCCGCAGCGGCGAATCGGCCTGGACCATCGCCCGCCGCTACGGCATTTCGGTAAAGACCCTGCTCTCGTCCAACAACCTGGATGCCAGCGCGGTGCTGAAGCCGGGCATGGTGCTGCGTTACGACGAGGCGCGCTGAGCCACCGCTCTCAAGTGAAAGCAGAACCAGAAGCCCGGCCAAAAGCCGGGCTTCTGCGTTTGATGCGGGCTTCTGCGTTGATGTAGTGCCGAGCCATGCTCGGCAGGGGCTTCACCGCTGATCTTTCCGCTTGTGGGAGCGGCGTAAGCCGCGAAGCCAACAGCGATGAAATCACCGGCATCTGCGCAATCGGATGAATTGTCAGCTTCGCGGCTTACGCCGCTCCCACAAAGCCCAGAGCAGAAGCCCGGCCAAAGACCGGGCTTCTGCGTTCGATGTCATGCCTAGCCATGCTCGGCAGGGGCTTCACCGCTGACCTTTCCGCTTGTGGGAGCGGCGTAAGCCGCGAAACCGGCAGCAATGAAATCACCAGCATCTGCGCAATCGGATGAATCATCAGCTTCGCGGCTTACGCCGCTCCCACAAACCGAGACAGCGCCACAAGCTGAGACAGCGGCGCTAACGCGCCCTGCCGAGCATGGCTCGGCACTACATAAGAAAAAGCCCGGCTTTCGCCGGGCTTTTTGTTTGTTGATGCTCAGGTGCTCAGAGCTGGGATTCCTGCACCTGCACCTTGTAGCGCTTGCGCATGCCGTCGACGTAGGCCTTGGCTGCGGCGGCGCCGTCGATCTGGCTCAGCTGGTCCTTGAGCATGGCCTGCTGCGCTTCCGGCACTTCGGCCGGGTTGCCCGGGGTCACCTTGGTGACCGCGAACACGGCATAGCGGCCCGGCTCCATCTCGACCTTGCCATAGCTCGGCTTGTCGCCGACCGGAGCCGCGGCGGTGAATGCAGCGCGGTTGGCTTCAGCGGTCGGCATCGGCGCGGTGCGCGGCAGGCCCGGCATCGGCAGCAACTGCAGCTGCTCGCTACCAGCCAATGCCTGCAGGGTCTGGCCAGCATTCAACTTGGCCAGCAGGGCATCAGCCGCCTTCTTCGAGGCTTCTTCGGAACGGTGCGCACGTACCGCGGCAATCACCTGCTCACGCGCCTGCGCAAGCGGAATCGCCTGCTCCGGGGTGTGTGCGGTAACGCGGACCATGACCGTGTGGTTCGGAGCCAGTTCGATCGGGTCGCTGACCGTACCGTCTTCCTTCAACGTGTCGGAGAACACAGCCTTCAGCACGGCCGGATTGGCAGCGATGCCGCTGGCGGTGGCGCGGTTGAACGGACCCAGGGTCTGCACCGGCAGGCCAACTTCCTTGGCTGCGCCACCCAGCTCGGTCGGGTTCTTGTAAACCAGATCGACCAGGCGACCGCTCAGCTCATTGAATGCCTTCTCGGTATCTGCCTGCAGCTGCTCGGCAGCCAACTGGTCACGCACTTCCTCGAACGGACGGCCTTCGCCACCCTTGATCTCGCGCAGCTTCAACACGTGGTAGCCAAACTCGGTCTTGACCGGGCCGACCACATCCCCGGCCTTCATCGCGAACAGCGCGTCTTCGAACGGCTTGACCATCACGCCCTTCTCAACCCAGCCCAGGTCGCCACCGGAATCCTTGGAGCCCGGATCTTCCGAGTTGGCCTTGGCCAGCGCGGCGAAATCGGCACCCGGCTGCTTGGCCTCTGCGGCCAGCTTGGCAGCCTTGGCCTCGGCGGCCTTCTCATCGCTGCCCTTGGCAATCAGGATGTGCGAAGCCAGACGCTGGTCGGCGCTGACAAAACGCGCCTTCTCGTCTTCATAGCGCTGACGCAGCGTGGCTTCGTCAGCCGCCGTCGCGGCCGGCATGCTCGCAGCATTGAGCTCGACGTACTCGATGGTGACGCTTTCCGGCTGACGGAAGTCCTTCGGATGCGCCTTGTACCACTGGTCGATCTCGGCGTCCGTGACCGCTGCAGTATCAGGCGCAACGACCGGCAACAGTGCGAATTCCACGTCGCGGGTTTCGCCCAACAGCTTCAGCAGACGCTCGCTTTCGCCCTTGGTTGTGAAGCCCGATTGGGCCAGTGCCGAAGGAATGATCGACTGCTGCAGGCTAGAGCGCACCAGCTGTTCGAACATCGCCGGCGTACGCGGCGGCATGCTCTGGGCAAGCGCCAGGCGGTACTGGTCCGGATCGAACTTGCCATCCTTCTGGAAGCCTGGAATCGCCGCGATGTAGTCGCGCACGGCCTTGTCGCCGATGACGATATGCGCGTCTTCGGCAGCCAGACGCACAACCTGCTCGTCGATCAGCTGGTCGAGCACGAGGCGCTTGTTCTCGGCGGTTTCAAACTCGCGCGGGTCGAAGTTGTCGCCCTGCTGCTCACGCGCCTGCATGCGCGCCTGTTCAAAACGGGTACGGAAGTCCTCGACGCTGACTTCGTGGTGGTTCCAAAGGAACGACATCGGCCACCATGACGGTGCCGAGGTCCACCACGACGGCGGCGCCGACACTTTGGCAACGTTCTGTGCGCCGACGCCACCGAGGTAGCTGTTGTCGATCACAAACAGGAACGGGATCATCAACAGGCCCATGATCACCGTAACGATCCAGCCTGAGGTCTTGTCGCGAAGTTTCTGCAGCATGGGCAAATCGAGGCCTGAGTGGCGAGCCGGGCAGTTTAACCCGCTTCCTGCCCCGCGCCCAACTCGGCCGCTGCCAATAGCGGGGCAAAAAAAAGCCCCCGGCTTGCGCCGAGGGCTTTGAGACATCTGGCGGAGCGGACGGGACTCGAACCCGCGACCTCCGGCGTGACAGGCCAGCATTCTAACCAACTGAACTACCGCTCCACATTTAATT
>QFOV01000150.1 GCA_003248565.1 Stenotrophomonas sp.
TTGTGGGAGCGGCGTAAGCCGCGAAGCCGACAATGCTTGAAGGCCGCAAGAGCCAACCCCTCCCCAACCCTCCCCTTCGCTGCGCGAAAGGGAGGGGGCATTAATGCCGAGCCATGCTCGGCAGGGGCTTTGCAAGCGAAAAAGCCGCCCTCACCCCAACCCCTCTCCCGCCAGCGGGAGAGGGGCTGAAGCGATGGTGCCGAGCATGGCTCGGCACTACAGGTGCTACGGGGCTTGTTGGCAGCTGAAGGCTTTGCGCGCGCCCTGGGTCTTGCCGACCATGCGGTCGCTCAGGGTCAGGGCGTTGTTGTTGAGACGCCAGTCGTAGATCACACTGAAGGCCAGCACGCGCGCCACGTATTCGCGCGTTTCCTTGTAGCTGATGGTCTCGATCCAGAAATCCGGGTCGTAGTTCGGGCGTTGACTCTGCCAGCGTGCGGTCGGGGTGGGGCCGGCGTTGTAGGCGGCGATGGTGACGTAGGGCAGGCCGTTGTACTTGTCCATCAGCTGGCGCAGATAGGCGGTACCGATGGCGATATTGGTATCCGAGTCGTACAGGCTGGACGCACCGCCATAGCCGCTCAAACCAATGCTCTTGGCCACGCTGGCGCCGGTGGCGGGCAATACCTGCATCAGGCCCATGGCATTGGCCGGCGAACGTGCATTCGGATTGAAGATGCTCTCGGCGCGGATTTCTGCCGCAATCCAGGCCGGGTCCAGCGCATTGCGGGCGGCTTCGCGGCGGATCGTGTCGTCGTGGTGCAGCGGGAAGCGCAGGTTGTACAGGCGCAACTCCTGCGGGCCTTTCAATGCGAACACCGCGCGGTCAAACCAACCGTTGTTGCTGGCTACTTCGACGGCGAGACGGCGCTGGCTGTCGTCGAAACGCGACAAGGCCTCGGCCCATTCGCGCGCGGCCCAGCTCGGGCGTTCGATCTTGAACAGCTCGATCGCCCGCACCAGCGCCGGGTCGCGGCTGACGGCGGTCTTTGCCGCTGCGCTGTCGCCGGGATTCCACGGGCACAGGTTGTAGGGCTGCTTGAGCTTGTCGGCGGCCAGGAAGCCGTGGAAGGTCGGCTCGCTGGCCGCAGCGCGGTACAGCGCGGTCGCCTCGGCTGGCTTGCCGGTCTTCTCCAGCAGGCGGGCCTCGAACCAGCGCCAGCGGGAATCGTTGCGTTGGCTGGCCGGCATCTTGCGGATGGCGGTCAGTGCTGCCGGCCAATCGCCACGTGCCATCGCTTCGCGGGTGCGCCATTCGTGCAGGCGTTCGTCATAGGCCGACTCGGGCACGGCGGCCAGGCGCCGCGCTGAATCCGGCAGGTAGGAAGCCACCGTCCACAGCGCAATCTCATACAGCACCTTGCCTTGCTGCTCGGCGTTGAGGGCGAGTGCCTGGGCGTATTGCGGCAGCTGCAGCTCGGCGGCGCCGGGGTCGGCCTTGGCCAGCTTCTGCAGGCCGTCGACGGCGATGCGGCGGCTGCGTTCGTTCTTCGGCCAGTTCAGGGCGCGCGCGTCGGGCTTGTCGACGAAGGCGGCGTAATCATTGGCCTGGGCCAGCTCGGCGGCTGGCAGGCCACGTGCGGCGGCACGCATCACCGCCGGTTGCTGCGCATCGGCGGCAGCGTCGATGCGTTCCCAGCGCAGCGCCGGGGTCAGGCCGCCGCGGCTGGCGAGTACCGCAAACACCGGGTCGCAGCCATCGGGCAGCGACTTGCCGGCGCTGCGCCATACAGACTGGGCGTCGCTGGTCCATTGCGCATCGGCCTTGCCGGTGGCCTGGCGTGCGTTGAGCTCGGCACAGCGCAGGCCGGGATCGTTGCTGGTTTTCCAGTTGGCCAGCAGGGTCGGCCAGTCCTGGCGGCGGGCGAGGGCGGGCAACCAGGCCGAACGGAAGCTCTCGGCCACGGCCTGGCCCTGGTAGCGCTTGAGGAAATCCTGCGCCTGCGTGGTCGGCAACGTGTCGATGTTGCGACGCAAGGCACTGAACTCCAGCCAGCCGTACAGCGGGTGGTTGCGCAGCGGCGCGGCGGCGTTGGCATCGAACTGCCCGCGCTCGGCATTGTCGATGGCGGTGCGCATCGCCGTGCGTTGTGCGTCCAGGTTCTGGGCCTGGACGCAGGCGCTGAGCAGCGCGGCGAGGGTAGCCAGAGGCAGCAGGAAGATTTTATTCATGGCGGAAGGATAACGGCCGCAGCGTCAACGGCAGAGCAGCAGCCCAACCCGCACATGAACAAGCGCGCCCCTTCCGTGCAAATGGAAGCTGAACAGAAGTCGCGGCATTGCTGGAAACCCCTGGAAGCAGGCGTAGCTTCGGTGGCGAGGCAGCCGGCCTCGCCCTGGGGGAACTGGAATGGCATTCAGTGCAGCAGGCAACAGCGGGCGTCCACTGGCCGATATCAACGTGACCCCATTGGTCGACGTGATGTTGGTGTTGTTGATCATCTTCATCGTGACCGCGCCGATGGTGGCGGTGCCGATCCCGGTGGATCTGCCACAACGAACCGACAAGATCGTGCAGCGTGTCGAACCGCCACCGCCTATCGAGTTGCGGGTGGATGCATCCGACCAGCTCTTCTGGAACGGTGAGTTGCTGGCGATAGGCGATTTGCAGGCGCGGCTGCAGGCACAGGCCGATCTGCACGAGGGCAACCAGCCCGAGTTGCGCATCGACGCCTCGCCGGATGCGCAGTACCAGGTGATGGCCAAGGTGTTGGCGGCGGCCAATAACACGCACATGCAGCGTATCGCCTTCATCCAGTAGCGTGCCGCGCGCGGCAGGCATCAACCAGCCGATGTGAAGGTTGATGCCTGTCGGGCGGTGATGGTGGCCGCACCGCCACGCAGGTCCGGCGACATCATCGGATCTGCCGCCCATCGCCATTTCGCCCAAGCGTTTGCAGCAGCGGCCGAATACACTAGCGGGATGCAAAATTCCCGATTCGCATCGCTGTTGCCGGTGCTGGCGGTGCTGGGCTCGGTGACCTCGTTGTCGATCGGCACCTCCTACGCCAAAAACCTGTTCCCCGTCATTGGCGCGCAAGGCACCAGCGCGTTGCGCGTGGGCTTTTCGGCGCTGTTCCTGTTGCTGCTGTGGCGGCCATGGCGCTGGCATACCAGTCGCGCCGATGGCGCGGCGATCCTGCGCTACGGGTTGACGCTGGGGCTGATGAACCTGCTGTTCTACATGGCGCTGCGCACGATCCCGTTCGGGATTGCCGTTGCCATCGAGTTCACCGGCCCGCTGGCGGTGGCGATGTTCTCCTCGCGGCGACCGATTGATTTCGTCTGGGTCGGTTGTGCGCTGGTTGGGCTGGTGCTGCTGTTGCCACTCGATGGTGGCCAGGCCCTGGATCCAATCGGCGTGCTGTATGCCCTGGGTGCCGCGCTGTGCTGGGCGCTGTACATCATCTTCGGCAAGCGTGCCGGCCATCTGCATGCGGGCCACAGTGTGTCATTGGGCTTGCTGGCGGCATCGCTTGTGGTGGTGCCGGTCGGCGTTGCGCATGCTGGCATGGCGCTGCTGGAGCCGAAGATCCTGCTGGCCGGTTTCGTGGTGGCGGTGGTGTCCAGTGCGATCCCGATGTCGCTGGAAATGATGGCGCTCAAGCGCCTGCCCAAGGAAACCTTCGGCATCCTGATCAGCATGGAGCCGGCCGTGGCGGCGCTGTGGGCATTGCTGTTGCTGCACGAGCATCTGACCGGCCTGCAGTGGCTGGCGATAGGCTGCACGGTGTTGGCTTCGGCGGGTAGTACCTTGACTGCGCGGCGGCGACCACCGCCGGCCGCGGTGGCCGGCTGAGCCTGCGCTCAGCGCAGGCTGTTGGCGGGAACTTCGACTTCCATTTCAACGGCCAGATGATCCGAGTGCGCGGCGGGAACGGCGCGGGTGTCGAGCATCTTCAGGTTGTCGGAAATCAGGATGTGGTCGATGGCGCGGTCCGGGCCCCAGCTGGGGAAGGTCGGCACCAGGCAGCTCGGCGGTTGCAGCCGTGTCTTGTGGTACAGCACGCGCATCTCCGGGCGATCCGCCTTGCAGTTGAAGTCACCCATCAATACCGCGTTGGGATGATCAGCCAGCACATCGGAAATGAAGTCCAGCTGCGACAGGCGCGAGCCGGTGCCCAGCGATAGATGTGCCACCGCCACGGTCAGGCCTTCGTCGCCATCGCCGTAACGGGCGACCAGCAGGCCGCGGCCACCGATGCGGCCGGGCAGGGCGTGGTCCTGAACTTCCACCGGCTCAAGCCGGCTCAGCAGGCCATTGGCGCTGGAGGCCACGCCGCCCATGCGGCGGTTGGGCTGGTGCGCCCAATAGTTGAAGCCCGCGCGTTCGGCCAGGTAATGGGTCTGGTTGGTGAAGCCCGAGCGCAGGCTGCCCGGATCGGCCTCCTGCAGGCCGACGATGTCACGGCCGCTGGCCAGCTTGGCGATCGCGTCAAGGCTGGAGCGCTTCTGGCCGGCAGGCAACGCATGTGACCAGCTGCGGGTCACATAGTCGCTGTAGCGGCGGGTGCTGGAGCCGGCCTGGATGTTGGCGGTCAGCAATCGCAATGTCTGGGTGGGGGATTTCACGACGGGTCGAACTCAAGGGCCTCGTTGCCGAGGCCCTTGATACCTCACTTGGCGTTGGCAGCGCGTTCGCGCGCGATCAGGTGGTCGGCAATGCGGAGCATGTCCTCAAAGCTCTTGCCCTTGACCAGGTACTTGCCGTTGATGATCAGCGACGGGGTACCGGTGATCTTGCTGCGCTGGGCGAACTGCTTGCCGCGGTTGACCTTGGCGGCGACGCCGAAGCTGCCCATGGTGTCGGCGAAGGTCTTGGGGTCGACGCCGTACTTGCCGTAGAAGTTGGCGATGTCCTGCACCGAATCGGTGCCGCGCTCGCCCTTCAGGGTCTGCTCGATGTGGATGGCGGTGTACAGCGCGTCGTGGGTCTTTTCCTGCACGCCCAGGGTCTCGGCGGCGTAGAAGGCACGTGCGTAGTTATCCCAGATACCGCCGAAGGCTGCCGGTACGTAGACGAAGCTCACGTCCGAGGGCAGGCCAGCCTTCCACGAGCTGATCAGCGGCTGGAAGCGGGCGCAGGCCGGGCAGACGTAGCCGAAGATCTCGGTGACTTCGACCTTGCCGGTGGCCGGTTGGAACGGCTGGCCACCTTCGATGGCGACAAAATCGGTGCCGGCGACCGGCTCAGGACCGACCAGGCGGGCCTGCGCCGGAACCGGGGCTGCCGGAGCGGCATCGGTGGCAGCCGGGGCAGCAGTAGCACCTTCAGGGCTTGCACCTTCAGCGGCCGGGGCCGGGGTGGCGGCTGCCGGAGCGGCCTCGGTTGCGGCCGGGGCTGCCGGAGCGGTGGTATCAGCAGTGCCGTCCTGGGCCTTGCAGGCAACCATCAGCGGCAACAGGGCAGTCAGGGCCAGGGCGAAGCGGATCTTCATCGGGAGGGATCTCCAGCAGGGTGTGTTTGGGGCGCCGGGCAGATGGGCTGCAACCGACGCGCGCAGGGACGCATTATGTGCGTATTCGGCTGAACAGGTGACCCGGCTCAGCCAGGCTTCAGCGGAGGTTTCAGCGGCGGCTGGCGCCAGTGCGTTCGCGGGCCACCAAGGCAGCGGCGATGCGCAGGGTGTCGTCAAACGTCCTGCCCTTGACCAGGTACTTGCCGTTGACGATCAGCATCGGCGTACCGGTGACCTTTACCCGCATGGCGAAGGCGCGGGCGTACTTGACCTTGTCATCCACCTGCTGGCTGCGCAGGGCTTCGACAAAGCGCTGCGGCTGCACGCCGTACTGGGCATAGAAGGTTGCCAGTTCGTCGGGCGTGACATTCTGTGCTGGCAGGCTACCCTGCACATGCAGCGCCTTGAACACGTCGGCATGGCTGCGCTGGCGTACGCCGACCTGTTCGGCGGCATAGAAGGCGCGCGCGTAGGAATCCCAGTAACCGCCAAACGCCGCCGGCACCGGGGTGAAGCGCACGTCGGCCGGCTGCTTGGCCACCCATGCCTCCAACTGCGGCTCGAAGTGGGCGCAGTGCGGGCAGGTGTAACCAAATACCTCGACGACCTCGATCTTGCCGGCCAGCGGCGCAAACGGACCCGGCTCGGCGATCACTTCATAGTCATCGCCTTCGACCAGCGCGGCAGGGGCGGCGGCACAGGCCGCGAGCGGGGCTATTGCCAGCAGCATCAGCAACAGTCGGGGGAACAACTTCATCGTGGGGAGTCTCCGTTGGAAAAACAGACGCCGACCTTGCGGCCGGCGTGTCTGCGTGAGGCAGTTGCCGGGTCGCCGGAGCGACCGGCGGGTATCAGGGTTGCGCGGCGGCGGTGGCTACCGCGGCATCGTTGGCTCGATCATGCAGGCCTTGGACGTAACTGGCTAGCGCCTGGATCTCCTGTCCGGTCAGCGCGTGGCTGATCTGGGCCATGATCTTGAACTGTGCGGCATCCGCCTCGCCGGTCTGGCCAGACTGGTAGCGCTGCAGACGTTGCGCGACGTAGCCGGCATGTTGGCCGCCGATATGCGGATAGGCTGGGCCCGGGTTGCCCGCGCCGGTCGGACCATGGCAGGCGATGCAGGCCGGGATGTTGCGGCTGGCGTCACCGCCACGGTAGAGCTTCTGGCCGACTTCGAAGAACTTCATCCCCTGGTACGGGCCGTCGCTGACCACGGCGTCATCGGCCACACCGGCACCGGACTTCTGGGTGGCGAAGAAGGCGCCGATATCGCGCATGTCCTGCGGGGTAAGCCCCTGCACGAACGGCAGCATCGCGGCGACTGCGCCTTCGGTGCGCTGGCCACTGGCGATCAGGGCTGTTTCCTTGGCGATATAGCGCTCGCTCTGCCCGGCCAGGCGCGGGTAGATCTCCACGGCGGAGTTGCCGTCGGCGCCGTGGCAGGCTGCACAGGTGGACGCTTTGGCCTCGCCGGCCTTGGCATCACCGGGCTTGGTCTTGCTGAAGTCGATTTCCAGCGAAGCGGTCTGTACCGGCGCATTGTCCGGCACGGCGATGACCGAGCTCTGGGCAAAAGCGACGGCGGCAATTACGGGGACTACCAGTGCTGCAACGGCAAGAACACGAGCATGGCGCATGCTGAAGCTCCGTGTGGACCGGGCCGGGCGGGGCTTTCCGCCGGCATCGCCCGGATTATCAACGGCGTTTTGCGGCACGGTCAACGCAGCAGTGCAGCAAAATCAGCCGGGTCGGTGGTCCCGGGACAGCGGCCAGGCCGACGCGCGGCGTCGCAACATGCGATCCTATGCCTATGTCATTGCTCATCGAACGCGCCCGTTACCACCTTTCCGCCCACAATTCCCGGCAGTTGCCGCCGGATCTGGGGGCCGAAGTGGCATTTGCCGGTCGCTCCAACGCCGGCAAGTCCAGCGCGCTCAACGCGCTGACCCGCCAAAATTCCCTGGCCCGCGTCTCAAAGACCCCTGGCCGCACCCAGCAGCTGGTGTTCTTCGAGGTAACCCCCGAGGCGCACCTGGTCGATCTGCCCGGCTACGGTTACGCCAAGGTGCCGCTGGACCTGCAGGCGCACTGGCAGGCCTTCATCGACCAGTACTTCCGCACCCGCAATGCCCTCAAGGGCCTGGTGGTGGTGATGGATATCCGTCATCCGCTGAAGGACTACGACCGGCAGATGTTGGGGTATGCGGTCCAGCGCGGCCTGCCGGCGCATGCGCTGCTGACCAAGGCTGACAAGCTCGGCCGTGGCCAGCAGATGCAGACCCTGCAGAAGGTGCGCAAGGAACTGCACTCGGTTTTCGGTGACACGGTCAGCGTGCAGACCTTCTCCGGCGAATCGCGCCAGGGCGTGGACGAAGCGCGCGGCATCATCGGTGGCTGGCTGGGCCTAGCGGCGTCAGCCGCGAAGCCGATGGTCTGTCAGCCTCCACCGCACAAGAAACGCCGCCTTGTAGGGCGGCGTTTTTGTTTTTTGGTTGTTGCGGGAGCGAAGGCCAGAGCAAGAGCTGCCCTCACCCCTACCCCTCTCCCGTAAACGGGAGAGGGGACAGCACCGGCACCGGCAACAGCCACAGCCACAGCCACAGCATCACTTCAGCGGAGAGAACTCACCCGGTACCCACGCAAACGCCTCAGCTGCACGACGCACATGGCCGAGACCCGGGAACGGCAGGTGCGCACCGGCCACCCACCAGCCCTGGTCGGATGCTTCGGCCATCAGCCGGCGGCGGCTGGCAATGGCGGCGGTGCGGTCGCTGTCGGCTTCGAAGGCGGCATCCGGGCGG
>QFOV01000151.1 GCA_003248565.1 Stenotrophomonas sp.
CATTACTTACCGATGTAGCTTTCCTTGACCTGCCCTGCTGTGGCCCGCAGGCTTGGGGCATGGAATTTGGCAACGAATTTTACTGGTTCATCCTGATCGGCCTCGGCGCGCAGCTGGTGGACGGTGCGCTGGGCATGGCGTTCGGGCTGATTTCGTCCTCGGTGCTGCTGAGCATGGGGCTGCCACCTGCGGCGGTCAGCGCCAGCATCCACACTGCCGAGGTGTTCACCACAGGCGCCTCCGGGGTCTCGCACCTGGTGGCCGGCAATGTGGACAAGCGCCTGTTCTTCCGGCTGGCGATACCCGGCGCCATCGGCGGGGCCATTGGCGCCTATGTGCTGACCCAGCTGCCTGGCGATGTCGTGCGCCCGTTCATCTACCTTTACCTGCTGGTGCTGGCGATCTTCATCCTGGCCCGCGCAGCCGGCAAGTTCATGGCCAAGCAGGAAGTGAAGCGGGTGCCGGTGCTGGGCTTCTTCGCCGGCCTGCTGGACGCCACCGGTGGTGGCGGCTGGGGGCCGGTGGCCACGTCCACCCTGCTGGCCCGTGGCGGCCAGGCGCGCACCACGATTGGCTCGGTCAACGCGGCGGAGTTCGTGGTCACCCTGTCGATCTCGGCCACCTTCCTGCTGTCGATGGGTCTGCAGCACCTGTCCATCGTCGCCGGCCTGCTGGTCGGCGGGATGATGGCCGCGCCGGTGGCAGCGCTGCTGGTGAAGCGGGTCAAGGAGCGCTGGGTGCTGATCGCCGTCGGCGTGCTGGTGCTGTCGATCAGCCTGTTCCAGATTGGAATGGCCGTGGTGAAGCTGCGGGGTGCTTGAGCCGCGCGAGACGATGCTGCTCTGATAGCCCCTCTCCCGTTTACGGGAGAGGGGTTGGGGTGAGGGCAGCTTTTGCTTTAGAGCCTTAAAAGCTCCCCTCATCCGCCCTTCGGGCACCTTCTCCCGTAAACGGGAGAAGGGATGTCGGCTTCGGCAGGCCTTGCTGTGCGTCAAAAGCCCCCTCATCCGCCCCCCTTCGCGGGGGCGGACTCTACGGGCACCTTCTCCCGTAAACGGGAGAAGGGATGCCGGCTCCGGCTGGATCGTTGCTTGCCCCGCTATGGATTACCTGGGCAGCGGCTTGCCGCCGCGGCCCGGGCAGCCCCAGTTGAGGATGGGGGTGCCGGCCGGCAATACCCTGCCGAAGTACTCCACCCGCGAATGCTTGGGGTTCACCACTACCGGGGCCTTGGCGGCTTTCAGCAGCGGCAGGTCGGCGGTGCTGTCCGAGTAGGCAATGGCGATGTCGCCGTAGCCGCGCTCGCGCAGCATGCGCATCTTTTCTTCGTTGTGGCAGTGGCGGGTGGCGCCCATCGCGCCCATGCGCGGGCCGACTTCGCTGCCGATCACCGGCACGCCCTGCTCGGCCACGAAGGCGAGGATGGCGCGGGCCAGTTCCGGTGGTGCGCCGGTGGCCACGATCACCCGGTCGCCGGCACGGCGGTGCGCGGCGAATACCTGCAGGGCATGTGGCAGCAGGTGCTGGCGGATCTCGTCCTCGTGCTTGAGCACGTACTGGTCGATCACCTTGTTGAACTCACGTGCCTGGTGCAGGCCGAAGGTGGCGATCCAGACGTAACCAGAGATGCCGAAGCGGCGGGTCGGCAGCATCGCCACCAGAGGTCCCAGCAGCGGCGTGGCGAGGATGGCCACCAGCAGCCGCAACGGATTGCGCTTGATCAGCCAGGCGAACAGGTGGCTGCCGGAATCGCCGTCATACAGCGTGTGATCGAAGTCGAAGACGACCAGTTGCGCGTCGTCACGCGGGTTCGGGTAGGGATCAGTCATGCCGGGAAGAATAGCTGACGCAGGCCCTCGCCCGGCTCTTCGACGCGCATGAAGGTCTCGCCGACCAGGAAGGCATTGACCCCGGCATTGCGCATCAGGGCCACGTCAGCCGGGCCCATGATGCCGCTCTCGGTGACCAGCAGGCGGTCGCGCGGCACCGCATCCTTCATCGACAGCGTGTTTTCCAGCGACACCTCGAAAGTGCGCAGGTTGCGGTTGTTGATGCCGACCAGCGGCACCGGCACCTGGATGGCGCGCTCCAGCTCGTCGATGTCGTGCACCTCGACCAGCACGTCCATGCCCAGCTGCATCGCCAAGTCGGACAGCTCGGCCAGCTGGCGGTCGTCCAGCGCCGAGACGATCAGCAGGATGCAGTCGGCACCGAGCACGCGCGCCTCGACCACCTGGTACGGGTCGATGACGAAGTCCTTGCGCAGCACCGGCAGCGTGCAGGCCTCGCGGGCCTGCTGCAGGTAGGCGTCCGCGCCCTGGAAGAAATCCACGTCGGTGAGCACCGACAGGCAGCTGGCGCCGCCGAATTCATAGCTCACCGCGATATCCGCAGGGTGGAAGTCCGGGCGAATCACGCCCTTGGACGGACTGGCCTTCTTGACCTCGGCAATCACCGCAGGGTCGCCGTTGGCGATCGCCGCGTTCAGCGCATTGGCAAAACCGCGCACCGGCGAGGCATCGGCCAGGCGCGCCTTCAACTCGGCCAGCGGCACGCGGGCGCTGCGCTCGGCCACCTCCTGCACTTTGCGGGCGAGGATGGTGTTGAGGATGTCGCTCATGGATCTGCTTCCTGGAAGACGGGCGCTGCTGACGCAGGTGATTGGGGGATTATCAGGGATTGCCGGCCAGCACGCGGCTGGCGTCGACGTACTCCTGCATGCGCGCACGGGCGCTGCCATCGGCGATCACCGCGCGGGCGCGGGCCAGGCCATCGGCGATGCTGTCGGCGACACCTGCCACATACAGTGCGGCACCGGCGTTGAGGGCAACGATATCGTTGGCCGGGCCCGGCTGGTTGTCCAGCACCGCGCGCAGCATGGCGATGGACTCTTCCGGGTTCTCCACCTTGAGGTTGCGACTGGCCGACATGGCGATGCCGAAGTCCTCCGGATGAATCTCGTACTCGCGCACCTTGCCGTCGCGCAGCTCGCCAACCAAGGTGCCGGCCCCCAGCGAGATCTCGTCCATATTGTCGCGGCCCCACACCACCAGCGCACGCTCAGCGCCCAGCTCGCGCAATACGCGTGCCTGGATGCCGACCAGGTCGGGGTGGAACACGCCCATCAGGATATTGGTGGCGCCGACCGGGTTGGTCAGCGGGCCGAGGATGTTGAAGATGGTGCGCACGCCCATCTCGCGGCGGACCGGCGCGACCACCTTCATTGCCGGGTGGTGCATCGGCGCGAACATGAAGCCGATGCCAGTCTGCTCGATGGCTTGTGCCACCTGCTCGGGCTGCAGCTCGATCACCGCGCCCAGCGCTTCCACCGCATCGGCGCTACCGGACTTGGAGGACACGCTGCGGTTGCCGTGTTTGGCAACCTTGGCGCCGGCAGCGGCCACCACGAACATCGAACAGGTGGAAATGTTGAAGGTATGCGAGCCATCGCCGCCGGTGCCGACGATGTCGACCAGATGGGTCTTGTCGGCAACCTGCACCGGGCGCGCGAACTCGCGCATCACCGTGGCGGCACCGGCGATCTCGCCGACGGTTTCCTTCTTGACCCGCAAGCCGGTGAGGATGGCGGCGGTCATGGTCGGCGAGATCTCGCCACGCATGATCTGCCGCATCAGGTCGACCATCTCGTCGAAGAAGATCTCGCGGTGTTCGATGGTGCGTTGCAGGGCTTCCTGCGCGGTGATGGTCATGACAACTCCAGAAATCAGGAAATAACGATGTAATCGCTTTGGCTGTGGATGCCGGCGTGCGCGCCACGCAGCAACTGCACGTGCAGGCCACCGATCGGCCCGACCGGCAGGCAGCTGTCCACTTCCAGCAGCGCATCGCGGTGCGGTTTGATCCACTGCGCTTCTGCCTGCGCCAGCGCCTTGCGCTTGGCTTCGACCGCATCGGCAGCAACCACCAGCAGGTAGCGGTGGTCCTCGCCGAACTGACCATCGACGTAGCCGCCAAGGTTGACGAAGAACAAGGTCGGCGCGTCGGCCGCAGGCGCGTCATCGGAAATGCGTACCTGCCAGTCATCGACGCCATCCACCGTCATCCACGAATCCAGATGCAGACCTGCAGCCTCGCCGAACCATTGCTGGCGCAGCTGCGGATAGGTGTGCTCGATGCCGGGACCAACCGCGAACACCACGTCATGCACCTCGGTATTGGCGCGCGCATGGCGACCGCCGAGCATCACCACGAACAGACGGAAATCTTGCAGGCTCATGGCGTCGGCCTCGCAGTCAGTGCCAGCCGCAGGCCAAAGCCAATGAACAGCACGCCGGCCAGCTTGTCCAGCCACTGCATGCCGCGCGCGGCCCAGCGGCTGCTGCGCACACGATCGGCTGCCAGCACGTAGGCGGCATTGATCGGCAGCGCGTTGACCATGAAGATCAGCCCCAACAGCGCGAACGCCAACGGCTTGTTCTGCACCGACGGCGCGATGAACTGCGGCAGGAAGGCCAGGAAGAACAGCACAACTTTCGGGTTCAGCACATTGGTCAGGAAGCCACCGGCAAACACCTGCCACCACGAACCGGCACTGCCGCTGCTGGCGGCGATATCGGCCTGCAAGGTCGACTCACCGGTATTGCGCAGCAAGCGCACGCCCACCCACAGCAGGTAGGCCGCGCCGATCCACTTGATCACGGTGAACAAAGTGGCCGACGTCGCCAGCAGCACGCCCAGGCCCAGCGAGGCCAGCGCCACATGCACCAGGCAACCCGCGCTGATGCCTGCGATGGCGGCGAATCCTGCACGACGTCCACCGCGCAGCGAGCGGCTGATGATGTACAGCACATCCGGGCCCGGCGTCAGGTTCAACAACCAGCCTGCAAGCATGAACAACAGCAACTGGCTCGGCTCGATCAACATGTGCGGTCCAGGAAGTTCTTCATCAGCGCGTGGCCGTGCTGGGTGAGGATGGATTCGGGATGGAACTGCACGCCTTCGACCGGATACTCACGGTGGCGCAGGCCCATGATCTCTTCCATCGAACCGTCCGGATTCTCGGTCCAGGCAGTGATCTCCAACGCCGCCGGCAGCGTATTCTTGTCCACCACCAGCGAGTGGTAGCGGGTGGCTTCGTAACGGTCCGGCAGACCGGCGAACACGCCCTTGCCTTCATGGCGGATCGGCGAGACCTTGCCATGCATGATGTTGCTGGCACGGATCACGTCACCGCCATAGATCTGGCCGATGGCCTGATGACCCAGGCACACGCCGAAGAGTGGAATGCTCGGGCCGAGCTGGCGGATCACCTCCAGCGACACACCGGCTTCGTTCGGCGTCTTCGGGCCGGGCGATACCACGATATGCGAAGGCTTGAGCGCGGCGATTTCGGCGACGCTCATCGCGTCATTGCGCACCACCTTTACTTCGGCACCCAGCATCTGCAGGTATTGCACGAGGTTGAAGGTGAAGCTGTCGTAGTTGTCGATCATCAACAGCATGATTCAGTTTCCATCGCTAATCAGGAATATGGCGTAGACGTTTTCGGTGTAGGTGATTGGCCTGGCAATCAGCTGCTCGCCAGGCGATGGTGCGGCATAGCCCACATTGCGACTCCCGCTGACCTGTACCCGGTCCAGCGAATCGCTTTCCCTATGGAAGGTGTCCGCTCTGTTTACATTCGGCCAGCTACCGGCCTGCACACCGTAAGCAAAACTGGGGGCGACATCGGAGATCGTATAGAGGCCGATGATCTTCGCCCCATAGGCATCAGCGAGCCCCTTTGCCGACGCGCGCGTCTGCGCAGCCGCTTCGGCCTTGAGTTCAGCCCGCAGCCGCGCTTCACCCGAATACATGGGCTTTGCGGTGCTCACCTGTACTTCGCTGCTGGCATTCAACTCACCAAGAAACGCCTGCAACTGCTCTGGTTTTTCGAAGGAACCTTCCAGGTCACGGCTGACGGCGGTGCCCACAAACACTTCTTCATCATCCTTGTAACGCGTAGATGGCTCGATGCTCAGGTTATCCATGCGTACCGTCTCGGCAATGGCGCCGTGCTTGGCGAACAACGCCATGGTCCGCTCCGCATTTGCCTGGACCTTGCGCCGAGCGATGTCGGTCTGCATATCCACCGACTCCAACGCGATCTTCACCACGAAGCGGTCCGGCATCACCTTGCGGCTGGCATCGCCCTTCACCAACAGATGCGGTTGCGACGGAATGGAGTTGGCCTGCGCCCACGCCTGCGGAACGGCGGCAACCAGCAACGATGACCACAGCAACATGCGGGGCAATTTCATGCGGCACTCCTTGTCATGGTGAGAGAAACAGTCGCTTTCGATGAAAGCAGCGTGCGCGACACGGCTTACAGCCCCTTCGCCGCCTGCGCCACCGCACGGAACAGCGCGCGGCCCTTGTTCATGGTTTCCTGCCATTCGGCATCAGGGTCGGAGTCATAGACCACGCCGCCGCCGGCCTGCACGTAGAGGTAACCGTCCTGGATCACCGCAGTGCGAATCGCGATGGCAGTATCGGCATCGCCGTTCCAGCCGATGTAGCCAACCGCGCCGGAATAGACATTGCGCTTGACCGGTTCCAGCTCGCGGATGATCTCCAGCGCACGGATCTTCGGCGCACCGCTGACGGTGCCGGCCGGGAAGGTCGCGCGCATCACATCGCTGTAGCTCAGGCCGGCCTTCAAGGTGCCGGTGACTTCGCTGACGATGTGCATGACGTGGCTGTAGCGTTCGATCACGAACTGCTCGCCCACCTTGACCGTGCCCGGTTCGGCGACGCGGCCCACGTCATTGCGGCCGAGGTCGATCAGCATCACATGCTCGGCACGCTCCTTGGGATCGGCCAGCAGCTCGACTTCCAGTGCCTTGTCCAGTTCCGGCGTGGCGCCGCGCGGACGGGTGCCGGCGATGGGACGCACGGTGACGATGCCATCGCGCAGGCGCGCCAGGATCTCCGGCGAGGAGCCGACCACCTGGGTGCCGCCAACATCGATGAAATACATGTACGGCGACGGATTCAACGCGCGCAGCGCGCGGTAGACATCAATCGGCCGCGCACGGAACGGCACGCGCAGGCGCTGGCTCGGAACCACCTGGAAGATATCGCCGGCACGCACGTATTCCTGCGCCTTGCGCACCACCGCATGGTATTCCTCGCGGGTGAACGAGGACTGGAAATCCTGCTCGTCGATGGCATCGGATACCTGCGACTGCGGGTAGCCAGCACCACCCTGACGCAGGCGGTGCGCCAGCTCATCGAGGCGACGGTTCGCACGCGCCCAGGCCTGCGGCTGCGCCGGGTCGGCGTGCACGATCAGGTACAGGCGGCCCTTGAGGTTGTCGAACACCGCCAGCTCTTCGGACAGCATCAGCAGGATGTCGGGTGTACCGAGTTCATCCGGCTTTTCGCCCGCGCCCAGGTGCGGCTCGATGTACTGGATGCACTCGAAGCCGAACCAGCCGACCAGGCCGCCGGTGAAGCCCGGCAAGCCGTCCAGCTGCGGCACCGAGTACTGCTTGCGCAGCACTTCGACCTCAGCCAAGGGATCGGCTACTTCGCGACGTTCGACGACTTCGCCCAGCTCGCTGACTTCCAGCGTGTGACCACGGAAGCTGTAGATGCGGCGCGCGGGCATGCCGATGATGGAGTAGCGACCGAAGCGCTCACCGCCTTCGACGGATTCAAACAGGTAGGTATATGGGCCGTCGGCGAGCTTCAGGTAGACCGAGAGCGGCGTGTCCAGGTCGGACAGCACTTCGCGGACGACGGGTACGAAATTATGCGGGTGTGCGCTGTGGCCTTCAGCGGCCAGCTGCTGGAAC
>QFOV01000152.1 GCA_003248565.1 Stenotrophomonas sp.
ATTTCATTGAGGCCGAAGCGCGATACCGGCAGGCCCAGCAACTGCACGAACACCTCGGCCAGCGGCTCACCCTGCAGCGGACTGGCATCGGCCAGCGCCCACGGAATATGCGCATCGTTGCCGCCACGGCCGCCGAACACCGATTCCAGGTAGGGCACGTAGGGATCGATATCCGGCGCCAGCACCGCGATCTCGCGCGGCTGCAGTGGCGGTTCGAAGCGCGGGTCTTCCAGCAGCGCGCGCAGCTGGTCATGCAGCACCTGCATCTCGCGCAGGCGGGTGTGGCAGGCGTGGATCTGGATGCTGGGGTCGTCCACCCGCAGCGCGGCGCGCAACGGTGGCGAGGGCAGCGCGCGGCGGTGGAACAGGTCGGCCTGCAGGCGGTGCAGCAGGCTGTCACCAAGCCCGCCGTCATCCAGACCGGGCACGGCAATGCTTTCCGGATCGACGTAGGCGGCGATTTCGCCGCTGGGATGCACCACTTCGTAATCGCCCAGCACCGCCATGAAGTCACGGCCCGCCTCGCCCCAGGCCTGCAGCAGCGGGTTCTCGCCGGCCTCGGTGCCGAATGGCTCGGCCAGGCCGCTGCGCAGCTTTTCCTTCAGCGTCTGCAGGTCGCCCCAGTAAGAACGGGTCGGGGTCGGCATATAGAAGTGCAGCGTGCCGACCCGTGCCTGGGTGGCGATCACCCGCAACACGTCCGGCGAGACGTTGAGCGTGGCGAAAGCGAACAGGCGTTGCGGCAGCCCCTGCGGCAAGGGCTGGTGCTCGCCTTCAAAACGGGCGAGGTAATCGTTGATGCGGCGTGCGCGGTAGTTCTGTCCGCCGGCGATATGCCGCCACAGGATGGCCTGCGGGTCGTCCGGCTCGGCGCCGTCCTCCCAGCGCAGCAGCCAGTCGCGGCGCCAGGCCTGGTACTTCTCGAATACCCCGCCGAGCTCGGCGGCCAGCGCCCATGGGCGCAGCGGGTCGTTGCGGTCAAGGTAGGCACGCAGCCCGGCCATCGCCGGTTTCTGCATCAAACTGCTGTCGGTCAAGGCCCCGTAAAGCCGCCAGTGCAGACCGGTCGCGCCCAGATCGTCACGCTCTCCCGGCACATTGGCCTTCAGCGCCTTGGCGACGAACTCGCCAGGCGTGAGGAACTCCAGATTGGCCGACACGCCATATTCGGCGGCCAAGGTCGACTGCAGCCAGCGGCGCATCGCCACCTGCGGGATCAGCACGATATCGGCGGCCAGCAAGGACTGGCCGGGCGCCGGCTCGCGCAATGCGTGGGCCAGCAACTGGGCCAGCACGTCCAGGGCATTGGAGTGGTACAGGCGGAAATCGGGGGCGTTGCTCATCACACCATCTTGCCGCAGCAGCATCGCAGGGGGCGAGACATGAATGCATTGCGCACAATCCGGACCGGCTGACTCTCCCATCCCCTGCACACTGTGTTGCTGCCAACGCCTCAAGCTGTGCATGGCACTGTGCGCTGACAATGAGACAATACTGGACGGTCCAGTACGCTTATGTTCAGGCGCTGCTGGCAATCCTAGAACGTTGGTTTTCCGTTAAAGGCCGTCATGCCCTCAGCCCGGACTCCCTTGGTGCAGTTGTCCAACGTGCGAATCGATCGCGGCGGACGCACCATCCTGCGCGATGTTTCGCTGCAGGTACCGCGTGGCAGCATCACCGCGGTGCTCGGTCCTTCGGGCAGCGGCAAGTCGACCATGTTGGCGGCGCTGACCGGCGAGTTGCGGCCGGTATCCGGCACCGTGCAGCTGTTTGGTCAGGATATTCCGCACGGCAACCGTGACCTGCTGGAGATGCGCAAGAACGTCGGCGTGCTGCTGCAGGGCAACGGCCTGCTGACCGACCTGAGCGTGGCCGACAACGTGGCGCTGCCGCTGCGTGCGCATACCAAGCTGCCCGAGCCGGTGCTGCGCCGCCTGGTGCAGATGAAACTGCATGCGGTTGGCCTGCTGGCCGCTGCCGGTGCCTGGCCGCGCGAGCTCTCCGGCGGCATGGCGCGTCGCGTGGCGCTGGCCCGTGCATTGGCCCTGGACCCGCCATTGATGATCTACGACGAGCCGCTGACCGGGCTGGACCCGATCGCCTCGGGCGTGATCATGAGCCTGATCCAGCGTTTGAACGACAGCCTCGGCCTGACCAGCATCATCGTCAGCCACCATGTGCATGAAACCCTGCCGATCAGCGATCAGGCCGTGGTGATCGCCAATGGCGGCATCGTGTTCTCCGGCACACCGGACGAACTGCAGGCCAGCACCGACCCGCTGGTGCGGCAGTTCCTGCACGGGCAGCCAGACGGCCCGATCCCGTTCGATGCGCCGACACGCAACTATGGGCTGGAGAACGCGTGATGACGACGCTGCGCGAAATGCGTGATTCCGGCCCCCTCTCCCGCATGGCGGGAGAGGGCTGGGGTGAGGGCGCTTTTAAAGAACGTAGAGCAAAAGCTCCCCTCATCCGCCCTTCGTTCTCCCGCACGCGGGAGAAGGACGTGTCGTCCAGCGTGATCAGCGCTTCTGGAGCCGTTTCCTGATGCCCTTCACCTCCTCCATCCGCTCGCTGGGCCGTGCCGGGCTGTTCTCGCTGACGGTGCTGCGTGGCTCGCTGCCGACGCGTGACTTCCTGGCCGAACTGACCCGGGAGATCTACAAGATCGGTGCGCGTTCGCTGCCGATCATCGCCGTTGGCGGCGCCTTCGTCGGTCTGGTGCTGACCCTGCAGGGTTACCGCACGCTGACCACCTTTGGTGCCTCCGACGCGCTGTCCACCCTGCTCGGCCTGTCGCTGTACCGCGAGCTGGCACCGGTGCTGACCGCGCTGCTGTTCATCGGCCGCGCCGGCAGCTCGATCGCCGCCGAGCTCGGCCTGATGCGCGCCACCGACCAGATCAAGGCGCTGGAGCTGATGGCCATCGACCCGATCGCCAAGGCGGTCGCGCCGCGCTTCTGGGCAGCGGTGCTGACCGTGCCGCTGCTGACCGGCATCTTCTGCTCGCTGGCCATTGCTGGCGGCTATTTCGAGGCCGTGCATGTGCTGGGCCAGGACAATGGCACCTTCTGGTCGGGGCTGCGCGGCAGCGTCGATTTCTGGGATGACTTCGCCGTGGCCCTGCTCAAGTCGGCGATCTTCGGCGGTACCGCGGCACTGGTGGCGGCGTACGTCGGCTTCCACGCCGAGCCGACCATCGAAGGCACCTCGGTGGCCACCACCCGTGCGGTGGTGAACGCCTCGTTGCTGGTGCTGATGTTCAACTTCGTGTTGTCGGCGCTGCTGTTCCAATAAGTAATTCCCAAAGCCTGCGCTCGTGCGCGGAACCAACGAACAACCCGCTTCGCCTGGCGAAGCACCAGATGGATCAGGAGTGAGACACAACATGGCCATCCGTGGACCCAGACTCGAATTTTCCGTCGGCGCCTTCCTGCTGCTGGCCCTGGCCTCGCTGCTGGTGCTGGCCGTCGCCTCCACCAACCAGCGCTTCGGCACCGGCGGTGGCGGCTATGAACTGAAGGCCCGTTTCAGCCAGATCGGGCAGCTGCGCAAGCAGGCGCCAGTGAAGGTTGGCGGCGTGACCATCGGCCAAGTAGCTGACATTCAGCTGGACCCGATTAAATACGATTCCATCGTGACCTTGTCGCTGGACAGCAAGTTCAAGGACCTGCCTGCCGACACCTCGGCCGGCATCTTCACCAGCGGCCTGTTGGGCGAAAGCTATATCGGCCTGCAGCCAGGTGGTGATCCGGACGTATTGAAGTCCGGTGATGAAATCGTCTTCACCCAGCCGGCGGTAGACCTGCTGCAGCTGGTTGGCAAATACATGTTCAGCGGCGGCGGCAATGCCGGCGCTGCTGCCAACGAAACCCCCGGCGCAGACGCGCCCGCTACGGAACCGCAACCATGAAAGTGAAACTGCTTACCGTCGTGCTCGCCTCTGTCCTGCTGGCCGCCGCACCGTCGGTCACGCTGGCGCAGGCACGCCCGGCCGCCACCGCCGCGCAGCCCTCGGCCGCCGCCCGCACCGTGCTGGATTCCAGCACCCGCATCATCAATTCGCTGCAGACCCGTCGCGCTGAATTCCGCGCCAATCCGGCAACGCTGCGCAGCTATATCGATGGCGAGCTGAGCCGCGCCTTCGACCGCGACTACGCCGCCCGCCTGGTGCTGGGCGTGCACGGCCGCGGCGCCGCCGATGCCGACGTCAAGCTGTTCGCCGATGCCATGGCCGACAACCTGATGTCGCGCTACGGTTCGGCCCTGCTCGATATCCAGGGCAAGCCCAGCTTCCGTTACAAGAGCGAGCAGCCGCTGCCAGGCAACCGCGGCGTCAAGGTCTCCACCGAGCTGGTACGCGCCGGCAGCGAGCCGACCCCGGTCGAATACCTGATGCGCAATGTCGACGGCCAATGGAAGATCTTCGACGTGATGATCGAAGGCATCTCCTACGTGCAGACCTTCAAGAACCAGTTCGACGCGCCGCTGCGGCAGAAGTCGATCAAGCAGGTCGCCACCGAACTGCGCAGCGGCAGCATGCAGGCCAATGCGGGTCCGGCCGCTCCCCGTGGCAAGTAACGCCACCTTCCGCACCGAGGGCGACACCCTGCTGCTGGCAGGCGTGATCAACCGCGAAGCGGTGGTTGCACTGTGGCCGCAGCTGACGCGGGCACTGGCGCCTGTGCGTCAGCTCGACCTGAGCGCGGTTGATGGCATCGACAGCGCCGGCTTGGCGTTGCTGGGTGAACTGGCCGCAGGTCTGCGGGCTCACGGTGGCGGCAACGTCAGCGGCAGCCCGGCGGGTCTGGACGAACTGCGCGCAGCCTACCGGCTGTCACCGTCCCTCGATTTCAACGCCTCATCAGCAGGAAGCTGACATGAAACTTCTCCGCACCCTCCTCCTCCTGCTCAGCGTGGCGATGCTTGCCGCCTGTGCTGGCAAGCCAGCGCGCGATGCACTGCCAGCGTCCACCGTGGTTGCACCGCAGGCCGCTGAGCAAACCGTCGACGCTGCAGCCGTCCCCGTGCAGGATGCCGCTGGCACGGCCACGGCCGACGGCACGCAGAGCACCGCAACTGCCAGCGACGACACCACGCCGACCGGGGCCGAAGACGACTTCGCTGCCCTGTATGGCGGCCCGGCGCCCAGCGCTGAAGGCGAGACTGCCGGGGCCGCTGCAAGCGTGACCTACGACCCGTGGGAGAAGTACAACCGCGACGTGCACCGCTTCAACAATGCGGTCGACCGCGGCGTTGCGCGCCCGTTGGCCACGGCGTACACCAACGTCGTACCGCAGTTCGCGCGTACTGGCGTCAGCAACTTCTTCAGCAACCTGCGCTCACCGCTGACCATGGTCAACCAGCTGCTGCAGGGCCACGCCGATGATGCCTGGGACACGCTGGGCCGCTTCCTGATGAACTCCACCTTCGGTATTGGTGGTCTGTTCGATCCGGCCAGCAAGGCAATGGTGCCCAAGCGCAGCGAAGACTTCGGTCAGACCCTGGGCACGTGGGGCTGGCGTCGTTCGCGTTACGTGGAGCTGCCATTCTTCGGCCCGCGCACCGTGCGTGATGTGTTCGGCCTGGCCGGTGACATCCCGTTGTCGCCGATGCGCCAGATCGAGATGGACAAGGTCCGCATCGGCCTGCAGGGCCTGCAGCTGGTGGACATGCGTGCACAGTTGATGGCGGTGGATTCGCTGCGTGACACCGCGGTGGACGAATACGCATTGACCCGCGATGCCTGGCTGCAACGCCGCAACTACCAGATCGAGAAGGACCTGCGCCGCGACCGCAAGCATCAGGACGACGACCAGACCACGATTCCGGTCGACGCAATGCCGATGCCGAACTGGGGCGACTGATCCTGGTTGCTGCTGGATGGCAAAAAGCCCGGGGAAACCCGGGCTTTTTGTTGGCCGCCTTTTCTTTTGTGGGAGCGGTGTCAACCGCGAAGCTGATGAATCAGCAGATCGCGGTTGGAACCGGTTGCCAAGCAATTCCAGCTTCGCGGCTTATGCCGCTCCCACAACACAACGATGGCTGGTTTACGCAGCCAACGCCGCGTCAATCGCCTTGCGCAGGCCTTCGTCATCGGCGCTGGTGTCCGGTGCGAAGCGGGCGACGACGGTGCCGTCCTTGCCGACCAGGAACTTCTCGAAGTTCCACAGCACGGCCGGGGCCGGGTTGGCCTCGATGCCAAAACCGACCAGCTTCTCGCGCATCGGGCCTTCGCCGATGGCGACCGGCTGGGCAGCGGTCAGCTGCTGGTACAGCGGGTGGATGTCGGCACCGGCCACGCTGATCTTGGAGAACATCGGGAAGCTGATGTCATAGGTGAGCGCGCAGAACTGCTTGATCTCGTCTTCGCTGCCCGGCTCCTGGCCGTTGAAGTTGTTGGCCGGGAAACCCAGCACTTCAAGGCCGGCCTCCTTCTTTTCGCGGTAGAGCTTTTCCAGGCCTTCGTACTGCGGGGTGAGGCCGCACTTGGAAGCCGTGTTGACCAGCAGCAACACCTTGCCGCGGTAGTCGGCCAGCGAAGTCGGGGCACCGTCGATGGTGGTCAGCGCGGTGTCGTATACGGAAGCGGTCATGCGGTTGCCTGCTGTGGGATTGGGGAGCACGCAATCATAAGCGTCGCGGGTGGCGCTGGCATCACGGTCGTGCTGCAACACTGTGATGCCGAGCCATGCTCGGCTGGCTGGCTGTTGGTAGTGCCGAGCCATGCTCGGCTGGGGCGTTACCGCTGGAGCCTCTTGCCGAGCATGGCTCGGCACTACCGCTTCAGCCCCTCTCCCGTTCACGGGGTGAGAGGGGCAGCTTGCGACCCACCGGTTCGCTGCCCATCGAACGTCCTTGCGCCAGCGCAACGGCCGGGGCGCGGAGCTGGGGTGAGGGCAGTTTTTGAAGCATTACCGGTAAAGCCTCTGCCGAGCATGGCTCGGCACTACATGGGTGTTGCCTGCATCTTGTTGTGGGAGCGGTGTAAGCCGCGAAGCCGGTACTGCAGCAACGTGCGAAGAGCCAACACCTCCCCAGCCCTCCCCTTGCCTATGGCAAAGGGAGGGAGCAAAACCGGTGTTGCCGGCACTTTGTGGGAGCGGCGTGAGCCGCGAAGCCGGTGCTGCAGCAACGTGCGAAAAGCCAACCCCTCCCCAACCCTCCCCTTGCCTTCGGCAAAGGGAGGGGACAAAAGCTGCGCTCGACGCTACGCTGTCGGGCTTTCGTCTTCGGCCTCGTCGGCGTCATCGTCTGTACCCAGCATTGCCTGCGAGGCATCGCTGGACAGTGACTCCACGCCACGCAGCTTGCGCTCGATGGTGCGGGTCTTGCGGCTGGCATCGCCCAGGCTCTTGCCGACGGTGTTGATCTGCTTCTCGGCGCGCTCAAGAATGCCGGCGAACTTGCCGAACTCACTCTTGACCGCACCCAGCAGACTCCACACCTCCGAAGAGCGCTGTTCGATGGCCAGGGTACGGAAGCCCATCTGCAGGCTGTTCAACAGCGCCGTCACCGTGGTCGGGCCGGCAATCACCACACGGTGCTCGCGCTGCAGGGCATCGACCAGCCCGGCGCGGCGGATCACCTCGGCATACAGGCCCTCGGTTGGCAGGAACATCACCGCGAAGTCGGTGCTGTGCGGCGGCACGATGTACTTCTCGCTGATCGACTTGGCCTGGATGCGGATCGCGCGCTCCAGCTGGTTGCCGCTGTTGCGCACCGCCTCCGCATCGCCGGCTTCCTGTGCGTCGAGCAGGCG
>QFOV01000153.1 GCA_003248565.1 Stenotrophomonas sp.
GCACGACCGCGACGCGCGCTGATCCTGAGCGTACGACGTGTTTGATATCGGCTTCAGCGAACTGCTGCTGATCGCAGTGGTGGCCTTGGTGGTCCTCGGCCCGGAACGTCTGCCCAAGGCAGCGCGTTTTGCCGGGTTGTGGGTACGCCGTGCGCGCAACCAGTGGGATTCGGTCAAGCAGGAGCTGGAGCGCGAGCTGCACGCCGAGGAGCTCAAGCGCAACCTGCAGGATGTACGCCAGTCGATGCAGCAGGCCGAGGCCGGGCTGCGCGACCAGGCCGGGCAGGTGCGCAACGAGGCCGATGCCTTCAAGCGCGAAGTGGAGCTGCCGGAATCGGCCGCCGAGCGGGTGATCGAGCCGCGCACCATCGCGCCACGCCCGACCGCCACCGCCGATGGGCAGCCGCCCGCAACGGCGGAACCGGCCCCGCAGGAAGTGGCCGCCGCGCCGGTCAGTGAGGCCGTGATCGACCCCGAGATCAACCGCAGCATCCCTTTGGGTGATGTGCCGGCAAGCGCCGAGCAGGCCCCGGCAAACCCGGAGCGGACGCCATGAGCGCGGCCGATCTCAACGAAAGCAGCCTGATCGAGCACCTGATCGAGCTGCGCTCGCGGGTGGTGCGCGCGCTGCTGGGCCTGGGCGTGGTGCTGCTGGCGCTGATGCCGTTCTCGCGCACCCTGTATACCCATCTGGCCATGCCGCTGATCTCGCAGCTGCCGGCCGGGCAATCGATGATTGCCACCAATCCGGCCGGTGCGTTCTTCGCGCCGTTGAAGCTGACCTTCTTTGCCGCCCTGTTCGTGGCGGTGCCGTGGCTGCTGTACCAGGCCTGGGCCTTCGTGGCACCGGCCCTGTATGCCCGCGAGAAGCGCCTTGCGCTGCCCTTGCTGGGTTCGGCGGTCGCGCTGTTCTATATCGGCTGCGCGTTCGCGTATTTCCTGGTGCTGCCGGCGGTATTCCATTTCCTGACTACCTTCCGCCCGGACGTGATTGCCATCACGCCTGATGCCAGCGCGTATCTGGATTTCGTGCTGGCCATCTTCTTTGCCTTCGGTGCCAGCTTCGAGCTGCCGGTGGCGATGGTGATCCTGGTCCTGCTGGGCTGGGTGAGCCCGCAGCAGCTGCGTGAAGGCCGTGGTTACGCGATTGTCGGTATCTTTGTGCTGGCGGCGGTGCTGACCCCGCCGGATGTGGTGTCGCAGCTGATGCTGGCGATACCCATGTGTTTCCTTTACGAATTGGGCATACATGCGGCCCGTTGGCTGCAGCCACGCGACCAGGGCAAGACCGCGAAGTCCTGATTCAACCGCAGCAGGCGGTTGTCGGCAATCTGCGCTATTTTTCACTGAAAAGAGGCCGCGCGGATTGGCAGGCGTGGTGGCACCCCGGGGGACACCTGCATGACGCAAAAGAAGAGTAGCTGGATCAACAATGTGCCGTTGCTGAGCAAGATGCTGGCGGCATTTGGCTTGGTTTTCCTGTGTTTCCTGGCCACCAGCGTGGTCAGTTACCGCACCTCGGGGCGGGATGACGACGCGCGCCGCCATGAAAGCGTGCAGATCGAGGTGATCCGCCAGGTCGAGGATGCGATCCAGGCCGTGCGCCTGCAGCAGATCGCGGTCCGCAATTACCTGCTCGGCGACGGCGAGCGGCATATGGACGTGATGGCCAAGCAGCGCGAGCGCCGTGATGCTGCATTGACCGCCGCGGTGACCGCTGCCGGTACCGACCCCGTGGCCGAGCAGCTGCGCCGCATGCAGGCCCAGGCCCGCAACTGGGACAACGAGCTGATGGCGGTGCTGAGGCCAGCCGCCGGCGCGGAACCGCTCAGCCAGACGCAACAGCTGGATGCGCTCAGCAACGGCGGCCAGGGCAATGCACTGGCAGACGCGCTGGATGGGATCTACGACGCGGAGATGACCCAACTGCTCAGTGACCGCGGCCAGATGAGCAGCTGGATCGCCCGCGCGCACACGATCTCGCTGGTACTGCTGGTGCTGGGCTTCATCATCATCCTGCTTGCGCTGTGGATGATCTCGCGGTTGGTGGTCAACCCGATCAACCGTCTCACCGACAAGATGACGCGTCTGTCCAATGGCGACCTGGACGTCGAGATCGCCGGTCTGCACCGCGGTGATGAAATCGGCGAGATCGCACGCGCGCTGGAGGTGTTCCGGCGCAATTCGCTGGAGTCGCGTGATGCCAACTGGGTCAAGCTCAGTGTCGGCGAAGTGGGTGCCGAGCTGCAGACCGCACAGACCCCGGCCGACTACGCGCAGGCATTGGTGTCGCAGATCGCGCCGCGCATCGACGCGCCCATCGGCGTGTTCTTCGCATGGAATGAGGAAGAAAAGCAGCTGCACCTGCAGGGCAGCTACGGCTTCCAGCGGCGCAAGCACCTGGGCCTGCAATACGGGCTGGGCGACGGACTGATCGGGCAGGCGGCGCTGGAGCGCAAACGCATCAGCGTGCAGCAGGTGCCGGATGACTTCTTCGGCGTGCACTCGGCGCTGGGCGAGGCGCAGCCGCGTCATCTGGTGGCGGTACCGCTGCTGTTGAAGGACCGCCTGCTGGGCGTGTTCGAATTCGGCACCTTCGGCCATTTCAACGCCACCCAGGAAGCCTTCATCGACTCGGTGCTGCCGACTGTGGCGCTGGGCCTGGACAATATCTGCCGCGCCGAAGAGACCCAGCTGCTGCTGGACCACACCCGTGCCCAGGCCGAAGAGCTGCAGGTGTCGCAGCTGGCCCTGCAGGCACAGGAAGAAGAACTTCGCGCCACCAACGAAGAACTGCAGGGCAAGACCGTCGAGCTGGAAGAACAGGCCCAGCGCCTGTCCGCTTCCGAAGAAGAACTGCGCGTGCAGGCCGAGGAACTGCAGGCCTCCAACGAAGAGCTGCGGCAGAAGACCGAAGTGCTCAACGAGCAGAAGGACGTGCTGCAGGTGTTGCAGCGCGAGACCGAGTTCAAGGCGCAGGAGCTGGCGCGTGCCAGCCAGTACAAGACCGACTTCCTGGCCAATATGTCGCACGAGCTGCGCACGCCACTCAACAGCCTGCTGATCCTGTCCAAGGAGCTGGCCGAGAACGAGAGCGGACATCTGGACGTGGAGGAAGTCGAGGCGGCCGCGGTCATCCACGACTCCGGCTCCAACCTGCTGCGGCTGATCAACGACATCCTCGATCTGTCCAAGATCGAGGCCGGCAAGATGGACGTGCACCGCGAGGAAGTGAAGATCGATGCCATCACCCGCGAGGTGACGCGCCACTTCCGCCATATGGCGATGGAGAACCGGCTGGAGTTCGCCATCGATGTGGCCCCGTCGATGCCCGACGCCTTGGTCACCGATCGTTCGAAGTTGCAGCAGGTACTCAACAACCTGCTCGGCAACGCCTTCAAGTTCACCCGCGAAGGCTCGGTGACCCTGCACATGGCGATGGCCGACAGCGCCATGCTGACCCGCATCGGCGCCGCTGCCGACGACCAGCACGTGGCGCTGACGGTGCGTGATACCGGCATCGGTATTCCCGAAGAACGCCTGGACTCGATCTTCGAAGCCTTCGAGCAGGTCGATTCCAGCACCAGCCGCCATTACGGTGGCAGCGGTTTGGGGCTGGCGATCGCGCGGCGCCTGGCGCAGTTGCTGGGCGGGCAGCTGGTGGTGGACAGCGAACAGGGCAAGGGCAGCAGCTTCAGCCTGGTGCTGCCGCTGTTGTCGGCCGGCCTCAGCAGCGCAGTGGCGGTGACGCAGGCCAGCATCGAGCAGCGGCCTGCGCCCACGCCAGGCCCGGCGCGCGCGGCTACCGCGCAGCTGATTGACTGGATTCCCGATGACCGCCACGCCATTGCGGCGGGTGAAACCGTGATCCTGACGGTGGAAGACGATCCGGCCTTCGCCCGTATCCTGGTCGACCTGATCCGTCGCAAGGGCCACCGCGCACTTGCCGCCGCCGATGGCGAGAGTGGCCTGGAACTGGCGCGTCGCTATCGTCCCACTGGCATCCTGTTGGATGTGATGTTGCCGGGCATGGACGGTTGGTCGGTGCTGCAGCATCTCAAGCACGATCCGGTCACCGCTGCCATCCCGGTGCACTTCATTTCCGCCGTCGATGAAGCCGCTCGCGGTGTCGCCCTGGGTGCAGTCGGTTACCTGACCAAGCCGGTGGATCGCAAGGCGCTGGTTGCCGCCTTCGACCATCTGCTGGATGTGGCCGGCAAGATCGTGCGCAAGCTGCTGCTGGTCGACGACGATCCGGATTCGCGGCTGGCGCTGACCCGCCTGCTGCAGGCGGACAACGTCGAGATCGACCAGGTCGCCTCGGGCGAAGAAGCACTGGAACGCATTGCCACCCACAGCTACGACTGCATCGTGCTGGATCTCAACCTCGGCGGCATCTCCGGCATCGAGTTCCTGGAGAAGGCGGCCACCCTGGTGGCTGTGCCGCCGGTGGTGATCTACTCCGGCCAGGACCTGAGCCGCGAAGACAGCCTCAAGCTGCGCCAGTACACCGACAGCATCGTGATCAAGGGCCAGCGCTCGCCCGAGCGCCTGCTCGATGAAGTGAGCCTGTTCCTGCACAGCATCGGCTCGCGCGGTGCCAACGCCACGCCCGCCGATGACAACAATCTGGGCGGCCGACAGGTGCTGCTGGTCGATGACGACATGCGCAACCTGTTTGCCCTGTCCAAGTCGCTGCGCGCGCGCGGGGTGAATGTGTCGATGGCGCAGGACGGCTACAAGGCGCTGCAGCAGCTGGAGGAAAATCCGTCCATCGAGCTGGTGCTGATGGACATCATGATGCCGGGCATGGATGGTTACGAAACCACCCGCGAGATCCGCAAGCTGCCGCAATGGAGCAACCTGCCGATCATCGCCGTCACCGCCAAGGCGATGCATGGTGACCGCGACAAGTGCCTGGACGCCGGTGCCAATGATTACCTCACCAAGCCGGTGGACCTGGACAAGCTGTTGTCGATGATGCGTGTATGGCTGCAAAAGTAGGCCCCATCGCACCGCAGGCATCGCGTGATGACATCGACGACATCGAGGTCGATGCCTTCATCACCGCGATGTCGCGGCGGCATGGCTATGACTTCACCGGTTACGCCCCGTCTTCGTTGAAGCGACGGGTGCTGGCGCTGGCGCATGGGCTGGACCTGCCCACGGTGAGTGAGTTGACCGCGCGCGTGCTGCGTGAAGACGAGATGGTGCCGCAGGTGATCGCCAAACTGTCGGTGCCGGTGTCGGAGATGTTTCGCAACCCGGCGGTGTTCCGCAAGCTGCGCGATGAAGTATTCCCGGTGCTGGCTTCCTACCCGCAGATCAATATCTGGCAGGCCGGTTGCGCGCACGGGCAGGAGGTCTATTCGCTGGCCATCCTGCTGAAGGAGGCCGGGCTGTACGACCGCTGCCAGATCTACGCCACCGACTTCAGCGATGAAGCACTGGCCAAGGCGCAGGAAGGCATCTTCCCGATCCGTGACGCGCGCCTGTACTCGGAGAACTACCTGGCGGCCGGTGGCCGTCACACGCTGTCCGATTACTACCACGCTCGCTACGACTTCATGAAGCTGGATGAGCGGCTCAAGGAGCGGGTCACCTTCGCCAACCACAACCTGGTCTGCGATGGCGTGTTCACCGAGGCGCAGCTGATCCTGTGCCGCAATGTGCTGATCTATTTCTCCGACACGCTGCAGGACAGGGTGCTGGGCCTGTTCCGCAGCAGCCTCAGCCGTGGTGGTTTCCTGTGCCTGGGCAACCGCGAGTCGATCCGCTTCGCCCCCAGTGCGCGCGATTTCGTGCCGCTGGATGCCGAACTGCGGCTGTACCGCAACGCCGGGGGCTTGCTGTGAAAACCGCGTCCGGGCAGCCTCCACAAGTCGTTGTGGTGGGGTGCTCGGCGGGCGGGCTTGCCGCCCTGCATCAGCTGCTGGGCGGGCTGTCAGGGCCGCTGCCGGTGCCGATGGTGGTGGTCTGCCACAGCGGTTCGGAGGATATGCGGGTGTTCTGCGAGCTGCTGGCCAGCCGTAGCGGGCTGCCGGTGGAGGAGGCTGAAGAACGCCAGCTGCCCGAGCCCGGGAAGGTCTATGTGGCCCCGTCCGGCTATCACCTGCTGATCGAGCGCAACGGCCGTTTTGCCCTCAGCATCGACCCCCGGGTGGCATTTTCACGCCCTTCGATCGATGTTCTGTTTGAATCTGCGGCCGAGGTCTGGCGCGGGCAGGTGCTGGCGGTGTTGATGACCGGGGCGAATTCCGACGGTGCCGAAGGGTGCGCGCGGATACGACGCTCTGGTGGCACACTGATCGTTCAGGACCCGGAAACGGCGCAAGTGGCTATGATGCCTGCCGCCGCACTGGAGCTGGCTGGCGCCGACCATTGCCTGCCGCTCCCTGAAATTCCCTTTTTGCTGGAAGCATTATGCTCGTGACCAAGCCGGCGGCAGTGCAACGCCCCAAGATCCTCGCGGTGGATGACAACCCCGCCAACCTGCTGGTGATCCGCCGGGTGCTGGCCAAGCTCGACGTGGACGTGGTCGAGGCGGCCTGCGGCAACGATGCGCTGAAGGCGACGCTGGACGATGAGTTCGCGCTGGTGCTGCTGGATGTCTACATGCCGGACATCAACGGCTTCGAAGTGGCCGAGATACTGTCGCAGGAAGAAACCACCCGGCAGACCCCGATCATCTTCGTCACCGCGACGTACGCAGACGACGTGCACCGGCTCAAGGGCTATGGTTTTGGCGCGGTGGACTACATGGCCAAGCCGCTGGAGGCCACCATCCTGCTGTCCAAGGTGCAGGTGTTCCTGGAGTTGTACCGGCACCGGGTCGCGTTGCGCGATGCGTTGAGCGAGCTGTCCGAGCGCAACCGCCAGCTGGAGATCGAAGTCGAGCAGCGCAAGCAGATGGAGCAGGAAATGCGCCATCTGGCCATGCACGACATGCTGACCGGGCTGCCCAACCGGGCCTTGTTCATGGACCGGCTGGAGAGCGCCCACCACCGCGCGCAACGCCATGGCGGCATGTTCGCGCTGGTCTATGTGGACGTGGACCGGTTCAAGGAGGTCAACGACACCTGGGGCCACGGTGCCGGCGATGCGGTGTTGATCGAGCTGGCCGCACGGCTGCGCGGCGCACTGCGTGAGAACGACACGGTGGCCAGGTTGGGCGGCGACGAATTCGCGCTGGTGCTGGAAGAGCTCGACGACATCAACGATGCCCATCGTCTGATGGAGCGGGTGACGCAGTCGTTGCAGGCGCCGATGCGCTACCTGCGCGATGGCGAAGAACTCACCCTGGCTATCGCTGCCAGCATTGGCGTGGCTGCCTACCCCGCGGATGGTGCCGAGGTTGACGCCCTGCTGCATGCTGCCGACCAGGCCATGTACCTGATCAAGCGCAGCCGCGACACGGTGTGAAAGAAAAAGGCCGCGCATCGCTGCGCGGCCTTGCTGCAAGCAACCTGACAGCCTGGGTCAGGCTTCGAACACGTGACCGCTGCTTACCGGTGGCGGGGTCGGGCCGGTCGCATCGGCCGGAGCCAGCATCTGCTTCCAGGCCGCATACACGGCACCTGCAAACACCGGCATCAGGATCGCCATCAGCAGCAGCTGG
>QFOV01000154.1 GCA_003248565.1 Stenotrophomonas sp.
GCCGGGCCGGCGCCGACGATGACGATATCGGGTGACATGCTGCAGCTCTCCATGCGGATGACCAGTAGGGCGGGTGAAACCCGCCATGCGCCGGTGCGAGTCTAGGTCGCAGCAACGCCGCCGATATTGTCCGGGATCATGCCGAGGGCTGAATCTGTTGTGTGGGGCGCAGGCTATGAGTTGGCATTGAATATTGTTGTTATTACAACTTTAGCTGGCTTGATAGGCGTAATTTTCGGGTTTAATGTGGTGCGCGTTGTCTGAACTACAAAAATAATTCGGGTTTGGAGTCTATGCCATGCATCCTCACTTTTCTGCAGTTGCCGATCAGCGAACGGCCTTCGCTCAGGAGACATTCTCGTGAAACTGGCTCTGGTCGGCGATATCGGTGGTACCAACGCACGCTTTGCCCTGTGGCGTGACGAGCAACTGGAGGCGGTGCAGGTTCTGCCGACCGCCGATTTCGCAGGGCCGGAACAGGCCATCGTCGCCTATCTGCACGCCCAGGGGCTGCCGCTGGGGTCTATCGGCTCGGTGTGCCTGGCCTGCGCCGGGCCGGTCAGCGGCAACCTGTTCCGCTTCACCAACAATCACTGGCGTATCGACCGTACGGCGTTCTGCGAGGCGTTGCAGATCGACCGCTTGCTGATGATCAATGACTTCTCCGCCATGGCCCTGGGCATGACCCGCATCGCCGAGCATGAGCGCGTGCAGGTATGCCCAGGCGAGCCGCAGGCAGACCGTCCGGCCTTGGTGATCGGCGCCGGCACTGGTCTGGGCGTCGGTACGCTGCTGGAGCAGGCCGATGGCCGCTGGCTGGTGCTGCCTGGCGAGGGTGGTCACGTTGATCTACCCATCGGCAGCCCACGTGAGGCCGAACTCTGGCAAATTCTTTATCGGCAACTGGGCCACGTGCGCGCCGAAGACGTGCTCAGTGGCAATGGCCTGCTGGTGCTGTATCGGGCCATCTGTGAGCTGGACGGTCAGCCCTTGCAGCACGCGACGCCAGCGGCCATCACTAGCGCAGGCCTGGCGGGCGAGCCCGTCGCCGCTGCGGTGCTGGAACAGTTCAGTTGCTGGCTCGGGCGCGCTGCTGGCAACAACGTGCTGACCCTGGGCGCGCGCGGTGGGGTGTATATCGTCGGCGGCGTGGTGCCGCGTTTCGCCGAGCGTTTTCTTGCCAGCGGTTTTGCCAAGAGTTTCCGCGACAAGGGTTGCATGAGCCATTACCTTGACGGCATTCCGGTGTGGCTGGTGACGGCCGAGTACCCCGGCCTGATCGGCGCCGGCGTGGCCTTGCAACAGGCGTCGGAGCGTAGCCCGGATGCAATCCGGGAGAACCCTTGATAGACCCCCGGATTTACACAGCCATAACAACAAAGGTGGCGGACCATGAGCCAGCCCGGCAAATCGATTCTGCTGGTCGATGACGACCAGGAAATTCGCGAACTGCTCGAGACCTACCTGAGCCGCGTCGGCTTTCAGGTACGCGCCGTGGCCGACGGCGCCGCCTTCCGCCAGAGCCTGTGTGCGGAGTCGGCCGACCTGGTCATCCTCGACGTGATGCTGCCCGATGAGGACGGTTTCAGCCTGTGTCGTTGGGTACGCGAACACCAGCGCTTCGCCCAGGTGCCAATCATCATGCTCACCGCCAGCTCCGACGAAGCCGACCGCGTGATCGGCCTGGAGCTGGGCGCCGATGACTATCTTGGCAAGCCGTTCAGCCCGCGCGAGCTGCTGGCACGAATCAAGGCTTTGCTGCGCCGTGCGCAATTCACCCAGGAACGTAGTGGCGAGGTGCTGGCCTTCGATGACTGGCGCCTGGACATGGTCAGCCACCGGCTGTTCCACCGCGACGGCGAAGAGGTGATTCTGTCCGGCGCCGACTTCGCCCTGCTCAAATTATTTCTCGACCACCCACAACAGATTCTCGATCGCGACACCATCGGCAATGCCACCCGTGGCCGTGAGGTGATGCCGCTCGAGCGCATCGTCGACATGGCTGTCAGTCGTCTGCGTCAGCGCCTGCGTGACACCGACAAGCCGCCGCGGCTGATCCGCACCGTGCGCGGCAGTGGCTACCAACTGGCGGCCACGGTCAGCCTGCAGGCAGGCGATGGGCGTTAACCCGCGGCGCTGGCTGCCGCGCTCGCTGCTCGGACGCATGCTGCTGCTCACGCTGCTGGCGATATTGGCCGCGCAGACCCTGTCCAGCGTGATCTGGCTGTCGCAACTACGCGCCACCCAGCTCGAAGGGCTGGTCACCACGGCGCGCAGCCTGGCGCATTCGATGTCGGCCAGCGTGCGTTACTTCCGTTCGCTGCCAGTGAACTATCGGCCGCTGGTGCTCGACCAGTTGCGCAGCATGGGCGGTACGCGTTTCGTGGTCAGCCTCAATGACCGACCGCTACAGATGAAGTTGCTGCCGACCACGCCGCGCAAGCAGGCGGTGACCGAATCGGTGACCGAAGTGCTGCGCCAGGCGCTGGGCAATGCCGCCGACATTTCGGTGACCTTCGTCAGCCCGGATGATCTGCGCATCTTCAACGGCGGCCTGAAACTCGACGAACTGCCGCGTTCCTGGGCGCATTACGCGCTGACCCTGGAGCCGGTCAATCCTCCGGTGCTGGTGACGCAGATCCAACTGGCACCAGGGGAGTGGCTGTACATCGCCTCGTTGCTGCCTGAGCCCTACACCAGCCTGGAGGAACCCATACTGCCGACCCAGCAGCTGTGGTTCATTCTCCTGACCACGGCCTTCCTGCTGCTGTTCATCGGCTTGCTGGTGCACCTGCAGAGTCGCCCGCTCAAGCGCCTGGCACGCACCGCGCGGCACCTGTCGCTGGGCGCCGAGGTGGAGCCGGTGGCCGAGGGCGGCGGTCGCGAGGTGGTAGAGGTGGCCCGCGCGTTCAACGCCATGCGCGAACGCATCAGCCGCTACCTGACCGAGCGCAGCCAGTTGTTCAGCGCCATTTCCCATGACCTGCGCACACCCATCACGCGCTTGCGCCTGCGTGTCGAACTGCTCGACGACGAAAGCCTGCAAAGCAAGTTCGGCCGCGACCTGGACGATCTGGAGCTGCTGGTCAAAGGCGCGCTGCAATGCGTGAAGGACACCGACATCCACGAGAACATCGAGCCGGTTGACCTCAACCACCTGCTGCATGGGTTGACCGAACCCTACCTCGGCTCGGGCCGGGTCACCCTCGACGGTGCCGCGCGTGATCTGTATCCCGGCAAGCCGCTGGCGCTGCGCCGCTGTATCGGCAACCTGCTGGACAACGCCCTGAAGTACGGCGAGCGCGCACACCTGCACATCGAGGACGACGCCGAGGCGTTCGTCCTGCATGTCGATGACGAGGGGCCGGGCGTGCCCGAGCAGAAGCTCGAGCAAGTGTTCGAGCCGCATTTCCGTCTGGCCAGCCAGCAGCAGGGCTACGGCATGGGACTCGGCATCGCACGCAACCTTGCACATAGCCATGGCGGCGAGCTGAGCCTGCGTAACCTGCGCGATGGAGGGCTGCGCGTCACCCTCTGGTTGCCGCGCCAGAGCCGTTGAGCGCAGCCGTGAGCAGCGCCGCACAACTGCAGCGCGCGCGCCGCTGCGCTGCATGTCACCGGCTCGCGGCGCTTTGTAACGACCTGGTGACTATCCAATACCCTTTGTTACCCCAAGGGCTCTGGGGGCTGGGTACACTCGTTCGTAATGCAAGCACCACGACTTGCTCGCAAATAACAACAACAAGGTGTCTTATCCCATGAAAGCGATCTCTCGCCTGTCCTGTGCCATCTCCCTCGCTGTTCTGCTGCCCCTGTCTGCCACTGCCGGTGAAGTCGAAGTGCTGCACTGGTGGACCTCCGGTGGCGAAAAGCGCGCCGCCGATACCCTGCAGAAACTGGTCGAAGCCCAGGGCCACAAATGGAAGGATTTCGCCGTGGCCGGTGGTGGTGGTGAAGCGGCCATGACCGTGCTGAAGACCCGCGCCGTATCCGGCAACCCGCCCGCCGCCGCGCAGATCAAGGGCCCGGATATCCAGGAGTGGGGCGAGCTGGGCCTGCTTGCCGACCTCAACGATGTCGCTGCCGAGCAGAAGTGGGACGAGCTGCTGCCACCGCAGGTGATCGAGGTGATGAAGTACCAGGGCGACTACGTGGCGGTGCCGGTCAACGTGCATCGGGTCAACTGGCTGTGGATCAACCCACAAGTGTTCGAAAAGGCTGGCGCCACGCCGCCGACCACCCTCGACGAATTCTTCGCTGCCGCCGACAAGCTCAAGGCGGCCGGCTTCATCGCCATCGCCCATGGCGGGCAGCCCTGGCAGGACGGCACCGTGTTCGAAGACCTGGCCTTCAGCATTCTCGGCCCCGAGGGCTTTCGCAAGGCCTTCGTCGAGCTAGACCGCGATACCCTGACCGGCGACAAGATGGTCGAGGTGTTTGCCGCCCTGCAGAAGCTGCGTGGCTATATCGATGCCGATGCCGCCGGGCGCGACTGGAACAGCGCCACCGGCCTGGTGATCGACGGCAAGGCCGGCATGCAGATCATGGGCGACTGGGCCAAGAGCGAGTGGACCGCAGCCGGCAAGGTCGCCGGAAAGGACTACGAATGCCTGGCCTTCCCTGGCACCCAGGGCAGCTTCGCCTTCAATATCGACTCGCTGGCGATGTTCAAGCTGAACAACGCCGACAACCGCAAGGCCCAGGAAGACCTGGCGCGTACGGTGATGGGCAACGAGTTCCAGGAATTCTTCAACCAGAACAAGGGCTCGATCCCGGTGCGCATGGACCAGGACATGAGCAGCTTCGACGCCTGCGCGCAGAAGTCCATGGCCGACTTCAAGGAGGCCGCCGCCGATGGCGGTCTGCAGCCGAGCCTGGCCCACGGCATGGCCGCCTCCAGCTACGTGCAGGGCGCGGTATTCGATGTGGTGACCAACTTCTTCAACGACCCCAAGGCCGACCCCAAGCGCGCCGCCCAGCAACTGGCGGCGGCGATTCAGGCGGTGCAGTGAGTGACGAGGCCGCATAGCCGGCCCTTACCGTAGGGCGGGGCAACCCGCCGCTTTCAAGCCTTCTATCCCTGGCGCATGCCCGCAGGCACGCGTCACGGGATCGGCCGCACCGCGCTTTTCTCCCCTCTCCCTTTGGGAGAGGGGCCGGGGGGGAGGGATACGGGCAACTCGGATTTTTCGGTGCGCCGCTGCCCCTCACCCCAACCCTCTCCCGAGGGAGAGGGGGCCGACCATGCAACCCGTAACAACGGAGTCAACCATGAGTTCAAACGCAGTCATCACCAAAGCCTCACCGCTGGACGTCCTGCAGCGCTGGCTGCCCAAGCTGGTGCTGGCGCCGAGCATGGTCATCGTGCTGGTGGGCTTCTACGGCTATATCGGCTGGACCTTCCTGCTGTCGTTCACCAACTCGCGCTTTATGCCCAGCTACAACTTCGTCGGCCTGCAGCAGTACGCGCGGCTGTGGGACAACGACCGCTGGTGGGTGGCGAGCCAGAACCTGCTGCTGTTCGGTGGCCTGTTCATCGCCATCAGCCTGGTCATCGGTGTGTTCCTGGCGGTGCTGCTGGACCAGCGCATCCGCCGCGAAGGCTTTATCCGCACCATCTTCCTCTACCCCATGGCGCTGTCGATGATCGTCACCGGCACCGCCTGGAAGTGGCTGCTCAACCCCGGCCTGGGTCTGGACAAGCTGCTGCGTGACTGGGGCTGGGAGGGCTTTCGCTTCGACTGGCTGGTGGACCCGGAGCGCGTCGTCTACTGCCTGGTGATGGCCGCCGTGTGGCAGTCCTCCGGCTTCGTCATGGCGCTGTTTCTGGCCGGACTGCGCAGCGTCGATCAATCGATCATCCGCGCCGCCCAGGTCGACGGCGCCAGCCTGCCGAGCATCTACCTGCGCATCGTCCTGCCGAGCCTGGGCCCGGTGTTTTTCAGCGCGCTGATGATCCTCGCCCATATCGCCATCAAGAGCTTCGACCTGGTCGCCTCGATGACCGCTGGCGGCCCCGGCTACGCCTCCGACCTGCCGGCGATGTTCATGTACGCCCACACCTTCACCCGCGGCCAGATGGGCCTCGGCGCCGCCAGCGCAATGCTGATGCTCGGTGCGGTGCTGGCGATTCTGGTGCCCTACCTGTATTCCGAACTGCGAGGCAAACGCCATGAATGATGTGAGCGTCGCGCAGCGACGATCTTCTGATGTCCTTCTCCCCCCGGGAGAAGGTGGCGCGAAGCGCCGGATGAGGGCATTCAGCTTCAGCCGTATAGCCATCCACGCCACCCTGATCCTGGCCTGCGCGGTGTACCTGGTGCCGCTGCTGGTGATGCTGCTGACCAGCTTCAAGACCCCCGACGACATCCGCAGCGGTAACCTGCTGTCGATCCCGGACGTGTTCACCCTGATCGGCTGGGTCAAGGCCTGGGACGGCGTCGGTGGCTACTTCTGGAACTCGGTGAAGATCACCATCCCGGCGGTGCTGATCTCCACGCTGCTCGGCGCGCTGAACGGCTACGTGCTGGCCATGTGGCGCTTTCGCGGCTCGCAGCTGTTCTTCGGCCTGCTGCTGTTCGGCTGCTTCCTGCCGTTCCAGGTGATCCTGCTACCGGCGTCCTTCACCCTCGGCAAGCTCGGCCTGGCCAACACCACCGAAGGCCTGGTGCTGGTGCATGTGGTCTACGGCCTGGCCTTCACCACGCTGTTCTTCCGCAACTTCTACGTGAGCATTCCCGAGGCGCTGGTGCGCGCCGCGCGCCTGGATGGCGCCGGCTTCTTCACCATCTTCGGACGCATCCTGCTGCCGATGTCGGTGCCGATCATCATGGTCTGCCTGATCTGGCAGTTCACCCAGATCTGGAACGACTTCCTCTTCGGTGTGGTGTTCGCCAGTGGCGATACCCAGCCGATCACCGTGGCGCTGAACAACCTGGTCAATACCAGCACCGGGGCCAAGGAATACAACGTCGACATGGCCGCCGCGATGATCGCCGGGTTGCCCACGCTGCTGGTCTACATCCTGGCCGGCAAATACTTCCTGCGCGGTCTCACTGCCGGCTCGGTGAAAGGCTGATGCCTTCAAGATTGGAGAAATGAAATGGCTACCCTCGAACTGCGCAACGTCAACAAATCCTACGGCAGCGGCCTGGCGGATACCCTGAAGAACATCGAACTGGCCATCGACTCCGGCGAGTTCCTGATCCTGGTCGGCCCCTCCGGCTGCGGCAAATCCACCCTGATGAACTGCATCGCCGGCCTGGAGGACATCAGCGGCGGGGCGATTCTGGTCGATGGCGCCGACATCAGCGGCATGAGCCCCAAGGATCGCGACATCGCCATGGTGTTCCAGTCCTACGCGCTGTACCCGACCATGACGGTGAAGGACAACATCGCCTTCGGTTTGAAGATGCGCAAGCTGCCGCCGGCCGAGATCGAGGCCGAGGTGGCGCGGGTGGCCAAGCTGCTGCAGATCGAGCATCTGCTGGCGCGCAAGCCCGGCCAGCTCTCCGGTGGCCAGCAGCAGCGCGTGGCCATGGGCCGGGCGCTGGCGCGGCGGCCGAAGATCTACCTGTTCGACGAACCGCTGTCGAACCTCGACGCCAAGCTGCGC
>QFOV01000155.1 GCA_003248565.1 Stenotrophomonas sp.
TTGACCAGCACCGGCTTGCCGCCGCCACGGTAGGGGTCATAGGTCGGCATCCGATAGTCGTTGGGTTTCAGCTGCCGGCCACAGTTGAAGCTGCTTCCGCCGTGGCCCGGCGTGGGGTTGTAGCCTTCGCCACCAGGGCAGCCGGCCTGGCTCAGCGCGGTTTCCAGAGAGGGATACCACGACAGCAGGTTCTGCAACGGGCCCATGCACTGGAATGTTCCGGCGTTGCTGGCTTGGCACCATGCTTTGGCGGGGCCGTAGTCTGGCGGAGCAATACTTGTCTTTGGCGTGGTCGAAACCGCGGCCCTTCCTGCGGATGACATCGTCTGCACCTGCTGCCGGCTTGATGCCTCGACAAAGGGGCGCATCACCCGCTCGCGTTCAGTCGCCGCCGCGCGTTCGCGCTCTTCGGCCAGACGTTTGCGTTCGGCCGCAACGTTGGCGCGCATGGTGTCTTCACGCGCTTTCGCGGTCTGTTGTTGGCCGCTGATGGCGCTGGAGTTGCCAATCCCGCCAGTGCCGACGATGGCACGCGCATTGCCAGCGTTCGCCGCGGACTGGCGCTGTTGCTGCGCGATGGCCTGCTGGCGTTGCTGTTCGGCCTGTTGTTCCAAACGGGTGCGTTCTTGCGCAAGGCGCTCGCGTTCCAGATCGCGTTGGCGCTGGCGGTCCACGGCCTCGGCTTCCCGGCGCACATTGTCCAGAAAGCGCTGTCGTTGGGCGTCCTCCTGTTGCTTCTTGGCCATTTCACTGCCAAGGGTGCCGAGGAATGCATCGAACACGTTCGCTGCGACATTCTGTTGCGGCATGTCATCTTCACCATCGTAGCCGTCGTCTTCGCCGGCAAGTGCTTCTTCCTGTCGGGTCAGTTCCTGCTGTTGCCGCATGGCAGCGGCCTGTTGCGCGCCTTGTGCGCTGAGCGTCTTGTTCTGCTCCACCCCCCGGCGCAGCCTGGCTAGGTCTTCCTCGCTCAACTGGCGAGGCGCTTGTTGGGCTGGCAAGGCAGCCGGCACCGCGAGAAGAACGAGCGCCGCGACGGGCATCATCCACTTCATGGTCAGAACCCGGTGCTTGCGGCTTCGTCACAACTGGCCTGCAGGAACCGCATCGCATATTCGACACGATCGGCCACCAGGGGGTCCGCGACATTCAGGCCATAGCCATCGCCACCACTGCTGGTGGCAAGGATGAGATCGCGTTTGTCCGAACCATCCTTCATGGAGTTGGTGAGCCGGGTGATGCTCACCTTCCCCCAGTTGATGTAGCGCGGGGATGGAAAATCAGCCAGCGGCCGAAGGATGGTCACGCCGTCGGCGGCGCTGTTCCAGCGTCCTCCCTGCGAATACACCGTGGTGTTTTCGTGGTCCAGCTCCGTTATGCGGGTGACGCATGGATTGTTCTTCCCGTTCTGGTCGACGTTGTCGGTTGCCCTTACCCATACACTGAGAACGGCGGGGTTGCCCTCGAATTTCGCCACGCCTGCGGGAGGAACATATCTGATAGAGATGCCTGGTGCGGTCTTGAGGAAACGATGGGCGCCTTCGACGGTTTGCGTGGTCTGGGCGAGGGCATCACCGCCAAGCAGAAGACCGACGGCAGCAGCAAGGAGGCAGTGTTGGGGGGCGTTCTTCATGTGACCTTCCAGAGGGATGGAGTGAAGGGGAGACAGGTGATTTCGAGTTGTAGTTGAGTGCGATTCTTCGACGGCTATGGAAAGCACTGGAGCGGCGGGTCGATCCCCATTGTCTTGACGATCGACTTGACCTTGGCGCGATCTGGCTCCGATGCGCGGAGTGCGTCGATGAGTTGCTGGTTGCTTCCATACACGGGGTGCGAGTCCTTTGCCATCGCGAAGGCAGCCGCTGCGGCCTGCAGGTCGCATTGCCGGAATGCGTTGATAGCGCTTGCTTGAAGCTCCATTGCCTTGATGAGCCCGGATGCCGGATTGCTGTCGGCGTTGGCAGCGCCTGTTTCATCCACCACGAGGTTGTTCTTCCCCGCCGATACGGACTGGTTGATGAGGGTCTTGATGCCATTGAAGCTGCAGGTACTGGCGTATTGCTGAAGCCTGCTCTCGGCCTGCCTGTAGGTGAAGCCAGCTGCTTTTGACCTGGCAGCGTTTTCCTGGGCCTGCCTTTCCATTGCATAGCGGACCAGGGTCTCAGCCAGCGGCAGGTCGACGGATGCGACGTAATGTGCATCCCAGTTCTGGTAGTTGACGTCCAGCCCGCCAAAGAGAGCGCTTGTGATGCCGGTGGCAAGGTTGCTGCTCTTGGTCAGGTTGAGGACGGTGCTGAGGGCAGTGTTGGTGTTGCTGGCCAGATCGCGTCCATAGCGGCGTTGCTGTTGCTTCTGCGTTACTTGAAGCATGTACGCCGAGCACAGCATGTTCGTCACGATCATTCCGCTTTCAAGAAACGTGGCCGCTTCTTGCTGGCTGGTCGAGTTGGCTTGCGACAGTTTTGAATCCCTCTTGAATACGCCAGCCATGTCCTTGATGTACTGCGGGAGTTCGTCATAGGCCTTCCTGCGCAGCGTCGGTCTCGGTTGATCCTCTGCGGCCCCCTTGTCGTTCTCGCCCGGCACTACATCGGCTTTGGGCTCAGTCGCGAACTCATAGATCTCTTGATACGTCAGCGGTTGGATGGGTTTGCGCCAGGGTGCATTGATGTTCTGGAGGCTGGCGCAGCCGGTGATCAGAACCAGTGCCGGGAGAAGCAGTAGCGGTTTCATGTTCACGTCCTTGATGTCCTTTCCGTGCCGCTTGCTGTCAGCGGTGGTATTCCCTGGTTCCGCGATACGGTGGGGCTGCGGCACAGCAGCACCGTCTTCTTCTGATACATCAGTACCGGGGACTCCACGGGACGACGGGCGAGCTGCGCGGAGGATTCGTCCGCGCCACGCACGAATCGTTGTGGCCGCTGAACGCGCTGCGCGTGCGGCTGTGGTTCCACGGTGCTTGACCATCGGTATGCATGCCCATGGCCAACCGCATGCGTGCGGCTGGAATTCGCTTTCTTCATGCTGCCCCCTGCAGACGTTGGGCCTGCCGATCTGTCGCCTGATCGACCAAACCAGCACCACGCGCTGTCACCGGCAGTTGACCGTAGCCACAAAACCCAAAACACTCCCAACCGGGGCTTGACAACAGGGGGAAGGCCTTGGATCGGATGATTCAGTTGGTAGCGTTGGGGGAGGGCGGATGAGGCGCTCGTATTCCGGCTGCCTGCCCAAGCAGCTGCATTGGTTCGTCCTCACCACGGGAGGGGCACATGGCTGATGGGGAACTGCTGGGTGAATTGCTGCGACCGCTCTACGCTTCGGTGCTGGATCCGGCGCAGCTGGAAGTATTCAACCAACGCATGGCCGAAGCCACCTGCAGCCACATCACCGGGGTGATCATTCACGATGTCGCCGCCGGCAAGGGCCAGCTCAGCCACATACATGGCGTGGACAATGCGTATATGGCTGGACTGCTGGCCGACCTGGACCTGCGTGACGACCCGTGGATGAAGCGGGTCAGTCCGCAATTGGCCATCGGCCGGGTGCTGAACACGGATGCATTCCTGGCCCGCAGCGTAGCGTTGAACAGCGGTTTCTATGACGCCTATTACCGGCAGTTGGATATCGTCCAGCAGGTGGCATCGGTAGGTCTGTATGACGGCACCAACTCAGTGACCTTGTCCATGTGCCACGGTGACCTGAAGCGGACCTATGGCAAGCAGGAGCTCGACTTGCTGCAGGCGCTGACCCCGCACTGGATCAACGCTTATGCCATGTTGCGGCGGATCGGCGACCTGCAGCAGCAGGTGACCACACTGGAGCAGGCACTGGAGTGTTCGCCGGTGGCAATGTTGATGTTGGGCGGGGATCTGCGTATCTGCCGTAGCAATGCGGCTGCCGAACGTTTGCTGGAGTACGGATTGCTACGCCGCGAGGGGGGGCAGTTGGGCGTGGCAGGGCGCGCCCAGGCGGGGCTGCAGGGGCTGTTGCAACGCGCGTTGCGCGGCGACAGCCAGTTGCTCGGCGGGGATGTGGAGAAGCTGGTGTTGCACGATGCCGCACAGCGCCCGTGCCTGGTCCTGACCGCGCATCGGCTTGTGAAATGGTCACCGCAGGAGCAGGGGGCGCTACTGGTTTTCGCGCGCGAGGTGAGACCGGCACCAGAGTCGTTGGAGTCTGCATTGCGACAGCTGTTTGGGCTGACGGAGGCCGAATCGCGGCTGGCGTCTGCAATGCACCGACATGCCGATGTTGGCGCAGCGGCCCTTGAGTGTGGAATAACCTCAGGTACGGCCCTGGGTCGGCTCAAGACCATTTATGACAAAACGGGAGAGCGGGGGCAGGTTGGCCTGGTGCGCCTGGTCAGCGTGCTGGCCACGGTCTGCCGCTGATCCGCGAAGCCGGCAACAAGTTGAGCTGTCGTGGCTGCCGGCATGCCGTCGGTTTCAACGCTGACGGCTTCGCGGCTGCCGCCGCTCCTGCAACCGCAGTGTGCGGGTGGATTGCCTTGGAAAGCTCCTGCCGAGCATCGCTCGGCACTACGCCGCATTCAGGCTGGCTCGTTCGGAATCAGCATGCTTTCCAGCTTGGTGATGCAGTCGCGCAGCTGCAGCTTGCGCTTCTTCAGCCGCTTGGACTCCAGGTCGTCGTCCGGGTTGGCGGCCAGGCGCGAGATGTCTTCGTCCAGGCTGCGGTGTTCGGCCCGCAGGACGGCGATGCGTTGGCTGATCTGCTCGGGGGTCATGGTCTCCACGGGGATTGAGCATACACGTTGCCGCCGGCCGCGTGAGGGACGCTGCCGACCCGGTAGAATGGGGGCATGAGCGCTGTCATTTCCCTGCCCGATCCCGCCCCGCGGGCCCGTGATCCGCACGTGGCCGAACGTGAACACCAGAAACTCGGCAAACGCCTGCGTCACCAGGTAGGCCAGGCCATTGCCGACTTCGGCATGATCGAGGCCGGCGACAAGGTGATGGTCTGCCTGTCCGGCGGCAAGGACAGCTATACCTTGCTCGACATCCTGTTACAGCTGCAGAAAAAGGCGCCGGTGCCGTTCGAGCTGGTGGCGGTGAACCTGGACCAGAAGCAGCCGGGTTTCCCGGAACATGTGTTGCCCGAGTACCTGGCCTCGATCGGCGTGCCGTACCACATCATCGAACAGGACACCTATTCGGTGGTGAGCCGGGTCATCCCGGAAGGCAAGACCATGTGTTCGCTGTGCTCGCGCATGCGCCGTGGCTCGCTGTACACCTACGCCGAAGCCAATGGCTTCACCAAGATCGCGCTGGGCCACCACCGCGATGACATGGTGGCCACGTTCTTCATGAACCTGTTCCACCATTCCAAGATTTCCGGCATGCCGCCCAAGCTGCGCAGCGACGACGGCAAGCATGTGGTGATCCGCCCGCTGGCCTATGTGCGCGAAGCGGACATCATCGAATACGCCAATACCCGCCAGTTCCCGATCATTCCGTGCAACCTGTGCGGCAGCCAGGAAAACCTGCAGCGCAAGCAGGTTGGCCTGATGATGAAGCAGTGGGAAAAGGACACGCCGGGCCGCATCGAGCAGATATCCCGCGCGCTGGGCGACATCCGTCCCTCGCAGCTGGCCGACCCCAAGCTGTTCGACTTCATGGCGCTGGGTCGCAATGAACAGGCGCCGGCGGCCGATCCACAGGCTTGGCTTGCAGGCGGCGACAAACAACAAGATCAAGAAGCCCTTCTCCCGCCGGGAGAAGGGTTGGGATGAGGGTGGCAGTGCTAGGGTGAACTGAAACCAGGCACAACACATCACCTCATCCATCCCCCGGCTCCACCGGCGGCACGCTCTTCGGAGCAGCTTCTCCTGCGAAGAGAAGCATGCCCCTGAACCATGAATACGAAATAGGACATCCATGTTTTTCAAGAACCTCACGCTGTTCCGTTTCCCAACCTCCATTGATTTTTCCGACGTCGATACGCTGCTGCCGCAGGTGGTGCTCAAGCCGGTCGGCGCGCTGGAAATGACCTCGCGCGGCTTCATCTCGCCGTTTGGTCGTGAAGAAAAGATCCAGTTCTCGCACCGCATCGGCGATGCGCTGTGGCTGACCGTCGGCGGTGAAGACAAGATCCTGCCCAGCGTGGTGGTCAACGACCTGCTGCAGCGCAAGCTGGAAGAGATCGAAGAGAAGGAAGGCCGCAAGCCCGGTGGCCGTGAGCGCAAGCGCCTGAAGGACGACCTGCTGCACGAGCTGCTGCCGCGCGCCTTCGTCAAGAGCTCGCGTACCGATGCCTTCCTCGACCTGCAGCACGGTTATGTCGCCGTCGACAGTTCCAGCCGCAAGACCGGCGAGAACGTGATGAGCGACATCCGCGGCATGCTCGGCAGCTTCCCGGCAATGCCGCTGAACGCCGAAGTCGCACCGCGCGCCATCCTGACCGCGTGGATCGCAGGCGAGCCGCTGCCCGAAGGCCTGAGCCTGGGCGAAGAATGCGAGATGAAGGACCCGGCCGAGGGTGGCGCGGTGGTCAAGTGCCAGCATCAGGAACTGCGCTGCGACGAGATCGACAAGCACCTGGATGCCGGCAAGCAGGTCACCAAGCTGGCGCTGATCTTCGAGGACAACCTGTCCTTCGTGCTCGGCGACGACCTGATCGTGCGCAAGTTGAAGTTCCTCGATGGCGCGCTGGACCAGCTCGAGCACATCGACGAGGAAGGCCGTCGCGCCGAACTGGATGCCCGCTTCGCCCTGCAGAGCGGTGAAATCCGTCGGCTGTTCCTGCTGCTGGAGCAGGCATTCAAGCTGAGCAAGGCTGATAGCTGAACCCGTTGCTGACCTACCCGGTTTCGTAACCGGGTAGGGACTATGCTGGAACCATGGTTAGCCTGCTTCGCCGTCTGATGACCCCCGCCGCGCCGGTGATCCAGCGCGATACGGTGCGCCTGCGCCTGGACGATGCCGAGATCGAAGTGCTGCGCGTGCGTGATCCGCGTGCGCGCCGGCTCAAACTCAGCGTGGACGAACGTGGTGCGCGGCTGACCATGCCACTGCGGGCGAGTCTGGTTTCCGGCGAGCGCTTCCTGCAGGCCAACCGGCAATGGTTGCAGCAGCAGTTGGCGCGGCTGGGAGGCGATGGCTTGCTCGCGCCAGCACTGCGTCTGCGTGAGCCCGGCGTGCTGCCCCTGCGCGGCGAGTTGTTGCCGGTGCAATGGCAGGAAGGTCGGTTCACCCGCATCGAGGTTGATGCGGGTGTGGTGACGATCCAGCTGCCGGCACGCGCAGGGGAACCGGCGTTGCGGCGCGCGCTGCGAGAGTTCTATGAAGTGCAGGTGCGCGCCGATGTCGGCCAATGGCTGCCGCGCTATCTGCCGGGTCTGGCACGTGCACCGTCACGGCTGCGGCCAAAGGTGATGTCCTCGCAGTGGGGATCACTGGCGCCGGATGGTTCGATGGCCCTAGATCTGGCCTTGGTGTTGGCGCGGCCGTCGGCGTTCGAGTACGTGCTGGTGCACGAGTTGTGTCACTTGTTGCAGGCCAACCACTCACCGGCGTTCTGGGCGGAAGTGGAAGCG
>QFOV01000156.1 GCA_003248565.1 Stenotrophomonas sp.
GAACGCTGGCACGGCGCGCATCGGCAGCTGCGATACGGGCGTGAAACTGTTCAAGAACCCGGGCTTGATCGCCGGTGCCAATGTGCAGGCCCAGGATCGCCTGTGCCGCACCACCGCCAACGGCAACCGTGCGCTCTACCTGCGTTGCATGAACGACACCGCTGCCTCGCTGAAGGCCGTCAACCTGATCAGTACCGTGGAGCAGGCTGGCATCCGCACATGTGCGGCCAAGGTGACGTCGCCGTAAATCCAGTCGAGCAGGGATTGCCGGTAGTGCCGAGCCATGCTCGGCAAAGGCTCTACAAGCGAAACCAGCAAAACAGCAAAACAGCACTGGATGTTGAACAAAGAGCCGGCGTCTAGGCGGCGCCGGCTCTTCTTTTTGCACAACACTGACAGCTACCTGGCCTGCAACAACCCAGCTTGCGATGGTCGGCTACTGCGGCCTTGGCCGGTTGCGCGCCTGCACTGCGCTGATCGTTGATGACGCGCAACTGCTGGCGTCACAGGTAAAGTCCCTGCCGAGCATGGCTCGGCACTACATGTGCTTGCAGACAAAAAGAAAGCGCCGGTGTTGCCTCCGGCGCCTCTTGTTGCATCACTGGTTTGCGCTTACTTGACGCTGACCAGCTTGATCTCGAACTGCACAGCCACGTTCGGCGGGAACGGGGTGCGCGGGTCGGCACCGTAGGCCTTCTCCGGCGGCAGGGTCACTTCCCACTTGGCGCCGGCCGGCATCTGCAGCAGGGTTTCGCGCATGGCAGCCATTTCCACTTCGCTCAGCTTGATCGACGGAATCGACTGTGCCGGGCGAGCTTCGGTCGGACGCTGGCCGTACGGGAACGGACCGGCAACTTCCAGTGCAACGGTGCTGGCCTGGGTCGGCTTGGCGCCGGCACCGGCTTCGATCACGCGGTACTGCACGCCGCTGGCCAGGGTCTGCACGCCGGCCTTGGCCTTGTTGGCGGCAATGAACTGGTCACTGCGGGTCTTGTTTTCAGCAGCAGCCTTGTCGTACTCGGCCTTGGCGGCCTGGGCACGGCCCTGCTCGCGGCGCTGGAAGGCTTCAACGGCCGGCTTCAGCTGGTCGGCGGTGATTGCCGGCTGCTTCTTGGCGTAGGCATCCTGCAGGCCCTTCACCACCGAAGCGATGTCCAGCTGCTCGCCACGACCGGTGAGCTCAGCCAGGTTATTGCCGTAGTCATAGCCGAAGTAATAGCTCAGCTTGCCCTTTTCGGACGCGATGTCCTGGGCGAAAGCAGTGCCGGTGACGGCCAGGGCGGCCACGGCGACCGCGATAGAACGCAACTTCATCAAACAGTTCTCCAGGAATGATGTCTCAGGGCAAGCATGCCGCCTGAGGCGACGGGTTAGGATAGCCGTCACAAAGGCTGTCCGCCACTGACGACGCTCAGCTATGACCATCGCCGATTGAAAGAGTTCCTTTCATTACTTTTTCTTAACGTTTTGAGGCTTTCACCCCATGTCCGATTCACCGGTTTCGATCAGCACCCATGCAGGTGTCCGCACCATCACCGTGCAGCGCCCGGAAAAGCTCAATGCCCTCAACCAGCTGACCTTGGAAACCCTGGACGCCACCTTCGCCGAAGCAGCATTGGCCGAGGATGTAAGGGTTGTGGTCCTGACGGGCGCGGGTAGCAAAGCTTTCGTTGCCGGCGCGGACATCGCCGAAATGAATACCTTGACCCCGGTTCAGGGCCGCGATTTTTCGCTGGTCGGACAGCGCCTGATGCGCCGGATCGAGCGCCTGAACAAGCCGGTCATCGCAATGGTGAACGGTTTCGCACTGGGCGGCGGCATGGAACTGGCCATGGCCTGCCACCTGCGCATCGCCGCCGATAGCGCCAAGGTCGGCCAGCCGGAGATCAATCTGGGCCTGGTACCTGGTTTTGGCGGCACCCAGCGCCTGCTGCGCCTGGCCGGCCGCGCGGCCGCGCTGGAACTTTGCCTGCTGGGTGCACCGATCAGCGCCGAGCGTGCCCAGCAGTTGGGCCTGGTCAACCGCGTGGTGCCGGCCGCCGAGCTGGAAGCGGAAACCACCAAGCTGGCCGAGCAATTGGCCAATGCGGCACCGCTGGCACTGCGCGGCATCCTCGACGCGATCAACGTCGGCGGTGAGTGCGCTATCGAAGAAGGGCTGGAATACGAAAGCGCACAGTTCGGCCTGGTGTTCTCCACCGACGACATGCGTGAAGGCACCAGTGCCTTCCTGGAACGCCGCAAGCCGGAATTCAAGAATCGCTGAGTTGTCCATGTCCAACGCAAGCGCTACACCCCGCCAACTGCTGCAATTCGTGCTGGACGATGATCTGGATGCGGCGCTGCGCGCCGGGCTGATGGACTACCTGCCACAGCCCGGCGACGAGCTGTTTGACCCTGCGTACCCGCAGCTGCCACAGCAACTGCAGCACGCCCAGCAGCAACTGCGCACAGCCTGGGCAGCACGTGAGCGCTATCGCGCCCGCGCCGCGCGACTTGCACGTCGCGATGCCGAGCGGCAAGCGCGTCGTGCGCCACCGCCGGTAGCAGACAGCAAGCCTGCCCTGCCCTCGGCGGCGGCGGCAATCCTGGCGCGGGCCAAGGCGCGCGCCGCAGACAAGTCAGGCACATGACGGCAGTGGCAGTGAAGAAATCAACGACGAAGAACACCGCCGCAAAGAAGATCGGCGCCAAGAAGATCGCGCCAAAGAAAGCCCCGGCAAAAAAGCCCGCAGCGGAGAAAGCCACGTCCACACGTGGTAGCAAACGCATGAAAGCCGGCGAAGTGCTGGAGATGTTCACACGCTTGCGTGAGCTCAACCCACACCCGACCACCGAGTTGGAGTACAGCTCACCGTTCGAGCTGCTGGTGGCGGTGACCTTGTCAGCGCAAGCCACCGATGTCGGCGTCAACAAGGCCACACGCAAATTGTTCCCGGTGGCCAATACCGCCCAGGCCATTCTTGCCTTGGGCGAGGAAGGACTGAAGCCTTACATCGCCACCATCGGCCTGTTCAACGCCAAGGCCAAGAACGTGATTGCCGCCTGCGCCATCCTGGTCGAGAAGTACGGTGGCGAAGTGCCGGCCGAACGCGCCGCGCTGGAAGCCCTGCCCGGGGTCGGTCGCAAAACCGCCAACGTGGTGCTCAATACCGCCTTCGGCCAGCCGACGATGGCGGTGGACACGCATATCTTCCGCGTTTCCAACCGCACCGGACTGGCACCTGGCAAGGATGTACGGGTGGTCGAGGATGGGCTGGTGAAGGTGATTCCGGATGAATTTCTGCAGGATGCGCACCACTGGCTGATCCTGCACGGGCGCTATGTCTGCAAGGCGCGCAAACCCGATTGCCCGCAGTGCGTGATCCGTGATCTCTGCCATTTCAATGACAAGACCGCCGACGCCGCGTGAGCGCTGCTGGCTGCCATCTGTACGACACTTTCCCGTAACAGCCCCAAGGCCCAATACGCAGGCCCTTGTGCCACAAGGCCAAAGCTCGTCGTTGAACTGTCACATTTACGCAATCTTTACGCCCTAGCCTTCGCAGCAACCTCCAACCGCCTGCAAGGCTACCCACCCAATGAAACTGCATCGCCAACTCCTTACCGCGGCCGTGGCTGCTGCACTGTTCGCGCCGGCTGCACACGCTGAAGTCGCCATCGACGTTATTGGCGGTTCCGAAATCACCTTCGAAGGCCTGGTCCAGGCCGACGGCAACTGGTTCAGCAATGACAAGGCCGACCTCAATGGCGTTGCCAAGAACGGCAAGGACAGCGAGTTCGAACTGCGCCGCGCCGAGCTGGTGCTGAAGGGCAAGGGCCCGGGCAACATCGAATGGGTGGTCGGCTACGACGCCAAGGCCGACAAGTTCCTCGACACCAACGTCAAGTACAAGCTGGGCGGCAACAGCAACCACTTCCTGCAGGCCGGCCAGTACAAGCAGCCGAACAGCCTGGAAGAACTGTCCAGCACCAAGAACAACGACTTCATCTCCAAGGCCACCGTCACCAACACCTACGCAGTTGCCCGCCGCCTCGGCGTTGGCTACGGCGTTGGCGATGCCAACTGGTCGGTCACCGCTTCGGCCTTCGGCCGCGAGCTGACCCGTGACCTGGCCCATGGCAGCGGCTACGGCGTGCGCGGCACCTTCGCCCCGATCAACGAGAAGGGCAACATCCTGCACCTGGGCCTGAGCTACGTCGACTATGACACCGACGCCGACCTGCTGCGCCTGCGCGCCCGCCCGAACGCCGACCTGGCCACCGTGCGTCTGGTCGACAGCGGCGACCTGAAGGACACCGACCGCCTGAGCACCATCGGCGCCGAAGCCATGTACGTGCATGGCCCGTTCAAGGCCCAGGGCGAGTACTACAGCTCCAAGGCCAAGCGTTACGACCACGACAACTACAGCACCGACGGTTACTACATCAGCGGCGTGTGGAACGTGACCGGTGAGACCTGGGGCTACAAGGGCGGCACCCCGAGCCTGGGCCTGCCGGATGAGCCGGGCCGCGGCATGTGGCAGCTGGGCGCACGCTTCGACCACATCGACCTGAACGACGGCGGCCTGAAGGCCCCGGCCGTGGTCGGCGGCACCCCGCTGGTGGACGGCGTGCTCGGTGGCAAGATGGACATCTGGACCGTCGGCGCCAACTGGTACTGGCGTTCGAACTTCAAGGCCTCGCTGAACTATGTGATGGTCGACAGCAACAAGTATTCCTCGTCCAGCAAGAAGTTCGTCAGCGACAAGCCGGACATCCTGGAAGCGCGCCTGCAGTTCTTCTGGTAAACATTGGCTGCATGCAATACCACGAACGCCCCGCAAGGGGCGTTCGTCGTTGCAGCGGCTCCTCTTTCTGTGGGAGCGGCGTAAGCCGCGAAGCTGGTAACGTTTGCGCGCAAGCAGTTGCCACAATCTGAGGGTGTATCGGCTTCGCGGCTCACGCCGCTCCTACAACGGCAGGCGCCGCTGCGCTTGCTGAAGCTGTGTAAGCTTCGCAGCTTACGCAGCTCCCACAACGCATCCGGGGGCGCTCCAACCGGATGGATTCCATGCGCACCTGCCTGCTGGCACTACTGCTATCCCTGCCCGTCTCCAGCTTCGCCCAGGACTGTGGTGATGACGCTGCCGCGCGTATAACCCAGGCGTACCAACAGCGCGACACCGCCGCCCTGCCCGACCGCTCCGGCTGGTCCATAGACGCCGAGCGCGGCGCTTGCCGGGTATGGCCAGCGGATACTTCGTTGACCTTGATCGTGGTGCCGTTTCTGGGCCCGGAGGGACCCAATGGCGACTCCCAGTCGGGCGACCTGGATGTATTGGTGGTCGACAGCACCAGCCTGCGCCCACGCGCGGGGCTCCGCCTGCCCGAGGTGATGAGCAGCGATGCGATCCATGTCGACAGCGTCGGCCTGGATACCGCGCGTTACAACCTCTCGCCGGGCGTACGTGCGTTCGGCGTGCGCAGCTCACGCAGCAACTCCTCGCAGCCCAACCCTTTCAGCGAAACCCGTCTGCAGCTGCTGGTACTCAACGGCAGCAACCTGGAAGCAATCACCGGGCAGATCGTGGTGTCCAGCAGCGGCGGTGAATGGGATACCCGCTGTGCCGGTGAATTCCATGAAACAAAGCGCACGCTGGAGGTTGGCCCCTCCCCCGCGCAAGGCTGGGCAACGCTGACAATCCGTGAACGCGGCAGTTCAACCGTGAACCACGAAGATGCCAAGGGTGACTGCGTGGAAGCCCGCGAAGAGCAGCCCGTGCGCAGCTTCAAGCTGCTACCAAGAGGCCGCAGTTACCCGCTTCCCAGCGAGGTTGAAGCAACGTTCTGATCATAAGCGCCACTGTCATATGTGCGTCATATGACAGACGCTGCACTGTCATCAAATGGTTATGGAATAGGCGCCGGGGCGGAAACCACCGCACATCAACTCCCAGGAGCCATTCGTGATCCACGCCATCAAATCGCGCGCCGCTATAGCCATCCTCGCAGCGTCGTCCGTGTTCGCCGCCAATGCAGCCGATGTCACCGGCGCCGGCGCGTCCTTCATCTACCCGGTCATGTCCAAGTGGTCGGCCGATTACAGTGCTGCCACCCGCAACCGCGTCAACTACCAGTCGATCGGTTCGGGCGGCGGTATTGCCCAGATCAAGGCCAATACCGTTGACTTCGGTTCGTCCGATGCGCCGCTGAAGCCGGAAGAACTGGCGTCGGCTGGTCTGGTGCAGTTCCCGTCGGTAATCGGCGGCGTGGTGCCGGTGCTCAACGTGCCGGGCGTGGACGCCGGTGCGATGAAGCTGGATGGTCCGACCCTGGCCAACATCTTCCTGGGCAAGATCACCAAGTGGAATGACCCGGCCATCGCCGCACTCAATGCCGGCCTGACCCTGCCGGACACCAAGATCACCGTCGTCCATCGTTCCGACGGTTCGGGCACCACCTTCAACTTCGTCAACTTCCTGTCCAAGGTCAACGCTGACTGGAAGACCACCGTCGGTGAAGGCACCAGCGTCCAGTGGCCGGTCGGTATCGGCGGCAAGGGCAACGAAGGCGTGGCCGCTTACGTCAAGCAGATCCGCGGCTCGATCGGTTACGTCGAGTTCTCCTACGCCCTGCAGAACCGCCTGACCTTCTCGCGCATGAAGAATGCCGCCGGCAACTTCGTGCAGCCGCGTGACGAGACCTTCTCGGCCGCTGCTGCCAGCGCCGACTGGGCCAACGCACGTGACTTCTACCTGGTGATGACCAACGCTCCGGGCGAGCAGGCATGGCCGATCACCGCCACCAACTTCATCCTGATGCGCAAGCAGCCGAAGAGTGCCGAAGGCGCCAAGGCCGCGGTTGAGTACTTCCGCTGGATCTACGCCAACGGCGACGCCCAGGCCCGTCAGCTCGACTACGTGCCGCTGCCGGACCCGCTGGTCCGCCAGATCGAAACCTACTGGCAGCAGAACCTGCGTTACTGAGTAAAGAGCCGGCGGGTCCCTCTCCCTCGCCGTCTCAAGCGCGGATCAAGTGATCCGCGCTTTTTTTTTGCGCATCATTTGTCGGAGCGGCGTAAGCCGCTAGGCTGAAAACCCAGTCCCAGCGGCATTGCCGGGACCACTCCCCGTAGAGCCGAGCCATGCTCGGCTGAGGCTCTACCGGTAAAGCCCCTGCCGAGCATGGCTCGGCACTACGCTGGGGCTCTATCGGTGAAGCCCCTGCCTAGCGTGGCTCGGCACTACACGGAGGCATGACCGGCGCAGCACCTGTAGAGCCGAGCCATGCTCGGCTGAGGCTCTACCGGTAAAGCCCCTGCCGAGCATGGCTCGGCACTACAGGGCATCGCCGGATAGCCCCACCTGCGGGCGACATTCCCGCCCTCAGGCGCGGAATCCACCCAGCCGACAGCCATTGATTCTGTGAGCTTTTTCAGATTTTTTTCACGATGTAATCAGGCTGTAACAAAAACATCATTTCATAGCCGCATCCGCCGGCGATGCCGGCATTTACCCCGCTATGGAGTGACGCATGAAGCTGCACACGACCGGTCTTGCCGCCCTTTCGCTGGCCATCGCCCTGGGCCTGTCGGCCTGTGGTGACAAGGGTAACCAGGCCGCTTCCGGCCCAGACGCCGCGGGTGCCTCCGCAGCGGCCGCAGGTGACAAGGTTGCCGTTGAGATCTCCGGTGCCGGCGCATCGTTCATCTTCCCGCTGGTGTCCAAGTGGTCGGCCGACTACAACACCGCGACCGGCGCCAAGATCAACTACCAGTCGATCGGCTCGGGTGGCGGTATCGCCCAGATCAAGGCCGGCACCGTCGACTTCGGCTCCTCGGACAAGCCGCTTTCCACCGAAGAACTCGCGCAGGCTGGCCTGGGCCAGTTCCCGTCGGCAATCGGCGGCGTGGTGCCGGTGGTCAACCTGGAAGGCCTGCAGCCGGGCCAGCTGCGCCTGAGCGGCACCCTGCTGGCTGACATCTTCCTGGGCAAGATCAAGACCTGGAACGACAAGGCCATCGCCGACGCCAACCCGGGCGTGACCCTGCCCGACACCAAGATCACCCTGGTGCACCGCTCCGACGGTTCGGGCACCACCTTCAACTTCTCCAACTACCTGTCCAAGGTCAGCGGCGAGTGGAAGGAAAAGGTTGGCGAAGGCACCTCGGTACAGTGGCCGGACGGCGTCGGTGGCAAGGGCAACGAAGGCGTTGCCTCCTACGTGCAGCAGATCAAGGGTTCGGTCGGTTACGTCGAGCTGGCCTACGCCCTGCAGAACAACATGCCGTATGCCTCGATGCAGAATGCTGCCGGCAGCTGGGTGCAGCCGACCGCCGAGACCTTCGCCGCCGCTGCTGCCAGCGCCGACTGGGCCAACGCCAAGGACTTCAACCTGGTGATCACCAACGCACCGGGCGCCAATGCATGGCCGATCACTGCCACCAACTTCATGCTGATGCACAAGCAGCCGAAGGATGCCAAGCGTAGCGCCGATACCCGCGCGTTCTTCAAGTGGGCCTTCGAGAATGGCCAGGCCCAGGCCAACGAGCTGCACTACGTGCCGCTGCCGGCCGAGCTGGTCACCCAGATCGAAGCCTATTGGGCTGCTGAGTTCAAGTGACGCAATGACGCGGGCGCACCGCAGGTGCGCCCGCCTTTGTCATTGCGTCATCCCCGCGCAGGCGGGGATCGCTCGTGATTCTGCTTTTGTTGTTGTTGCTGCTCTTGCTCCGCCCTCGCTGTTGAAGCCACACGCACCATCAACAGCAAGAGCGATTCCCGCCTACGCGGGAATGACCGCTGAAAAGCGATCCCCGCCTTCGCGGGAATGACGAACAAAAGCAGAAACGACGGCTCCCCCCTCCAACGAGGGATTGATATTTCACCGCATCCACCTGGGCCCCTGCCGCTGCCATGAATGCCATTGCACCGTCCCTAGCTTCCTCGCCCACATCGCGCGACCTGCGTGACGCCCGCAACGAGCGTCTGTTCCGCTGGTTCCTGGTCGCCACCGTCATCTTCGTCCTGGTCGCCCTGGCCAGCGCCGCACTGTCCATGCTCTGGGGCGGCCGCCATGCGCTGCAGGAGCAGGGCCTGAGCTTCTTCTACTCCTCCGAGTGGAACCCGGTCGAGAACAAATTCGGTGCATTGGCACCGATCTACGGCACCATCGTCACCGCACTGATCGCGATGTTGATCGCCGTGCCGGTGAGCTTCGGCATCGCCTTCTTCCTGACCGAAGTCGCGCCGCGCTGGCTGCGTGGCCCGGTTGGCACCGCCATCGAACTGCTGGCTGGCATCCCGTCGATCATTTACGGCATGTGGGGCCTGTTCGTGCTGGTGCCGGTGATGACCGAATACGTCACTCCGTTCCTCAACGACCACATCGGCCCGCTCCCGGTGATCGGCGCCTTGTTCCGCGGCCCGCCGTTGGGCATCGGCATGCTCACCGCCGGCTTCGTGCTGGCGATCATGGTCATTCCCTTCATCTCCTCGGTGATGCGCGAGGTCTTCCTCACCGTTCCCACCCGCCTGAAGGAATCGGCCTACGCGCTGGGTTCGACCAAGTGGGAAGTGAGCTGGGACATCGTGCTGCCTTACACCCGCTCCGCGGTGATCGGCGGCGTGTTCCTCGGCCTGGGCCGAGCGCTGGGTGAAACGATGGCGGTGGCCTTCGTGATCGGCAACAGCGTGCGCCTGACCCCCTCGCTGCTGGAGCCCGGCACCACCATCGCCGCACTGATCGCCAACGACTTCGGCGAAGCCACCGAGACCTACCGTTCGGCGCTGCTGCTGCTCGGCTTCGTGTTGTTCATCGTCACCTTCGTGGTGCTGGCACTGGCCCGCCTGATGCTGATGCGCCTGTCCCGCAAGGAGGGCAACTGATGTCCGCTTCCGCTGATTCGCTGTACCTGCGCCGTCGCGTCGTCAATGTCGTGGCCCTGTTCATGGGTTGTGCGACCGCCTTGTTCGGCCTGTTCTTCCTCGGCTGGATCCTGTGGACGCTGCTGTCCAAGGGCCTGCCGGGCATCAACCTGGATCTTTTCACCAAGATGACGCCGCCGCCAATGCAGGAAGGCGGCCTGCTCAACGCCTTCTTCGGCAGCGCGGTGATGTGTGCGATGGCGATCGGCATCGGCACGCCGCTGGGCGTCGCCGCCGGTACCTGGCTGGCCGAGTACGGCAACGCCCGCAAGGCCGGCACCGTGGTCCGCTTCGTCAATGACATCCTGCTGTCGGCACCGTCGATCGTGCTCGGCCTGTTCGTCTACACGCTGTACGTGATGCAGACCGGCGGCCAGTTCTCGGCATTTGCAGGCGCGCTGTCGCTGGCCTTCATCGTGCTGCCGGTGGTGATCCGCACCACCGACGAAATGCTGCGCCTGGTACCGGTGCAGATGCGCGAAGCCGCGCTGGCTCTCGGTGTGCCGCAATGGAAGGTGATCATGCAGGTGCTGTACCGCAGCGCCATGGCTGGCATCGTCACCGGCATCCTGCTGGCGCTGGCCCGCATCTCCGGCGAAACCGCGCCGCTGCTGTTCACCGCCTTCGGCAACCAGTACTGGAACAGCAACGTCATGCAGCCGATGGCCTCGGTGCCGGTGGTGATGAACCAGTTTGCCGGCAGCCCGTATGAATCCTGGCAGGTGTTGGCTTGGGCAGGCGCCCTGGTGCTGACCGTGTTCGTCCTGCTGGTCAGCCTCTCCGCGCGCGGCCTGCTGCTGCGTAACCGCATCTCGAACGATTGAACTTAAACGATTGATTGCCATGGACCTTCCCATGAACGACCTCAGCAACGCCGTACCGATGCAGCGCATCAACGTGCCCGCCGCCAACCAGTCGCTGCATACCCCGGCGCCGGTCAAGCTGGCTGCACGCGGCCTGGACTTCTACTACGACAAGTTCCATGCGCTGAAGAGCATCAACCTGGAGATTCCGGAAAAGCGTGTCACCGCGCTGATCGGCCCCTCCGGTTGCGGCAAGTCCACCCTGCTGCGCATCTTCAATCGCATCTACGCGCTGTATCCCAAGCTGGAAGCGCGCGGCGAAGTGTTGCTGGACGGCGAGAACATCCTCTCGCCCAAGTACCCGATGAACCGCCTGCGTTCCAAGGTGGGCATGGTGTTCCAGAAGCCGGTGCCGTTCCCGATGACCAT
>QFOV01000157.1 GCA_003248565.1 Stenotrophomonas sp.
TGCAGGTGAACATCCGTGGCGGTCGCCTGCCGGAAGCGGATGCCAATGGTGTGCGCTATCTGCGCTTGCCGTTGGATCAGATCGGAAAGCCGCAATGAACAGCTGGATGATGGCGCTGGCCGGTGGCGTGCTGATTGGTATCGCTGCCACCTTGCTGCTGTGGCTGACAGGGCGTATCGCCGGCATCAGCGGCATTCTTGGCGGTGTGCTGATGCCGCGCAGCGGCGAGCTGGCTTGGCGCGTGGCTTTCCTGGTTGGCCTGATCGGCGCCGGCGCCGCGTATCTGTGGCTGGTACCGGGTGCGTATTCGCCGCGACAGGGATTCTCGCCGTTGTTGTTGGTAGTGGCCGGCGTGTTGGTGGGTTTCGGTACGCGCATGGGCAACGGCTGTACCAGTGGCCACGGTGTCTGCGGTCTGGGACGCTTGTCGATGCGTTCGTTTGCCGCGGTGTTGACCTTCATGGCAACTGCGATAGCAACTACCTACGTCGTGAGGCACCTGGCATGAGTACGTCACGCATCAGCTTGGCTGCCTTGGTTTCCGGTGCGCTGTTCGGTCTCGGCTTGGCGGTGTCAGGCATGACCGATCCGCAGCGCATCCTGGGTTTTCTGGATGTGATTGGTGACTTCAATCCGGCGCTGCTGTTTGTGCTTGGCGGCGCGGTTGGGACGACGATGCTGTTGTTCCGGTTTGTTCTACGGCGGCCAACGCCGGTGTTCGCGGAGCGTATCCAGATATCGGATCTGCGCAGCATTGATCGGCCGTTGCTGATCGGTGCGGCTTTGTTCGGTATTGGCTGGGGCTTGGCAGGTTATTGCCCGGGACCGGCGCTGGTCGGCCTGGGTGTGTTGTCACCGGAGACGTTGTGGTTTGTGCCGGCGATGGTGGTAGGCATGTTGCTGCACAAGCTGACCAACAGAAGCAATGTGTGATCGGTGTCAGCCGCGAAGCTGACATCGGTTCCGACGTCGGAATAATTGCAATCAGGAAAGCGTGGGGTTGATCCGGCCGCGGGCGGCCAGTTCGATAGCTTCGCGGCTTACGCCGCTCCCACAAGAATGAGAAGCCTTGACTACAGCGCCTGCCGCGCCGGGTCGCTCAATTCCAGTTCGCGCAGCACCACGCTGGCCTGGGTGCGGTTGCGCACGCCCAGCCGCTCGAAGATGGCGGACAGATGCGCCTTGACCGTGCGTTCCTGCACATCAAGGCGGTCGGCGATCTGCTTGTTGAGCAGGCCTTCGGCGACCAGCGCCAGTACGCGGAACTGCTGCGGTGACAGGCTTGCCAGCCGCGCTGCCAGTTCGCTGTCATGCGTGGACGATTGCGCGCGTGATACCGAGGCGCGCAGCGCGGCCGGCAACCATTGCTCGCAGGCCATCACGCAGCGGATCGCCTCGCGCAGCTCGTTCAAGCCGGAACTCTTGGGCAGGTAGCCCGCAGCGCCATGATCAAGCGCACGCCGTACGACGCGCGGGTCGTCATTGGCCGAGACCACGATCACCGCCACGCCAGGATGCTGGGCACGGATCGCGGCCAGCCCGGCCAGACCATGATTGCCCGGCATATGCAGGTCGAGCAGGATCAGGTCGGTATCCGGCGCGGCGTCCAGTGCGGCCAACACGCCTTCCAGTGACTCGGCTTCACGCACCGATAGATCGCTGACCGCCTCGCTGGCAGCCTGCCGCAGGGCGGCACGGAACAGGGGATGGTCATCGGCAATCAACAGGCTGGGCATGGCAGTGCTAACTGGCTGGAAGGAAGCGGGTGCGGGCTGCTCGGCAGCATGCACCCGGGGCAGTATGCCGTGGATTTCAGCCATTGCCCGCTTCCTCCTGCATTTCCAGACTTACTGCGCGGTCCAGCCGCCGTCCATCGGCATCGCCGCGCCGGTCAGGTTGTGCGCCTCGCGGCGGCACAGCCACACCACCATCGCGCCGATGTCTTCCGGCAGCGACATGCGCTGGCTGGGCTGCTTTTCTTCCAGCAGGGCGCGCACGCCGTCGTCGCGGCTGCCGCCATTGCGGTGGGCCTGGATCTGCGGCTCGATCAACGGGGTTTCCACCCAGCCCGGGCACACGCAGTTGACGGTGACGCCACCGCTGTCACGGCTGCCAGCAGCGGCATATTCCAACGCGGCGACCTTGCTCAGGCCGACGATGCCGAACTTGCTGGCCACATAAGGAGCCTTGTTTTTGGAGGCGACCAGGCCGTGCACCGAGGCGATGTTGACCACCCGGCCATAGCCGCGCTCGGCCATGCCAGGCAGCGCCTGCTGCATGGTGTGGAAGGCCGCGCTGAGGTTGATAGCGATGATGTCGTCCCACTTCTGCGGCGGCTGTTCTGCCAACGGCGCGGCGTGCTGGATGCCGGCGCAGTTCACCAGGATGTCGATGTTGCCCCAGGCCTGCACAGCTTCAAGCATGTGCGCGATCTGGTCGGGCTTGCGCAGGTCGGCATCGAAGTGCTGCGACTCGCTGCCTGCATCGGTGACGCTCTTCAGCGCCGCCTCGATCTGCTCGGCGCTGCCGAGGCCATTGATGGCCACGCGCGCGCCGGCGCTGGCCAGGGCCTGGGCGATGGCCAGGCCGATGCCGGAGGTACTGCCGGTCACCAGTGCGGTGCGGCCTTGCAGGAAGCGGTCCATGGGGAACTCCGATTGTTGCTTTGGGGGATGGTGGAAACCTAGCAGCCGTGGCGCTAAAAGCGTGTGGTACTTAAGTACGATGAGCCGGGTACTGCGGCTCTGCTAGGGTGCGTCCATGAGCCAATCCCTACTGCGCGCCGCCTGCGGCCTATTCGTCGGACTGAGCCTGGCCTCCTGTGCCAGCGGCCCAGCATCCAAGTCCGTGGAGCCTTCCATGTTCAGCAACGAACTCCGCAGCGAACACCGCGGCAGTGACGACCTGCTTACCGCCGGGCTTGGTCTGGCCGGCCTGCGCAGCATGGCGCCGCCGGCATTCGCCGACGCCAGTGCGCCGACCGTCGATGAACTGCGTCGCCGGGCGATGTGGGGCAGCTGGCGCGGTATTGCCGACCTCTCTCCCGGCGGTGGCTACGGTGAATTGTTCGGCAGCCTGCAGAGCGTGCCCGGCCGGGAGTATTCGGCGTTCGCGCGCCTGCCCGGTGCCAAGCAGCCGCACCGCGTGCTGGCGCAGATTCCAGACAACTTCGATACCGGCAAGCGCTGCGTGCTGGTCGCACCGGCGTCGGGCTCGCGCGGTATCTATGGCGCCGTCTCGGTCGCCGCTGCCTGGGGCCTGCCCAAGGGCTGTGCCGTGGTCTATACCGACAAGGGCGCGGGCAGCGATTATTACGATCTGAACGCGCAGGTGGGCGTGCGTGCCAATGGCACGGTCGGTGCCTTGGGTGAAGTGAGTGACCTTGCCTTCGTGCCGGACGCGCCAATCAACGCCTCGGGCGTGGCGTTCAAGCATGCGCACTCCAAGGACAACCCGGAGGCTGATTGGGGCCGCCACGTAAAGCAGGCCGCCGAGTTCGCATTGCTGGCGTTGGCAGAGGCCTATCCGCAGGCTGCGCCTTTCACGTTTGAGAACACCCGCATCATCGCCGTTGGCATTTCCAACGGTGGCGGCGCGGTGCTGCGTGCGGCCGAGCTCGAGGGCGATTGGCTGGACGCTGTGGTGGCCGGCGAGCCCAGCATCTATTCCAGCGGCCCGGGTGCACGTGCGCTGTACGACTACAGCACCGAAGCGGCGCTGCTGATGCCGTGCGCGCAGCTGCACATGAGCAACCTGCCGCAGCCGCCGCTGACGGCTGCGTTGCAGGCCGGCGCGGCTGTGCGCTGCGCGACGCTGGCGGCGGAAGGTGTTATCAGCGGTGCGACCCCGGCTGCGCAGGCCAAATCGGCGTACGACCTGATGCTGAGCAAGGGCTGGACCGACGCATCGCTGCGTGCGGGTGCCTTGTCCACCGGCTTCGATCTGTGGCGCGCGATCGCCGCGACCTATGCCTCGGCTTATGGACGCTATGGCGTGGGCGAGCATCCCTGCGGTTTCAACTTTGCGGCACAGAACCCGGATTTCTCGCCGCGCGCCGCGACCGCCGTCGAACGTGCGGCGTGGATCTCCGATGGCAGCGGTATTCCGCCGGGCGCAGGCGTTGGCCTGCTCGACAGCAAGGTCGCCTTGCCCGACCTGACCTATGCCGGCCTGAAATGCCTGCGTGGACTGTGGGACGGGCAGGGCGAAGACGCCAGGCGTGTGCAGGCCGGTATCCAGGCCACCCATGCTGGTTTGCCGCGCAAGGGTCTGCCGGTGATGGTGGTGCACGGTGCTGACGATGGTCTGATTCCGCCGGCTTTCAGCAGCGCGCCGTATGCGGCTGCAGCGAAGGCTGCTGGGCGTGAGGTGAGCTATTGGAAGGTGCAGAACGTGCAGCACTTCGATGGTTTCCTCGGCCTGCCGGATTACGGCTCGCGTTACCTGCCGTTGTTGCCGTACGTGTACGAGGCGCTGGATCGGGTGCAGGCGCGTCTGGACAAGGGCACGGCGTTGCCGGCCGATGCGATGATTGCGACCACGCCGAGGGCGGGCAAGCCGCTGACGGCGGAGAACCTGGCGATGCCGAAGTAGAAGCTTCTACTCCCTCCCTTTTGCGCAGCAAAGTGGAGGGTTGGGGAGGGGTTGCTTTGAGCCCCCTCCATTTGCCGAAGGCAAGGGGAGGGCTGGGGAGGGGTTGTTGTTGCTCTGCGCTGCTGGCTCTGTGGCTTCGCGGCTTACGCCGCTCCCACAAAAGAAGCAGCCATCCGCGCGCTGATGGCATCATTGCCGGATGCACACATTGAACTCTCCTTCCCGCGTCATCCCGTCGGCCCTCTACCAGCGCGAGCGCTGGCGCAATGGTCTGGGCTGGACGCGCGAGATCCTGCGTCTGCCGGAGCAGGGCGATTGGCAGCTGCGTTTGTCGATCGCCGAGATCGAACAGGACGCGGCCTTCTCCGCCTTCCCCGGTGTCGAACGTGAGCTTGTATTGCTGCAGGGCGAAGGCCTGCGCCTGCGTTTTGCCGATGGCCGTTGCGAAACCCTGCTGCCGCCGTATCAGCGCCTGCGCTTCGCTGGCGAGGCGGAGCTGGTGGGTGAACTGGTCGATGGCGTGACCCAGGATTTCAACCTGATGTGGCGGCGTGAGGCGCTGCAAGCCGAGCTGCTACATCGCCCCTTGGTTGGCAACATGTTGTTCTTCACCGAGCCGCAGGCGGCGTGGGCGATCCATCTATTGGCTGGGCAGGCCGAATTCGAGGGTGGTGTGCTGCCGGCAATGTCGGCGGGTGATACCGCGTGGTTGGCTGCCGGTGCAAGGCAGCGCTACAGGCTCAGTGGCGGCGGAGAGTTGCTGGCGATAAAGGTGGCCCCGGCAGTTGTAGGAGCGGCGTAAGCCGCGAAGCCACAGAGCCAACAGCGCAAGGCGACGGCAACCCCTCCCCAACCCTCCCCTTTGCTGCGCAAAAGGGAGGGGGCAGAGCTAGTACACGTCGCGGCGGTAGCGGCCGGCTATGCGCAATGCTTGATGCGCATCTTCGCCAATCGTGTCGATGATGACCTTGTCGACCGCCGGGGCCATGCCTTGCAGACTGCCGCAGACCAGGATGGTGGCGCCGGCATCCAGCCATTGCCGTAGCAGCTCGCCATGCGCGGCCAGTGCGTCCTGCACGTAATGGAACTGGCCATCATCGCGGCTGAAGACGCTGTCCAAGCGCTCGATTTCGCCCTCGCGCTGCCATTGCTGCAGCTCTTCACCGAAATGGAAATCGTGGGCTGCGTTGCGTTCGCCGAACAGCAGCCAGTTGCGTCGCGCGCCGGCATCGATGCGTGCACGCAGATGTGCTCGCAGGCCGGCGATGCCGGTGCCGTTGCCGATCAGGATCAGTGGTGCGTCATTGCCCGGCGGATGGAAGTTGCTGTTGCTGCGCAGGCGCAGATCAATGCTGTCGCCGATCTGCGTGTAGTCACACAACCAACCGCTGGCCAGGCCGGGTGTTCCGTCCGGGCGCAGTTGCCGGCGTAGCATCAGTTGCAGGCTGCCTTCGCCTGGCATCGAGGCAATCGAGTATTCGCGGTGCGGCAGTGGCTTGAGGCTGGCAGCAAGGGCATTGGCGTCGCGGCTATCGGCGCTGTCGGGCAGATAGGAGTGGGCCAGGACGTCCCCCAGCGTGCGGCCGTCAGCCAGCACGGTGGCAGCATCGAAACGGTTTGCCTGTAGCCACTGCAGCACCGCATCGGCGGACTGACGTGGGCCGATCTCGGCAATATCACCGGCCTGCCAGGTCGGCAGCTTTCCATCCGCGGGCTGCAGCTGCAGGTGGAAGACCTTGCCGCCGATGCTGCCTGGATTGAGGACTTCGCGCCCGCGCAGCAGCCACGATTGATAGGCCGGTGCACTCCAGTCTGTTGCGTTGGCGGCTTCGCCACCCAGCTGGCCCAGCAGCTGCTGCCAATGGCGCAGCGCGTCGGCATCGGCGTTGTCCACTTCCACCGTATCGAACAGTGGCTGTGCGCCATGCGTGCGCAGCCACTCATCGAGCTGATGGCCGAATGCGCAGTAGTGCTCGTAGGTCTTGTCGCCCAAGGCCAGTACTGCGTACCGCAGCTGTGGCAGTTTCAGTGGCTGCGGCATCACCCGGCTGAGGAAGGCGAGTGCATGGTCGGGCGGATCGCCTTCGCCGGTGGTGGCGGCGATGAACAAGGCCTGGTGGCTGTTGCCAAGCAGGGCAGCATCGACCTGGTCGATGGCGCGCAGTCGGATCTTGTGACCGGCAGCGCGAAGATGCGCGGCGGTGCGCTGTGCCAGTTGTTGGGCAAAGCCAGTCTGGCTGGACCAGGCGACCAGGATCGGTGGCTCCTTGCTGTCACCGCCATCGTCATCGCGTTGGCGGGTACACCACCACAGCGCGAAGCAGGCCACCGCATAGATCGCCAACGCTGCCACCGCCATCCACCACTGTGGTGCCAATGGCGCCGCCGGCCACCAGCGTTCGCCCAGATGCAGGCGCAACAGCAACAGCGCGATCAGCAGCAGGCCCAGGCCGACGGCGAGATTGCCGAGCAGTGCACGCGTGGAACGATTGGGATTCATTGCGTGCTGGCGTCCAGATAACGCTGGAAGGCGGGGCTCATGGTTTCGATCAGACCGTTGCTGCTGCGGGTGATGAAGCGTGCAGCCAAGTCGTGGTCATTGGCAAAGGCCAGGCCTTCTTCGGCGCCCATCACGGTGAGCGCGGTGGCCCAGGCATCGGCACGCATTGCATCGCGGGAGATGACCGTGACGGCTGCAGCAGCGCGGTTGACCGGGGCGTGGCTGCGTGGGTCCAGGGTGTGGCTATAGAACACGCCATCGCGTTCGAACTGGTGCCAGCGGTCGCCGGAGGTGGCAACCGCCAGATCATCGAGCGCCAGCACGCGTGGCGGATACTCGGCGCCGGCGTCTTCTTCCGGTGCTTCGACCAGTGCTGCAGTGATTCCGATACGACGCAGCCAGCGGCTGACCAGATCCACGCCGTAGCCCTTGGCGATGGCCGACAGGTCCAGTTGCAGTCCGCCGGGTTGCAAGGCGCTCTGTGTCTGCGGATCGAACTGCAGTTTGTTCCAGCCGCAGCCTGCTGCAACCTCGGCCAGGCGCGCCGGATCAGGCACCGCCTGTGCGCCGGCATCGGCACCAAAGCCCCACAGCGCGACCAAGGGACCGATAGTGGGATCGAAGGCGCCAGCGCTGCGTTCGGCGATGTCGTGCGCGGTACTGAGCACGGTCCAGAAATCATCGGGCAGTGCATGCCAGCTGTCGGCGGCGGCACGGTTGTAGCGGCTGATGTCCGAATCCGATTCCCAGGTGCTCATCTGCGCGACCACGCGGTCAAGCTCGGCCTGGATGCCGGCATGCAGCGGATGCAGGTCACGGCTGCGTGCAGCCACCAGCTTGACGCTCCAGCTGGTGCCCATGGTGTGGCCGCCAAGGGCGGCGATGTCGGAGTTGGAGGACATCGGTATCGGAAACTGTCTG
>QFOV01000158.1 GCA_003248565.1 Stenotrophomonas sp.
GGAACCAACCATGAGCAACAGCGCCTCGCTGGACGCCCTGCTGCGTCGCCTGATCGATACACCACCGGACTTCCTCGATCCGCCACGGCGCGGCCGCGAAGGGCAGCTGCAGGTCGCCGCCGTGGTCAACGACGTGCTGGCGCTGCATGGTGTCGCCTTGCCTGCTGCGTTGCAGGCCAGCCTGTCCGGCAACCTGGCGGCGGTCACCGCCAACCAGCTGAGTCTGTCCGCGGTGATGGCCTGGCTGCTCGCCGGTGAGGCCTGGCACGCGCTGCGCTTCCCGCGCGAGGCGCTGCTGCCGGTATTTGCCGAGGCAGTGCCCGCGTTGGCAGCGGAGGCCGCAGTGAACCGCTATCTGCACGACCCGGACCGGCGCGAGGAACTGGTGCGTACCGCCATCGCGCGGCTGGGCCTGCTGCCTGCGGGTGAAACCGCGGCACAGGCAGCTGATCGCCTGGCCAGCGTCAGCAGCGTCGAACGCCGTCGCTTGCTGGACGCCAGCCGCGCCGCCGAAGCGCGCGCACGTGCGATCCGCGAGGCGCTGGCACGCAAGGCGGCCGAGGAATCGGCGGACAAATGGACGCGCGAGTGAATCAAGACCCGCACGACGGCGAGCGCTATCCCACCTTGAGCGAAGCGGGCAGGGCGATGCTGCAGCGGATGCGCGAGCATCCGGCGGCACCGCGCTACCGCAACCAGAGTGGCAACCGACTGCTCGCCGGGGAAGTGCAGCAACTGCGCGCGTACGAACACCATATCCTCGGCGCCGGTTTCCAGTGGCAGCCGGGTTCACCCCCGCCGTGGTTGGGAGCCTTTGTCGATGAGGTGATCGTCCAGGTTCCGCATTTCCGCGCGCGCGGGCATTCGGCATGCTTCGAGGACATCGCCACCACCCATCGCGGTGACCTGGCTGCCGATATCGCCCAGTTCGTTCCCGATCCGGTGCCATTGCAGCGGATGATGAACTTCCGTACCACCGGCACCACCGGCCATCCGCTGGTGTTGCCCTCGCATCCAGTCGTGGCCGGCCGCTATCTGGCCTATCACAAGCGTGCCTTGGCACGCGCTGGCGTGTTCTTGCGCAACGGTCGCGGGCAGATGGGCGTGATGCTGCTGGGCATGCAGCAACGCTGCTTCACCTATGTGTCGGTGACGCCGAGCATGGACGAGTCCGGGCTGGCCAAGATCAACCTGCATCCGGATGAGTGGCGTCATCCCGATGACCGCGCGCGCTATATCGATGCGCTGCAGCCGGAAGTGATTGCCGGTGATCCGATCTCTTTCGCCACCTTGCTGGAACTGGAGGTCAGCCACCGGCCGCGCGCGCTGCTGTCGGTGTCGATGGCCTTGTCGCCCGGCCTGCGGCAGGCCTTGCAACAACGATTCGACTGCCCCGTACTGGACATTTATTCGATGAACGAAGCCGGTCCGCTGGCGGTGCATGATGCTGCCGCCGGTGGCCACGTGCTGCTGCAGCCAGGCATGTATGTGGAAGTGCTGGACGATACCGGTTGTGCCGTTGCGGATGGGCAGGCCGGTGAGATCACCTTGACCGGTGGTTTCAACTTCTGCCTGCCGCTGCTGCGCTACCGCACTGGCGACCGTGGCGCGCTGGCGATGTGCGGCGATGTGCCGATGATTGTCGACCTGCAGGGCAGGCGACCGGTACGCTACCGCACCCGCAGTGGCCGCTGGATCAACAACATCGACCTGACCCACGCCTTGGCGGCGCTGCCGCTGTCGCGCTTTCGTGTGCACCAGCAGGGCGACGGCAGCGTCAACCTGCATCTACCAGCCGCCGAGGCCGGTTACGCACAGCAGGCGCAAGCGGCCCTGCAACATACCCTGGACGACCTGCCGGTACAGGTCGTGCTGATGCACGTGGAGGACAAAGTGCTGCAATACACCACCGATCTCAACGAAGGCCTGGGCGCATGACCGCACTGGAAATCGCGGCCAACGCCTTCGCCACCGCGTCCATCCTGTGTGCGGCGCGCAACAGCGTACATACCTGGTGGACGGGCATCATTGGCTGCTCGCTGTTCGGCCTGCTGTTCTGGCATACCCAGCTGTATGCCGATGTGCTGCTGCAGGTGTTCTTCGTCGTCGCCAGCATGTTCGGATGGTGGAACTGGCACGCCAGCGCCAGCCATGCGGCACTGCCGATCAAGCGCACGCCGTTGCGCAGCTTCCTGTTGATGGGCGCCGCTGCGCTGCTGGCCGGTGCTGCCTACGGGCTGGTGCTGCATCGCTTTACCGACGCCTACGCGCCGTTCGCTGATTCCTCGGTGCTGTGCCTGTCGGTGCTGGCGCAGCTGCTGCTGATGCGCAGGCGCATCGAGACCTGGCCGGTGTGGGTGCTGGTCAACACCATCGCGGTCCCGCTGTACGCCTCGCGCGGGCTCACCCTGACGTCCGTGTTGTATGCGGCGTATTGGATCAACGCTTGGTTGGCCTGGCGGCATTGGCGCCGGCTGTGGCGCGAGCAGGGCGCGGCTGCGTGAGCATGCTGCGGGTCGGCCTGGTGGTGGGCAAGTTCTGCCCGCTGCACCGCGGTCACCAGTTGCTGCTGGATCATGCACAGGCGGCCTGCGAGCGCCTGGTCGTGGTCAGTTACACCAAACCCGAGTTTCCCGGCATGGCGCCCGCGCGACGCGAGGCCTGGCTGCGAGCGCTGTATCCCGACGCCAACCACTGGGTGCTCGACGACGTGCGCCTGGCCGCACATTGCCAGCGCTTGGGGCTGCCGCAGCGATGCCTGCCGGATAACGATGCCAGTGACGAGGCGCATCGCCTGTTCATGGCCTGGCTGCTGCGCGAGGTGATCCAGCGCGAGGTGGATCTGGTGTTCACCAGCGAGGACTACGGGCCCGGTTTCGCTGCAGTGCTGTCGCAGCAACAGCAACTGCATGGCGGCCGCGCGGTGGCGCACGTTGAGGTCGATCCGGCACGGCGCAGCGTGCCGGTATCGGGCACTGCAGTGCGCGCGGACCTGCATGCGCAGCGGCAGCAGCTGGCGCCGCAGGTGTATCGCGATTTCGTCAGGCGGGTGGTGTTGCTGGGCGGTGAATCCACCGGGAAATCAACGCTGGTCCAGACACTGGCCACGCGCTGCGATAGCGTCTACGCGGCGGAGTATGGCCGCGAGCTATGGGAGGCGCAGGATGGGCAGCTGCAGGAGTCGGATCTGCTGCATATCGCCCAGACCCAGGTAGCGCGCGAGGAAAATCTGCTGGGTGCCGCCACCGGCTGGCTGGTCTGCGACACCTCGCCGTTGACCACCTTGTTGTACGCCGAGGCGATGTTTGGTCGCGCCGATCCGTGCTTGCTGGAGTTGGCGCGACGTCACTATGACCTGGTGTTGGTGTGCGACCCTGATGTTCCATTCGTGCAGGACGGCACCCGCCGCGACGAGGCGTTCCGGCGCTGGCAACATGCCTGGTATCTGCGTGAGCTTGGCAGCCGGCAGATTCCTTTCCGCCGGTTGGGCGGCGATTGGCAGCAGCGAGAGGCGGCGGCGCTGGCAGCCATGGCCGAGCTGCAGCCGGATGTGGATGCAGCCAGGTCGCGGCCAGCGCTGGTTCAGTAGCGCGCAGCTGCCAGCGGCACATCTGCCCATTGCCACGCTGCTGTGTGCTGGCGTTTGGTTTCGGCTGCCGCATCGGCCTGGCCCAGCACCTGTTGTGCCTGTGCCAGCCCGAACAACGACCAGCCATTGGCCGGATAGGTCTTGAGGTCCTGGCTGAAGGCTTCGGCTGCGGATTCCGCATCACCTGCATCCAGCAGCGCGGCGCCCAGATAGGGACGCACCGGCAGCGGCCAGTCGGCGGGTTCGTTGTAGGCCAGGGCATCTTCGGCGGCTGCGGCCTCCCGCAATGCAGTGATGGCAGCATCGTGTTTGCCCTGTGCGCGTAGCAACTCGCCACGCAGGAGTGCATCGGCCACACGCAGCACGCCGTCGGCATGGTTGATGTCGAAGAAGCTGACCTGCGCCATTGCCGTATCGGCGGTGATGGCACAGTGCGCCTTTGCGGGCATGTGCCATGCCGCGGGCGAAATGGCGGATCGCGGCAGGATAGGGAAGTTCGGCTGCAGTGCCGGTGTCGGCGAGAATGCCGTCCCAATCACCGAAGCGGACCTGGGTAAGCAGCGGTGCCACCACGAACTGCTGCATGAACTGCATCGGGGCCTCGCCCATGGCCGCACGGTCCGCCCGATCGGCCGTCTGTCTGGCGGCCTGCATGGACAGCGTGCGCGAGCCGGTCAGTCCCGTGGTCATCGTGGCGAAGTGCCAGTTGTGTGGCACGTAGCCCAACGGATAGACGCCATTGCTGCCACGGCAGACCGCGAGGAAGTCCTTGTCGGCGGTGGTCGCAGCCAGATTGGTCAGGGTTGCATCGTGGTAGCGGCCAACACGGATGTAGATATGCGCGGGCATATGCACCAGGTGGCCGGATCCCGGTGCCAGCGCAGCCAGCGCATCGGCGTAGGGCTCGGCGCGCTTTGGCTCGGGCGAGGATTCCATGGCGTGGATGTAGTAGTGCATCGCGCCGATATGGCGCGGGTTGCGCGCCAGCACGCGCTCCAGTTCGCCGACCAATGCCTGGGTGAACTCGGGGGGCTTGCCATCCTGCCAATAAGCCCACGGCGAGAGATCCATCAAGGCCTCCGCGTACAGCGTGGCGGCATCATCGTCTTCAGGAAACTGCGCCACTACCGCTGCCATCGCGTCGGCGTAGTCATGGTCCAGTTGCTTGCGGTCTTCTGGTGCGGGATCGCTGTAGCGTTTCTGTAGCGCCTGGATCAGCGCTTGGTCGGCAGGTCGCGCGCCAGTGGCGAGGGTGGCGGCACGTGCTGCCAATGCAGTGGCTTCCTTGGCAGCTGCCGGGTCCATTGGCAGATTGATGTTCGGCCCAAGCACCAAGGCCTGGCCCCAGATGCACATTGCACATGCCGGGTCCAAGCGCGCAGCTTCGGCGAAAGCACGCCCGGCAGCTTCATGATTGAAGCCATAGGCCAGACGCAGGCCTTGGTCGAAGTAGCGCTGTGCCAGTGGCACCTTGCTGCCGATGTCGCGGTGCAGGTCGCCGAAGGTGTCGAACAACGGGAGTTCATTGGCATCGGCTGCGGGTGCTGTCTCGACGATGGAGGTTGGCTTGTTGGAAGTGTCGCAGCCCGACAGCGCTGCAGCCGCAAACAGGGACGGAAGCAGCAGGGACAAGGATCGACGGACCATTGTGGCTTCTCGGGGCGGATGGACGCGAAGATACTGCTGGGCGCGGCTGGGTGGTGATATGCCGAGATGAAAACACCGTAAAAAATGCAGACCGGAGAATCGCAATTACGGTGTGCTGCGGACGCCGGCCGTTCATTGCCGGATGGCGAGGTGCCTGGCACGTATCGTGCCGGCCTGCCCGCGGATGGGCGAAGGCCAAGGAAAACTCATGGCTCGGCCCAGTTCTACGCATTTGTCGCAATCTCCTCCACGGCGCACAGTTCCTGCACGTATTGGACAAGGCGCAGAAACGATGCAGAAGCAGGGAATTCGCAGGAGATTGCAGGTGGCGGTGATGCTGCTTGCCGGAGCGGCGTCGTCGGCGGCGTGGGCTGGAGCGCCCGCGGACTGGACGACACCGATCAAACCATTTCATATCGTCGACAACATCTATTACGTAGGCAGCGAGGGACTGGCGGCATACCTGATCGTGTCGGAGCAGGGTGCGATCCTGCTGGATGCTCCGCTTGCTGCCAATACGGATCAGATCGAGCGCAACATCGAAAGCCTGGGTGTGCCGCTGCATGATGTGCGGCTGTTGCTCAGCAGCCATGCCCACGCGGATCATGTCGGCGCGATGGCAGCACTCAAGCGCGACACCGGTGCACGTTATGCCGCCAGCGCTGGCGACCGTTGGGCGCTTGAGAACGGCAGGAACCAGGGCGACAACAACTACGGCATCCAGCCCTTCGATCCGATCAAGCTGGATGAGATCGTCAGCGATGGGCAGAAGCTGCGGCTTGGTGACGTCGAGCTGACGGCGCATCTCACGCCGGGGCACACCGCCGGTTGCACCAGCTGGAGCATGACCGTGAATGACCGTGGCGCGCCGCGCGAGGTGTTGTTCCTGTGCAGCATTACCGTCGCCGGCAATACGCTGGTTGGGAATCGCAGTTACCCGACGATCGCCGAGGATTTCCGCGCTACGTTTGCAAAGCTTGGCGCAATGCAGGCCGACATCGTCCTGAGCGGCCACCCTGATACCACCGGCATCCTTGAGCGGCAGGCGCAACGCGTCGATGGTGACGAGGATGCATTTGTGGACCCCTGCCTGCTCGCCCGGCTGGTGGACGAGCACAAGGAGAGTTTCGAGGACGCCTTGAGCAAGGCGCGTTCAACGACCCCGCGCCCTTGAGCAGGCGCCGCAGATTCCATCGGCAGACGAACCGCCTGAGATCTTCAGCGTAACCACGTAGCCGGGTAAGCGCAGCGCACCCGGGGAATCGTTGAGTCAGATATGGCGTTGACGTGCTTGTATGGGCACGCGACTTCGCACCGCTCTGCAAGCTCCCGGGTGCGCTGCGCTTACCCGGCTACGGCGTCTGCTCGCTTTCATGTCGTCGGCTGGTTCACTCAAGCGCGAGTGCCTGCCGCAGGCCGGCCACATGGGCACGCCCGACCGGCAGCTCCCCGCCGCCATTGAGTACCAACCAGTACCGACTGCCGCTACCCGAATGCAAGGTGCTGACATGGCGAAGGTTGACCAGGTAGGAACGGTGGCAGCGGATGAAATCGGGTGGCAGCACCGCGCTCAGTCCGGCCAGGGATTTGTCGTGCAGCTCACTGCGGCCATCGCGCATGCGCAGCTCGCTGTAATCGCCGTCGGCACGGATCCACTGCACATCGGCCAGTTCGACCAGGGCGGTGCCCTGCGCGCGCCAGATGCCCAGGTAACGCGCGCGGCCGGAACTGTAGCGGCCTACGTCCAGCAGGCGCTCCAGTGCCTGGCCAAGCCGCTCGCGCGAGAACGGCTTGGGCACGAAATCCAGCACGCCGTACTCAAACGCCTGCAGGGCGCGCTCGCGGTGGGCGGATACGACCACGCAGTGGTAACGGCCGGCGACCGCGCTGCGCAGCAGGTCAAAGCCATCTTCGCCGCCGAGGTTGAGGTCGAGCAGCAGACCGTCGTAGACGCTGCGCTGCAACCGGTCACCGGCGGCATCCAGGTCGGCGACCGCATCGAAGCGCGCACGCGTGCCCGCTATTTCCGCACAAAGCCGCAGCAGGCGCTGGCGGACCAGCGGCTCATCTTCGACGATCAATATGCGCATGTGAGCTCGATACGGCTGCACCAGTCGGCGCCATCGGCGCCTTGGCTGTAGTGCCAGCGATTGGGATAGGAGGCGGCCAGGCTGGCCTCGATGTAGCGGGTGCCGGTGCCCTGGCCACGATGCGGTGCGGAGCCACGTGCGCTACGCAGTTCCAGAATCCAATGCTGCTTGTCGCGTTGCACGCGCAGGCGGAACGGTCGTTGCGCGCAGGCGACCGCGCCGGCATGGGTCAGCGCGTTCTCCACTTGTGCATGCAGCACGCCGGGGGGCAGCGACAGCTGCAGGTCGTCGGCATCCACCTCCAGCGTCATCGGCTGGTCAAGGGCCTGGCCGACGATATCCAGATGGTTGCGGCACAGGGCCAGTTCTTCGCTGAGTGGCACGCTCTGGCTGCTGCTGCTTTCGCGCAGGCGATCGAACTGCTCGGCCAGCGATTCGACCAGGCGGCTTGCCTTTGCCGGAGCCTGTTCGATCAGCTCCTGCAGGCAGGTGAGGGTATTCATCAGCCAATGTGGCTGGATGCCCCGCTGCAGCAGCTGCAGCGACAAGCTTGCACGCTCTTCGCGCAGGCGCGCGTTGTGCAGGTCCAGGTTGCGAACCTGCTCCGCATGGCAGAGCAGCAGGAAGCCCACCAGCACCGCGAGCAGCAGGAAGTAGGGGCCATCGAGGAAGGCCCCGGGCGCAAACAACAAGGCCAGTACGCCGGCGACCAGCAGGGCCAGGATCGGCCAGCGTTCTTCGCGCTCACTATTGGCCCGCAGCAGCAGCGCAGACGAGGCCAGCAGACTCAGCAGTAGCGCCACCGCCGAACGGATGTCGAAGCTGGGCAGCAGCACGGCCGTCATCACCAGCGCGGCGGCGTAGGTGATGCCCAGGCCCTTGGGAACGGCAACGCCATAACGTCGGGCAAGATAGGCAGGCAGCAGCATGGCCGCTGCCACGTGCAAGGCCAGCAGCGCATACAGGCGCAGGCCGTGCCATGGATAGAGATAGCCGAGCAACGGTCGCCAGCCTTCGACGACTGGTAGTGCAATCCCGACAGCGCACAGCGCGAGCAACAGTCGCCCGCCAGGCATCTGCGGCCGGCCGTGCTGTAGTGCAAGGAAGTACAGGCAGGCTGCTGCGAGTGCGCCGGTGGCGAGGGCCGCGATCAACCAGGGCAGGACCATGCGCTGGTACGACACCACGGCCGGCGCCACTGCTACCAGGGCATCGGCGCTGTACAGGCCGAACTGCTGGTGGTGGCTGGACGCGAGCACCAGCAGTTCGTCGGTGCCTGTCGGCGAGGACGGCGGCAGTACGCGGGTGATGTCGACCTGACCGGGCTGTTCCTGCTCGGCGCTGGTGCCGACGACGCCATTGCCCTGCATCGGCTGGCCGTTCCAGTAGAGCTGGCTGGCCCCGCGCAGCGACAGGCGCAGGGCGCGGCCGCCATCGTCAGGCTGGGTGGATGCGGGCGATTGCCAGCGCAGCCAGTACGGGCCGCGCCAGCTGGCCAGCGTTTGTTGATCGAGTGGTTGCCAATGGATGTCGGCTGGCGGTGAGGTCGGCAAGCCGCCAGCAGCGGTTGCGCTGGCGGACGCCATTTCTCCGCTCAGTACATGCACGCTGTTGACGTCGCGCAGCAGCACGGCCAGCCACGCGGCGACCGCGAAGACCAGCACGGCCAGTACGCTCAGGATTCGTAGGATCGGCATGTGCCTATCGTATCGGCTGCGCGGAGACGCTGGGCGGTGAGTTGGAGCTGTTCGGCGGACGCGCGCCCCGCAAGCGCTGTTGAGGGAGGGATGCTGGCTCCGTGGCGAGGCAACGGGAGGTTTCTCCGGGTTGCCGGGGCCACGGCAACACCCACCTTCCCACCTAGTCGGAGCCCGCCATGTCCAACAACACTCTGTCTGTTTCCAGTGCTCGCCGTCCTTGCCTGCAGTCGTTGGCGGCTCCTTCAAACGCCTCGCTTGTCGCTGGGCATCAACGCGACGCTGGCGGAGTGCTAGTGAGCGGCAAGGGGAAGCTGGGACGTAGCTGCCGCCTGTTGGCGCTGTGCCTGGCCCTGGCCTGCGCCTCGCCTGCGCTGGCCAAGGACTCGGTTGCGCCGCTGGTGTTTGCACCCTATGCAATGCAGACCAAGAACAACGGCACCATCGCCACCGAAGAGGCCTTCCTCGAAGTCCCGCGTCGCCACAGTGAGCCGAACGGGCCGCGTATCCGCCTGCGTGTCGTGCGCTTGCCGGCGACCGGTGGCGATGGCCGCAATGCCCCGGTGGTCTATCTGGCCGGTGGCCCGGGCGGTTCTGGCTTCGGCACCGCACTCGGCCCGCGCTGGCCGGTATTCGACCGGGTCCGGCGCGAGACCGACGTGCTGCTGCTTGATCAGCGCGGCACCGACTTCTCCGAGATGCCCCCGGAGTGCCCGCATGAGCACAAGTTCGATGACGCCCAGCCGCTGCAGCGCGACGCGGCGCTGGTAGCGGTAAAGGCGTCACTGGTCAGCTGCCTTGCCTTCTGGAAGGACGCAGGAGTTGATCTGGGCGCCTACACCACCGCCGAGAGCGCCGACGATATCGAGTACCTGCGCAAGGCGATGGCGCTGCCCAAGCTGAGCCTGTGGGGCATGAGCTACGGCACGCACCTGGCGCTGGCGACCGTGCGCCGCCACCCCGACAGCCTGGAGCGCGTGGTGTTGATGGGCAGCGAAGGCCCGGATGACACGATCAAGCTGCCGCTGGCTGCTGATGCCTTGCTGGCTGATCTGGCGGTCATCGCCAGGAAGGATGGCTTCGAGGACCTGCAGGGTTCGGCGCAGCGTGTGCTGGCCAAGTTGCGGCAGCAGCCGGGGCAGGGCAGCAGCCCGATGCATGACGGCCGCAAGGTGACCATCGGCGAGTTCGATGCGCAGATGGCGATAGCGATCGCCCTCGGCCGCCGCTCCACCCAGCGCATGTTGCCGCTGGCACTGCGTGAGGCCGAGGCCGGCAACTATGACCTGCTCGGTGCGATCGCGCTGATGGTGCGTGAGGGCTTGGGTGGCTGGCGCGCCATGCCGACGGCGATGGACGTGGCCTCCGGGCAGAGCCCGCAGCGGCGCGCATTGGCTGCCGCCCAGGCACGCCAGAGCCTGCTCGGCGACGCCTTGAACTTCCCGTTCCCGGACGTTGCTGATGGCTTGGGCATGCTGGACCTGGGTGAGGCCTTCCGTGCGCCAATGCGCAGCGACGTGCCGGTGTTGTTCATCAGCGGCACGCTGGACGGGCGCACCCCGCATGCCAATGCCCAGGCGCTGCTGCCCGGCTTCAGTCACGGCAAGGAGCTGCTGGTGCGCAGCGCCAGCCATGACAACGAAATGTGGGTAGGCAATCCGGCCATCGCCGACAACATTGCCGGTTTCCTGGCTGGGCGGGGGCTGAGTGCGGACGTGCTGGATGTGCCGCTGCCGGTGTTTGTTACTGACAGGGCCAAGCTGTAAGCCAGAGCAACAGCAGGTCAAAACCGGCAAAACCGGGGTCAGAGTGGGGTTTCGGAACGAAACCCCACTCTGACCCCGGTTTTGACCCCGGTTTTGCCTTTCTGCCAAGCCACTGATTGCAAACAACTTCATAAATCTTCATCCAGGCATCAGGCGTTTCATCCAAGCGAATGTTCGGCTGGGCGCTCCACACATGGAGCATCCCGATGTCACTGTTGATCCGCCTTCCTTTGTTCGCCGCCCTGTTGCTTGCGTCAGGCTCCGCCGCTTCCGCCCCGCCAGCCAGCGATGACTGGCCCGTCGCCGACCCGGCCAGCCACGGACTGGATGCCAGCAAGCTCAGCGCCCTGGATGCCGCGATCAAGGGCGGCCAGGCACCCGATACCACCAGCGTGCTGGTGGTGCATCGCGGCGCGTTGGTCCACGAGGCCTACTTCAACGGCGCCGACCGCAGCAGCCTGCACAACACCCGCTCGCTGACCAAGAGCGTGACCGCGATGCTGGTCGGCGCGGCCATC
>QFOV01000159.1 GCA_003248565.1 Stenotrophomonas sp.
TCGTTCAAGCACATCGCAGGCTTACTTCGCCGGCGGTGCCCATGCTTTCAGGAAGGCATCGAACTTGGCGCGGTCGTAACCCTTGCCCTTCTCCAGATCGCCGGTGAACTGCGAGTGCAGCAGCTGGCCTTCTGCATCCAGTACGAACAGATGCGGGTACGCCTTGATCTCCGGGAAGCGCGCAAGGAACTCGGCGTTCTCGTTCTCTTCGCTGTAATTGACCTTCATCCACACGTAGTTGCCATCGCGGAAGCGACGCAGCTCCGAATCACCTTCCATGAAGGCGTCCAGCAGGTGGCACCAGGAGCACCATTCGCCGCCCACATCCAGGATGATCCGCTTGCCACCACGCTGGGCCTCGACCTTGGCCGTTTCCAGGTCCGCGACCGGGTCGCGGGCCGGGTCGAACTGCGCGTTGAGGCCGGCCACCGCAGCGATATCCGCTGCGGTGGGGGTATTGCCCGATGCCACCGGTTGGCTGGTGTCAGCCACCGGTGCCTTCTGTTCGGACGTATCCAGCGGCTGCACCGTTTCAGGCTTGGCGGGCGGCGGTTGGTTGCAGCCAGCCAGCGCCACGGTGAGCAACAGGGGAAGCATTCCGAACAGCAGTTTCATCGCCTGACTCCTTACTTCACGCCGTGCATCAGCTTGTTGATCAGCGGAGCGACCAGGAACAGCACCACGCCCGAACCCACCAGGGCCCAGAAGCCGAAGGTGTAACCGGACTGTGCCGATGCCACGGTCATGCCGCCTTCGCCGCTGACCTTGCCGGCAAAGATACCGGCCAGATTGTTACCAATGGCAATCGACAGGAACCAGCAACCCATTGCCATGCCGGCCAGACGGGTCGGTGCCAGCTTGGTGGTCATCGACAGGCCGATCGGCGACAGGCACAGCTCACCGATGGACTGGATCACGTACACCGCGAACAGGGTCCAGAACGGGATCTTGCCGGCATCGTTGACCATGCTCGACAACGCCACCATCAGCAGCAGGAAGGCCAGGCCGTTGAAGATCAGGCCCAGGCCGAACTTGCGCGGAATCGACGGATTGGCCTTGCCCATCTTGACCCACATCCAGGCCATGATCGGCGCACAGACGATGATGGCCACCGAGTTGACCGACTGGAACCACTCCAGCGGGAAGGTCCAGCTGCCGAACTCGCGGTTGACGATCTTGTCGGCAAGGAAGGTGAACGAGCTGCCGGCCTGTTCGAAGAACATCCAGAACAGCACGTTGAACACGAAGATCACCAGCATGGCGATCACCTTGTCACGCGCGACCGAGCCACTGCGGATGCCTTCCACCAGCAGCATCAGCGCCGGCACGATGAACAACGTCATCAGGATGGCCTGCAGCGCATTGGCATCGATGGTCAGCAGGAAATAGAACACCGGGATGCCGATCAGCAGGCCCAGCGCGGCCACCAGGCCGACGCGGCCCAGGCTCTTCTGGCCTTCTTCCGGCAGGCCGATGCCCTTGAGCTGCGCGCGGCCGAACCAGAACCAGATCAGGCTGGCCACCATGCCGATGCCCGAGGCGATGAACACCCACTGGTAATGCGGGTCCTGCTCGGTGCCGAAGACCATCTTGGCCAGCGCACCGGTGATGACCGGGGCCAGCAGCGCACCGATGTTGATGCCCATGTAGAAGATGGTGAAACCGGCATCGCGGCGTGCATCACCCTGCACGTACAGCTTGCCCACCATGGTCGAGATGATCGGCTTGAACAGGCCGTTGCCGACGATGATCGTGGCCAGGCCAAGCTTGAAGATCACTTCGCTGGGCGAGACCAGCATGAACAGGCCGATGGCCATGAACAGTGCGCCCAGCAGGATGGAGCGCTGGAAGCCGACCAGCTTGTCGGCGACGTAGCCACCGAAGATGGCACCGGCATAGACCAGCGCCAGGTAGGCACCGTACAGCTCGGCTGCAGGCTTCTCGCCCGAGGCCAGGCCGCCCTGGAACTGCGCGACGATGTACAGCACCATCGCCCAGCGAATGCCGTAGAACGCAAAGCGCTCCCAGAATTCGGCCATGAACAGCATCCACAGTGGCTTCGGATGGCCGAGGATGGTCTTGAACTCCGGCACGGGCGCCGGGGTTGGTTCGGAATTCGGCGCGGCAGCGCTCATGCGGTGTCCCCTGATCGAAATGGGCAATTACAGAAAGTCGGCCGGAACCGGCGCGACGGGCGAGGATCACAGAAGCGTCGGCTTCACGTCAAATACATACTGCTGCAACCAACCGCTGCGCCAGGCTTGGGCCAGCCGCTTCGAGGCGGGCCCATGATGCGGTGCAAGCCGCTGAATAGGCTGGATTTTCAACCCCAGCAGGGGCTCAGGCGTCGCCGCGGATGGTGGTCCGCACTTCGAACAGCTCGGGGAAGAAGGTCAGCTCCAGCGCCTGCCGGAGGAAACCGACGCCGCTGGAACCGCCGGTACCGCGCTTGAAACCGATCACCCGCATCACCGTGCGCATATGCCGGAAGCGCCACAGCTGGAACTGGGTCTCCAGGTCCACCAGGTCCTCGCACAGCGAGTACTCACGCCAGTAGCGGTCGGTGTCCTGGTAGATGTTCTCGAATACCTGGCGCAAGGCAGGGTCGCTGATGTGCGATTGGGTCCAGTCATGGCCTTCGTAGGCCGCCGGGATGGCATGGCCGAAGCGCGCCAGGTAGGCCAGGAACTCCTCGTACAGGCTGGGCGCTTCCAGCACCTCACGCAGCTGCGCCTGCCCTTCCGGGTCGTGGGCAAACACGTTGAGCATGTTGGCGTTCTTGTTGCCGAGCAGGAATTCGATATAGCGGTACTGCAGCGACTGGAAGCCCGAGGACGGGCCCAGCACATCGCGGAAGCCCATGTACTCGGAGGGTGTCAGGGTTTCCAGCACCGCCCACTGCTCGGTCAGCAGGCGCAGCACCTGCTTGGCCCGAGCCAGCACCTTGCGGCACTGCCAGACCTCGTCGCGCTGCATATGGCCGCGCGCCGCGCGCAGCTCATGGGCCAGCAGCTTGAGCCACAGCTCCGAGGTCTGGTGCTGGATGATGAACAGCATTTCGTCGTGGTGCGGGGGGTTGGACAGCGGCTGCTGGGCCGTCAGCAGCTGGTCCAGGCGCAGGTAGCCGCCGTAGGTAAGCCGGCCCTGCAGGTCGGTATGGATACCGGCTTCGAGCTCACGCTGGTTCTTTTCTACGGTCATCGGCCTGGCCATCGGATGGGGCCGCAAGGGTAACGCAGGCCACGCCATCTGCCCCTCCCTTTTGCCGCAGGCAAAGGGGTCTGTAGTGCCGACCCATGGTCGGCAAGGGGGTTTACCGGTAATGCCTCTGCCGACCCATGGTCGGCACTACCCCCCTCCCTTTGCCGAAGGCAAGGGGAGGGTTGGGGAGGGGTGCTCTGGATCTTGCTCCCGCGCAAACGGAATCGAAACACGCGCAAACCCAAGCAGCGCGACAATGTGTCGTTCCTGTTGTCACAGACTGAATACGTTGTAATTGCTCGCCCGAGTCGCGCCGCACGGAACAAAGCTGGCCTTTACCCGGTCAATCTTGTTGCGGCGCAGGACGGCTTTTTCGGACTGAGTCCTTACCATGCGTAATTCCTATCATTTGAAACCATCTGTCCAAGGTGTTGCTGCAATGACGGTTTCCGCCCAGTTCCAAATCGATTACCTGCAGTACCTGGATGCCGACGGCAACCTGGTACGTGAAGACCTCCCCGCCTCGCTGCGTGAGCCGCGCTCGCTGCTGCCGATGTTCAAGCAGATGCTGGCCACGCGGGTGTTCGACACCAAGGCCGTGGCGCTGCAGCGCACCGGCAAGCTCGGCACCTTTGCCTCCTGCCTGGGCCATGAAGCGGCCCATGTCGGCATCGGCGCGGCCATGAAGAGCGGCGACGTGTTCGCCCCCAGCTACCGCGAGTACGGCGCCATGTTCATGCGCGGCGTGCGCCCGCGTGACGTCCTGATGTACTGGGGTGGCGACGAGCGCGGCAGCGACTACGACCGCGACAGCGATGCGGTCCGCGACTTCCCCATCTGCGTACCAATCTCGACCCAGTGCCTGCACGCGGCCGGCTCGGCACTGTCGTTCAAGCTGCGCAACATGCCGCAGGTCGCGGTCAGCGTCTGCGGTGATGGCGGCAGCTCCAAGACCGACTTCTACGCCGCGGTGAACTCGGCCGGCGCCTACAAGCTGCCGCTGATCCTGTGCGTGGTGAACAACGGCTGGGCCATCTCGGTCCCGCGCTCGGCCCAGACCGGCGCTGAAACCCTGGCCCAGAAGGGCCTGGCTGGCGGCCTGTTCTGCCTGCAGGTGGATGGCAACGACCTGATCGCGGTGATGGCGGCGATGGAACAGGCGCGCGAGCGTGCCCTGTCCGGCCAGGGCGGCACGGTGCTGGAACTGCTCACCTACCGCCTGTCCGACCACACCACCGCCGACGACGCCCGCCGCTACCGCGACGACGCCGAAGTGAAGTCGGCCTGGTTGAATGAACCGCTGATCCGCCTGCGCAAGTACCTGACCACGCGCGGCGTGTGGAGCGAGGAAGAAGAAAAGAACTGGATCGCCGAATGTGGCACCCGCGTGGATGAGGAGGTCAACGCCTACCTCAACTGCCCGGTGCAGCCGGTCGAGGCCATGTTCGACTATCTGTATGCCGATCCGCCGCCGGACCTGCTGGCGCAGCGTGCTGCCGCCATCGCCCTGGAGCAGCGCCATGGATGACATCAAGCGCAATGCTGCCGTCACCTCGGCCAGCCACGATCACGGCGTCGCGCACAGCGCGGCGAGCAACAGCGGAGACACCCCGATGACAGCTACCCCGATCACCCTCATCGAAGCCGTCACCCAGGCGCTGGCCTGGGAAATGGAACACGATCCCTCGGTGCTGGTGCTGGGCGAAGACGTTGGCGTCAACGGTGGCGTGTTCCGCGCCACCGCCGGCCTGCAGCAGCAGTTCGGCCCGGAGCGCGTGCTCGATACCCCGCTGGATGAAACCACCATCGCCGGCCTCACCGTCGGCCTGGCCGCACAGGGCATGAAGCCGGTGGCCGAAGCCCAGTTCGACGGTTTCGTCTATCCGATGGTCGATCACCTGATCTGCCACGCCGCACGCCTGCGCAACCGTACCCGTGGCCGCCTGCATTGCCCGATGGTGCTGCGCGTGCCGTGGGGCGGTGGCATCCGCGCGCCGGAGCACCACAGCGAAGCCAACGAAGCCATCTTCACCAATGTGCCGGGCATGCGCGTGGTGCTGCCGTCCAGCCCGCAGCGCGCCTACGGCCTGCTGCTGGCCGCGATCCGTGAGCCGGATCCGGTGATCTACATGGAGCCCAAGCGCATCTACCGCCAGTACAAGGAAGTGGTCGTCAATGACGGCGAAGCACTGCCGCTGGACGTCTGCTTCGTGCTGCGTGACGGCACCGACGTGACCCTGGTCACTTGGGGCGCGCAGGTCAAGGAAGCGCTGGAAGCCGCCGACAAACTGGCCGGCGAAGGCATCAGTGCCGAAGTCATCGACGTGGCCACGCTGCGTCCGCTGGATTTCGCCACCATTGCCGAGTCGGTGGCCAAGACCGGCCGCTGCGTGATCGTGCAGGAAGCGCCGAAGACCGCTGGCTTTGGCGCTGAAATCGCCGCGCGCCTGGCCGAAGAGTCGATCTACGACCTGCTGGCACCGGTCGAGCGCGTTGCCGGTTATGACACCCACATCCCGCTGTTCCGCCTGGAGATGAAGTACCTGCCCAGCGTGGAGCGGATCGTGACCGCCGCCAAGCGTGCGGTCGCGGTGGGCTGACATGCTGGCACGCTTGATTGGCAGCTACCGCAGCCAATACCGCAACCCCGTGCAGTTCCGGACCGGGCAGATCGTCGAGCTCGGTGTACGCGACGAGGAATGGCCGGCCTTCGCCTGGGTGAAAACCAGCGAAGGCAGCGCCGGCTGGGCGCCGGTGGCCTGGTTGCAGGTATTGGACGATGGCCGCGCCGAGGCGCTGCGCGATTACAGCGCACGCGAACTGGACGTGGACCGGGGTGAGCAGGTACGACTGCATCACGAACATGGTGGCTGGTGGTGGTCCGAGCGCGCCGATGGCGCGCAGGGCTGGCTGCCGGCGCGCGAACTTGAATTGCTGGAAGAGAAACGCACATGAGCCAGACCAAGAATTTCAACCTGCCCGATCTGGGCGAAGGCCTGCCGGACGCGACCATCGTTGAGTGGTTCGTCAAGGAAGGCGACGTGATCAAGCTCGACGAGCCGCTGGTGGCCATGGAAACCGCCAAAGCCGTGGTCGAAGTGCCCTCGCCGTATTCCGGCAAGGTGCTGAAGCTGGCCGGCGGCGCTGGCGACATTGTTGTGACCGGCCACGTGCTGGCGAGTTTCGAGCTCGACCCCAACCTGCCGCAGCGCGCGGAAGGCCAGGACACCGGCCATCACCACGGCGCACCGGCCGAAGCCGCGCCCGCGCCTGCCGCAGCACCGGCACCGGTCGCTGCCGCTGCCGCTGCCGCCGAACGTGCCGACGAAGGCACCGTGGTCGGCGCAATGGTCAGCTCCAATGCCGTGCACACCGAACAGGCCGTGGCCGTCGGTGGTGTCAAGGCGGTGCCGGCCGTGCGTGCGATGGCCCGCAAGCTGGGCGTCGATCTGGCCCGCGTACGCGCCACCGGCGCCGAAGGCGCGGTGACGATGAATGATGTGAAGCAGGCTGCGGCAAACCCGTCCGCCCTGCTCCCCTCTCCCACCGGGAGAGGGGCTGGGGGTGAGGGTCCGACCTCCATCGCAGCTGCCGCACCCTCTCCCCAACCCCTCTCCCAGGGGGAGAGGGGCTCAAGTGCTCGCACCCCACTGTCTGCTGCGGGCAAGCCGATGCGTACTGCCCCTCCGGGTGTGGTCGCCAAGGGTCAGCCGGAACCGCTCAAGGGCGTGCGCCGCAACATGGCGCGGGTGATGGCCGATGCGCACAGCAAGGTCGTACCGACCACGCTCAGCGACGACGCCGACATCCATGCATGGGCGCCGGGCAACGACATGACCTCGCGTCTGGTCCGTGCCATCGTCAGCGCCTGCCAGGCGGTGCCGGCAATGAATGCCTGGTTCGACGGTGACAACCTCACCCGCACCCTGCATGCCCAGGTCGACATCGGCATCGCCGTCGATACCGACGACGGCCTGTTCGTGCCGGCCCTGCGCAATGCCGACATGCTCGATGCACGCGGCGTGCGCGAGGGCATCAACCGTCTGCGCCAGCAGGTGGAAGACCGCTCGATCGCACCGTCGGAACTGAGCGGCTACACCATCAGCCTGTCCAACTTCGGCATGTTCGCCGGCCGCTATGCCACCCCGGTAGTCGTACCGCCGTGCGTGGCCATCGTTGCCGCC
>QFOV01000160.1 GCA_003248565.1 Stenotrophomonas sp.
GGCCGGGAACAGGTCGCCGCGCTCGAACAGCTCCGGGCCCTGTTCGGTGGCGTAGATCCAGTCTTCGAGGAACACCAGCTGCAGGCTGTGGACAACCTGCCCACGGATGCGCATATGCAGGTCGCGATACGCATTCGGGTTGCGGCTGTCGTCTTCATCGTCGGTGACGTTGATGCCGCCGGTGAAGGCGACCTCGCCATCCACCACCACCAGCTTGCGGTGGGTGCGCATGTTCAGCCAAGGTCGCTTCAGTGGCTTGAGCAGCTGGCGTGGGTGGAACCAGGAAACCTCGGCGCCGGCATCGAGCAGCGGCCGCAGGAACGTCCGGCCGACTTTCGACGAACCCACCGCATCCAGCAGCAAGCGCACCTTGATGCCGGCGCGGGCGCGCTCCATCAGCGCGTCACGCATGGCGGTGCCGGCATGGTCCGGCTCGAAGATGTAGTACTCCAGGTTGACGTGGCGGCGCGCCTTGCCAATGGCGTCGATGATGGCGGCATAGGTCGCCGCCCCATCCAGCAACCAGTCGACATCGGTCGCGGTGCTAGGCGACAGCCCGGTGGTGGCCTGCCCTACCCGCGCCAGCTCGGTGCAGTTGGCATCGGGCGGACACACTGCGTCATAGGTGCTCATCCCCTCGCGCGAACGACCACGGCGCAGGCGCTGGCGCACGATCTTCTGCGGCCCGAACAGGTAGAACACGAACAGGCCGATATACGGCAGCGCCGCCAGCGACAGGATCCAGCTCAGCGTGGCGACCGGCTCGCGCTTCTGCAGCACGATGTAGCAGGCCAGCACCAGCAGATAGGTGACATAGGCGGCGGCCAGGATCTGGGCGACGTGGGGAATGCTGGACAGACTTGTCCACAGGTCTTGGAGGGCTTCGCGCATCCGCCGATTCTAGCCATGGCTGATGACGGCAGGGGCCGCATGTTTTTTTGTGGGAGCCGCGTGAGCCGCGAAGCCACTGCTGGCTCTGGTGCCGAAAGCGTTTGGCTGCCATGGGATTGGGTGTGTGTGTCGTGTGGATGCAAGGTCAGCTACGCGGCTGACGCCGCTCCCACAAAGGCGAGTTTCAGTTTGTGCGTTGCATCATTTAATACATAAATGTAATATACCGGGATGGACAAACCCATTCCCGCCGCCGGGGGCTACGCCAGCATCGATCAGAAGCTGGCGATCAGCAGTGCCCGCCACCCCGGTTTCCCGCGCGACCAGGCCATGCTGGCGCGGTTGATCAAGCTGGTGCACAAGCTGTTCTGCGACCACGGCAACCAGCTGATGCGCGAATACGGCATCTCCCATCCGGAATACAACGTGCTGATGATGCTGGACGGCTCCGAGCAGGGCCTGAGCCCGTCGGAGATCAGCGAGGCCGCCAGCGAGAAGTCCTCCAACGTCACCCGCCTGATCGACCAGCTGCTGGCCAAGGGTCTGGTCAGCCGTGAGCCCAGCGACGAGGACCGGCGCAAGCTGGTGGTGCGCCTGAGCCCGGCCGGCGAGCAGCTGATCGAGCAGGTGATGCCGGCGGTGATCCAGCAGCTGCAGCGCTTCTTCAGCGGCGTCGAGCCGGCCGAACTGCGCCACACCGAAACCGTGCTGACCCGCATCCTGATGGGTCTGGAACAACAACCATGAGCACCCGACCGGCTGAGTACACGCCGGGCGCGCCGAGCTCCCACGGCAACACCTGGCTGCACGCCTTCGCCCAGGCCATGAGCGGCGAACGCGCGGTGTGGGCCTACATCGGCAAGGTGCTGGTGGCCTTGTACCTGTCCGGCTGGATCGCGATGCGGCTGGGCATGAGTTCGCCTGGCACGGCGATGATCACCGTGCTGGTGGTGATGAACCGCAATACCGGCATGGTGCTGGCCAAGGCCTTCTACCGCGGCGTTGGTACCGTGGTGGGCTGTGCGATGGCGGTGCTGATGGTGTCGCTGTTCCCGCAAAGCCCGGTTGCCCTGGTGACGGTGATGGCGGTGTGGGCCGGCTTCTGTGCCGGTGGCTCGGTGTGGAGCCGCGGCATGGCGTCCTATGGCTTCGTGCTGTCCGGCTACACCGTGGCGATGATCGTGTTCCCGGTGCTCAACCACCCGCAGAACATCCTCAACAGCGCGCTGGAGCGTACCGGCGAGGTGCTGCTCGGCATGGCGGTAAGCAGTGTGGTGTTCGACGTGCTGTGGCCTAACCGCCTGCGTGCCGGCCTGCGCGCGGCCGATGACGGCAACCTCAACGACTTCCTTGGCTTCGTCGCCGATGCGATCGGCGGCCGCCTGCACGGCTTTGAAGTGATCGAGCGCACCCAGAGCCGGGTGGTGCAAGGCGCGATCAACTTCGAAGACCTGCGTGCCATGGCCTGGTTCGACGACCCCATCCTGCGCAGCAACAACGGCCAGCTGAAGCTGATCAACCAGCACTTCATGGCGGCCACCTCGCGCTTCCAGGCACTGCACCACCATATTGATCGCCTGCGCCGCAGCAAGGACGAAGCCCTGCTCGCGGCGATACGGGCAAGCCTGAAGCCGCTGTCGCAGTTGCTGGACGACAGCGCGCTGCGCGATGACGTGCCGCCCCTGGCCAAGGCCTTGCAGCATTGGTGTGGACAACTCGACGGCGTGTTTGCCCGCGAAAGGCGCGCATTGCCGATGGACCTGCAAGCCGGTTTCGACGCCAGCACCTTGCTGGTGCGTCGTTTCGCCGAAGAGCTGCAGGCCTATCTGGGCGCCAAGGCACGGATGGAAACCGGCAACGGCCGCCTGCGCGCACGCGCGCCGCGTTTGAGCAAAGTGCGCTTCACCCGCGCCAACGACTGGTATGCGATTGCCCTGGCCGGCGTGCGTTGCTTCGTGGTGATGCTGGCCTTGTCGCTGCTGTGGTTGAGCAGCAGCTGGAACCAGGGCGGCCTGGCGGTGTTCGGCATGGCGGCGCTGGTGGCGATGTCTTCGGCGGCACCAGACCCGTTGTGGGTAGTGCGGCGCGCCACCATTGGCCACGTGATCGCTCCCTTCTTCGCACTGCCTGGCTTCATCGCCATGGCGCTGGCATCGAACTTCCCGATGCTGGTGCTGCTGACCCTGCCATCGATGATCGCCTCGCTGTACATCTCCACCCGGCCGCGTTTCGCGGTGACCGGCATGGCCTTGAACGTCGGCGTCCTGGTCTCGTGGAACATGGGCCCGCATTTTCACCCCAGCGCACAGACCTATCTGGACAACTCGCTGACGCTGGCAGTTGGCGCCTTCATCGCCACCGGTGTGTTCATGCTGGTGCCAGGCCTGCCTGGCAGCAAACAACGCCAGCGACGCTTGCTGGAACGCCTGCGTGCGCAGGTGCAGTTGGCGGTAAGCGCGCCCTTGCCCGGCCTGCTGCCGAAGTTCGAAAGCGTCAGCCGCGAACTGTTCCAGCAGGTGGCCAGCCGCACCGCACCGGGCAGCCGGCCGTCACGGCAATTGTTCGAATGGGCCTTGCTGGTGCATGAAGCCGGGCATTGTGCGATCGACCTTCGCCACGATCTGGCCGAGCAACAACTGCCAGCCACGCTACACGCACAGATTGAGAAGGCACTGGCGCTGCTCGGCCAGCTCTACCGCCAACCACAAGCGCGCACCCTGCGCGATGCCAAGGCCAGCGTGGATGCCGCACTGGATGAACTGGTCGGCCCACAACCGCAGGCGCTGCGCGCCGTGCGTGATCACCTGTATCTGTTGCGGATGAGCCTGGACGACAGCGCCTCGGTGCTGGCTGCCTATGTGCAGCGCTCGCGCCGCCAGCAACGCCTGAAGGAGGCCCGCCATGCCGTTTGAAGTTTCCATCGGCGACATCTATTTCCCCGGCGCGCTGGTGCTGGTGGTGCTGTTGTTGCCGGTGTTCGGCCTGCTGGATTACGGCCTGGGCCGGGTTGGCCTGTACCGCCGTGCGCTGCACCCCTCGCTGGTGCGCGTTGCCCTGTTTGCCAGTGTTTACTGCCTGGCCTTGTTGTTGTTCCTGCCACACTTTTCCTGATCGAGGATGTACCGATGAAAACCGCCAGCCTGATACGAGGCGGTGTCACCAGCGTGGTGGTGCTGCTTGCCGCAGTGCTTGCCTACGTGGTCTGGCACCAATACATGCTTACCCCGTGGACGCGCGATGCGCGCCTGCGTGCGGAAGTGGTGCGCATAGCGCCGGATGTGTCGGGTCTGGTCACCGAAGTCGCCGTGCACGACAACCAGCTGGTCAAGCAAGGCCAGCTGCTGTTCGTCATCGACCGCGACCGCTATGCACTGGCGGTCGCCAAGGCCGAAGCCGATCTGCAGGCCGCCGAAGCCGCTGCACGCGCTGCTGGCGCGTCGATCTCAGCGGCGAGTGCTGGTGCCAGTGCCAGCCAGGCCGAGTTCCGCATGCGTCAGGAACAGGCGCAGCGCCGCGCCCAGCTCGACGGCATCGTCTCGCGTGAATCGCAGGCTGATGCACGCGCCGTGGCGCAGGCTGCTCAGGCCAGCTGGAAGCAGGCACAGGCCAGTGCGCATGCCGCAAGCGCCAGCAGCCAACAGGCCAGTGCCGCCCTGCAACAGGCGCGGGTGACGCTGCAGCAGGCGCAACTTGAACTGGCCCGCACCGAAGTGCGCGCAAGCGCCGACGGCACCATCACCAACCTCGACGTACGCGTAGGCGACTACGCCGCTGCCGGCCAGGCACGGATGGCGCTGGTCGCCAGCGAAGGCATGTGGGTGTATGGCTACTTCGAGGAAACCAAGCTGCCGAAAATCCACCGCGGTGATGCCGTGGATATCCGCCTGATGGCGGGTGGCGTGCACCTGCAGGGCAAGGTCGAAGGCATCGCCACCGGCATCGCCGATGCCGCCGGACCGACCAGTAGCAACCTGCTGGCCGAGGTCGAGCCAACTTTCAACTGGGTGCGGCTGGCGCAGCGCGTGCCGGTGCGGGTCAGCATCGATCCGCAGTCGGTACCGGCCGATGCCGTGCTCAGCGCCGGCATGAGCGCCACTTTGGTGATCAAGCCCAAGGCTGGCTGAAGCAGGCGTCGGGTGAATACGGCTTGTCGCACATCCTGCGACAAGCCGGCGTTAGGGTAGGCGCATGCCTACCCCGATCAAGGGCCGCGGTGCCAGCACCTACCTGCCCGGCCGTTTCGAAACCCAGACCAGCGAAGCCGTCGATGACGGCTGGGCAGTCGATGAAAGCGAGGAATTCGCTGCCGCGAGGCTGCGTACCGACGTGCGCCCGGAAACCGCGCGCAGCATCATCAGCCGTAACAACTCGCCGGACGTGGGGCGGCCGACGCATGCCTATCTGAATCTGTCGCCGGGGCTGGATTTCGAAACCAAGATCTTCGCCAAGACCAATGCCGCTGAAGTGTTGCGGCGTGAGTTGTCCAAACCCGGCTATGTGCCGCAGCCGATTGCCTTGGGTATCAACACCGATGCGTATCAGCCAATCGAGCGCAAGCTTGGCATCACCCGCCAGCTGATCGAGGTGATGCAGGAAACCCGGCATCCGTTCTCGCTGATCACCAAGAACGCGCTGGTCGAGCGCGACATGGATCTGCTCGCGCCGTTGGCAGAGCAGCAACTGGTCAGCGTGCATTTCTCGGTGACCTCACTGGATCCGCATCTGTCGGCCAAGCTCGAGCCGCGCGCCTCGGCACCGCATGCACGTCTGCGTGCAATGCGCCGCTTGAGTGATGCCGGCATCCCGGTCGGCGTGATGGTGGCGCCGGTTATTCCGTGGATCAACGACGCCGAACTGGAATCGGTGCTGGAAGCCTCACGCGATGCCGGTGCCAGCAGCGCCGGTTACGTATTGCTGCGCCTGCCCTACGAAGTTGCCCCGCTGTTCCGCGATTGGCTGGATGCGCATTACCCACAGCGCGCGGAGCACGTGATGAGCACCATCAACCAGTTGCGCGGCGGCAAGGACTACGACAGTCAGTTCGGCAAGCGCATGCGCGGCGAGGGTGTGTATGCGGACCTGCTTGCAAACCGTTTCAAGCTGGCCAGCAAGCGCCTGGGTTTCAACGCATCGCGCCAGCAGTGGCCGTGGCTGGACTGCAGCAAGTTCATTGCACCGCTGCCGCCGAAGAAGCCGTCCCTGCAAGGCGAATTGTTCTAAGCCACACCTGTAGTGCCGAGCCATGCTCGGCAGCGCGTCGCATCGGTTGTGGGAGCGGCGTCAGCCGCGAAGCCAGCTGCAATGAAACCGCCTGCATCTCCATCTAGACCGGATCACCAGCTTCGCGGCTGACGCCGCTCCCACAAGGAGTCGCTGGTAGAGCTCCAGCGGAGCATGGCTCCGCTCTACAGGTAGTGCGTTACGCTGCCGCCTGAATTTCTTGGGCGAAGAAACCATGCGCAGGCAATACCACTTCCGTCGGAGCGAGGCAGGTTTGTTGGCCTGGGACGTCCATCGTTTGATCGCACTGAGCCGTGACCTTCCGGTTTCCCATATCGCGCTATCAGCGGTCGCCGAACTGGACGAAGCCTATTGGTGGGATGCCGAATCACCACCCCCGATATGCAGGCAGGTTATCGAACACATGCAGCTGGTGGAAGCAGCGGACCTTCAGTACCCGATCATCCTCTGCCCGCAGGGACGGGTGATGGACGGCATGCATCGCGTGGCCAAGGCACTATTGTTGGGAAAGAGCGAAATCGCGGCAGTACGCCTACCGGAGCTGCCTTCGCCAGATCATGTTAGCGCTGATCCGGACGATCTCTGCTACGGCGAGATTTGAAGAAAGCGCATCCATCAGTCCCCACCGCCGCCATCACCGCCACCTCCGTCGCAGGACACGGCATCACCGCAATCACTTCCGCCGGCGATTTGATGGCCGGGGACATCGCCAACCATCATGCCTGCGTCAGTTGCCTGGCCGCGTGCAGCGGCCGGCAGCAATGATGTGGCAAAGGCCAGGCAGAGCACCGCACCGAGAACCGGCAACAGCCAGACCACGGCGAGCTGGAGCAAGCGTTGCTTACCGGTCTGACCGTTGATGCGGAAGATGAAGAAGCTGGCAATCAAGTTGAGCAAAACTACCAGCAGCGCAAAAAACGTAAGCCATTTCATTGGTGGGCACCTCTGTGATGACGCAAGGTTGCAACAGTCTCTGTAGTGCCGAGCCACGCTCGGCAGAGGCCTTACCAGTACAGCCCCAGCGGAGCATGGCTCCGCTCTACCTAAGAACGAGCTTTCCGCAGGAGCGGTTGGAACTAGCCATCCTCGCCATACAACCGCTGCGCCGACTGGAACAATATCCAACTGGTCGCAATGAACTTGTCCCCACCCTGCGGCCGGTTACCCCGATGGGTGTGGGTGAATGCCGTTGGCGCAATCAGCAAGCTGCCGGTGCGCGGTACCACCTTGCGTTGCTGGAACAGGAATTCGGTTTCGCCCTCTTCAAAACCGTCGTTGAGGTACAGCGTCCATAGCAGGTGCCGGTGCAGGGTCTCGCCACCAGGATCGCGCGGGAACAGCTCACAGTGCCAATAGGGATAGCCGCCCTCACCCGCCGTATACCACTGCAGGTTGATCGCGCCGGGGCGCAGGCAGGTGCGCGCGAGTTCGGATAGCGCGGCATCGTCCATACCCTGGAAGTCATCTGCGCTCACGCGGCGCGCTTGGCCTTGCGCATCGGGTACCTGCAGCATCAAGGGCGAAATCAGCACCTGTGGATAACGCCGCAGGTACTGCAGCATGCCGTTGAACACCGCCTGCTGCAGGCGCTGTTCGACATCGCGCCAGCCGTCGTTACCGCTGATGCGCAGATCGTGACTGCGCTTGAGTTCGGGGAACACGCCGCTGCCAACCTGGCCGGGTTTGAGCTGGGTGCTGTGGCGCAGGCGTTCGACGATGGCCGCGCAGTCGTCGGCGGACAGGGCGTTGTCGTAGACCTCAATGAAATCAACAGCAGTCATCGGCAGCCTCGCAGTGCGTGTCCGCCGATGGTGGCCTGAAGCGCCCCGCATGTGTAGTGCCGAGCCATGCTCGGCAGAGGTTTTCCGAGCAATGCCGAGGTAGTGCCGAGCCATGCTCGGCAGAGGGGCTGTACCGGTAATGCCCTTGCCGAGCATGGCTCGGCACTACAGGAGGGTTATCGGTAGTGCCGCTTTCCCGATATGGCTTGAAAGGCCTCAAAAGCCACCCCTCCCGTTGGCCTGCGGCCAAAGGGAGGGAGCAGACGGTCAGCCCTGCAGGTCGTGTTCGCGGTGGTAGCGGGTGGCTTCGGCCACTTCGTTCTTCGAGCCGAGGAATACCGGTACGCGCTGGTGCAGCTGGGTCGGGGCGATGTCGAGGATGCGCTCGCGGCCGTTGGTGGCGGCACCGCCGGCCTGCTCCACCAGCAGCGACATCGGGTTGGCCTCGTACATCAGGCGCAGCTTGCCGGCCTTGGACGGGTCCTTCTTGTCCCATGGGTAGATGAAGATGCCGCCGCGGGTCAGGATGCGATGCACGTCGGCCACCATCGAGGCGATCCAGCGCATGTTGAAGTCCTTGCCGCGCACGCCGTCCTTGCCGGCCAGCAGATCGGCCACGTAGCCCTGCATCGGCGCTTCCCAGTGGCGCTGGTTGGACATGTTGATGGCGAATTCCTTGGTGTCGGTTGGCACCTGCATGCCGCGCTGGGTCAGCACGAACTCGCCGGTTTCGCGGTCCAGGGTGAAGGCGTGGGTGCCATGGCCGACGGTCAGGACCAGCATGGTGCTGGGCCCGTAGATGCAGTAACCAGCCGCGACCTGCTGGGTGCCCGGCTGCAGGAAGTGCTCGTCGCCCGGCTTATCCACACCCTTTGGGGAGCGCAGCACCGAGAAGATGGTGCCGACCGAGACGTTCACATCGATGTTGGAGCTGCCATCCAGCGGATCGAACAGCAGCAGGAAGTCGCCCAGCGGGTACTCCGACGGCACCGGCTGGCTGTGGTCCATTTCCTCGGAAGCGCAGGCGGCCAGGTGGCCACCCCAGGCATTGGCTTCGAGCAGGATCTCGTTGGAGATCACGTCCAGCTTCTTCTGCGCCTCACCCTGCACGTTGCCGGTGCCGGCATCGCCTAGCACGCCGCCCAGGGCGCCCTTGCTGACGGCGATCGAGATGCTGGTGCAGGCGCGGGCGACCACGGCCACCAGCTGGCGCAGGTCGGCGTTGATGCGCTTGGCATGCTGTTCTTCGATCAGGAAACGGGTCAGCGACGTACGGGACATGGACGGCAACTACCTTCAGACGAAAGGGGCGCTATTGTCGCGGCTGGCTCCACTTTTAGCGAGTCGCAGCCAGATTTTGTCTCCCTGTGGACAAATCTGGACAGCGCCTGCCGGCCAGGGCGGCGTGTAATGGTTCCGGCGATGAAAAGCCCGCCATGGCGGGCGCATCCGGGTTATCCACAAACGTTTGGGGATAACTCCAGATTGGAATGAGATGTGGATAAGTCCGTGGGTATTGGTTTTATCCACAGGCCTCGTACCATTCAGGGCCTTGCTGGAGAACACGATGGATTGGAACCAGGCCACACATGGTTTGCTGACCGCCCTGGGCATCGGCCTGCTGATCGGCGCGGTGCGCGAGCGTCAGCACGGCGGGCGCAAGAGCCTGCAGGCCGGGGTTCGCACGCATGCGCTGTCGGCCTTGATGGGTGCGGCAGCGTTGATGTTGGGCCAGGCGGTATTCGTGGTCGCACTGCTGGCGGTGGCGGCGCTGGCCTGGACCAGCTATCGCGTCACCTCGCGCGAAGATCCGGGCCTGACCGGCGAGATCGCCCTGTTGATAACTGTGTTGCTGGGTGCGCTGGGCATGCAGCAGCAGGCGCTGGCCGCGGCGCTGGGTGTGGTGGTGGCGATCCTGCTGTGGGCCAAGGCGCCATTGGCGCGGCTGAGCCGGGAGGTGATCAGCGATCAGGAGGTGCGTGACGCCCTGTTGCTGGCCGCCTGTGCGCTGGTGGTGCTGCCGATGCTGCCGGACAGCGCGGTTGATCCCTGGGGCGTGCTGGTGCCGTCCAAGCTGTGGCAGATCGTGGTGCTGGTGATGGGTGTGGGCATGCTCGGCCATATCGCGCTGAGGGCGGTGGGCGCGCGCTGGGGTCTGCCTGTAGCCGGGTTCTTTTCTGGCTTTGCTTCCTCTACTGCCGCAGTGGCCGGGTTTGGTCGCAGCAGCCGCGCCGCGCCGGCCCTGGTGATGCCGTCGGTGGCGGCCGCGCTGTTGGCGAATCTGGCCTCGTTGCTGTTGTTTGCTGCCGTTATCGGTACGAGTTCGGCGACGTTGTTGAAGACCACGGCTTGGCCATTGGCGGCAGCGTGCCTGGTTCTGTTGTTGTGCTCGGTGCTGGGGCTGCGCCATGTGGCCGATGAAGCGGTGCCGCAGGGGCCGGCCAGCAAGGCCTTCCAGCTGAAGCACGCCCTGCTGATCGCACTGGTGATTGCGGTGGTGCTGTTGCTGTCCGAAGGGCTGCGGCAGTTGTTCGGGCAGGCCGGTGCCTTGGCCGGGGCGACCATTGCCGCCTTGGGTGAACTACACGCGGCGGCGGCGAGTATTGCCGGGCTTACGGCTTCTGGTGGCCTGGAGTTGGCGCAGGCGCGCTGGGGGGTAGTGGCGCTGTTGGCCTCGGCGTCATTGGCCAAGTCGGTGCTCGCGTTCGCCAGTGGTGGTGGGCGCTATGGCGCTGGCGTGGCGATTGGGCTGGGGGCGATGGTGGTGACTGCGGTGGTGGTGACCTGGGTGGTGCCGGGGTAGCTGCGGGATATCCACAGGGGCTTGTGGATAAGGCTTTGGGGTAATGGCAACGGCAAGAGCTGGAGCAACGGCCCCCCTCCCCAACCCTCCCCTGCGCTTCGCGCAAGGGAGGGGGTAAAAGCTGCAGTTCGCGAAATGGTGAGGGCTGCAGCTCAGCCCCCTCCCTTTGCCGCAGGCAAGGGGAGGGTTGGGGAGGGGTGCTCTCAAGCAGTTGAGCCTTTGCTCCACAGCCTTATCCACAACCCTCAAGCCACAAAAAAGCCCGGGTTTCCCCGGGCTTTTCATCACATCAGCAGCAACGATGCATCAGCCGCGGCTGACTTCGTAGACCGCCTTGGCCACGTAGTCCAGGTTGTTCTGGCTCAGCGCGGCAACGCAGATACGGCCGGTGCCGACGGCGTAGATGCCGTAGTCGTCACGCAGCTTGTCTACCTGCGCCTTGCTCAGGCCCGAGTAGGAGAACATGCCGGCCTGCTGCTGGATGAAGCCGAATTCCGGCGCGCCCAGGGCGGCCAGCTTCTGCACCATGCCGGCACGCAGGGCGTGGATGCGCTCGCGCATTTCGGTCAGCTCGGCTTCCCACACGCCACGCAGCTCGCCACTGTTCAGCACGCCGGCGACAAGCGCGGCGCCGTGGGTGGACGGGCTGGAGTAGATGGTGCGGATGATGCGCTTGACCTGCGACTGCACGGCCTTGGTCGAGGTCGCGTCCGGACCCACCACCGACAACGCACCGACGCGCTCGCCGTACAGCGAGAACGACTTGGAGTACGAGTTGGCGACGATGAAGCTGTCGATGCCGGCATCGGCGACGATGCGCACGGCCTGCCCGTCCTGGGTGATGCCCTTGTCGAAGCCCTGGTAGGCCATGTCGATGAAGGGGAACAGCTGGCGGTCCTTCATCAGCGCGGCAACCTGCTTCCACTGCTCGGTGCTCAGGTCGGCACCGGTCGGGTTGTGGCAGCAGGCGTGCAGCAGCACCACGGTGCCCGGCTGCAGCTTCTGCAGGTCGGCCAGCATGCCGGCGAAGTCCAGACCGTGTGCGGCGTTGTCGTAATAGGTGTAATCGACCACGTCGAAACCAGCGGCACCGAACACGGCGCGGTGGTTTTCCCAGCTCGGGTTGCTGATGGCGATGGTGGCGTGCGGCAGCAGGCGCTTCAGCAGGTCGGCACCGACGCGCAGCGCACCGCTGCCGCCAACGGTCTGCGAGGTCGCGACGCGGCCGGCGGCCAGCAGGTCCGACGCTTCGCCGAACACCAGCTTCTGGGTGGCCTGGGTGTAGGCCGGCAGGCCGTCGATGGGCAGGTAACCGCGCGGTTTGGCCTCGGCGGCCAGCGTCTGCTCGATCTGCTTGACGGCGCGCAGCAGCGGAATACGGCCGCTCTCGTCGTAGTAGATGCCCACGCCAAGATTGACCTTGGTGGTGCGGCTGTCAGCGTTGTAAGCCTCGGTCAGACCCAGAATCGGGTCACCAGGTACCTGTTCCACGTTTGCAAAGAAGGACACGGCGATACTCGTATCAGTGGCGGGGAGTGGGGGTATTCGGCGCGGGATGCAGCAAAAACGCGCTCAGAACCGCATCATCGTAACAGGGCTGGAGCCCCGTGGCCGTAGGGTTTCAGCTGGAACTTCAGCGCGCGGGGCAATGACGCTGCCTGCGTGGATCGGAGATGATGGCCGGATGCGTACTTGTAATCGTTTTTTTGCGTTTTCCGGGCTGATGCTGGCATTGCC
>QFOV01000161.1 GCA_003248565.1 Stenotrophomonas sp.
CGGCGCCATCGCGCGCTTGCCTGCCACCACCCGCCGGGTGATGGAGCTGCACTATCGCGAAGGCGTGGAATGCCTGCAGATCAGCGCGCAGCTTGATGTGTCCGTGCACATGGTGCGCAAGCACATAGGCAAGGGGCTGGAAGCCTGCCGGCAGGCCCTTGGCACCAGGGAGGGTGCATGAACCCGGATATCACCGATTGCATGGATGGAAGTGTTGCCGAGCAGGGCGTGCAGTGGTTCCTGATCAACCGCGACGGGGCGCTGAGCGACGTACAGCGGCGCGCATTCCTGGCCTGGCTGCGGCGTTCACCGGAGCATGTGCGTGCCTATCTGCGTGCGCTCGATCTGCACCGGCAGGTAGGTGAGGCGATGCCGGCAGCATCTTCCGACCTGCTCGAAGGCATGCTGATGGAGGCGGGCGCACGTCGACCGACGGCCAAGGTGGTGCCCTTGTTTGCCAGAAACGCCGCCAGCAGCGCGGTTCCGGCGCGACGTGGACGGCGCCGCTGGGCTGCCTTGGCCGCGGCTGCCTGCCTGGTGCTGGTGCTGGGGGCGTCGTTGTCACGGCTATGGCCGCAGGAGCAGGTGTTGGCGGCAGGGCACGGTGAACTGCGCGAACTGGTGCTGGCAGATCGCACCGAGGTGCGGTTGAACGCGGACAGCGCCATCCGTGTGCGCATGGGCTGGCTGGATAGACGGGTGGAGCTGCTGCGCGGTGAAGCCAGTTTCGATGTGGCACCGGACCGCCGCGCATTCGAGGTGCAGGTTGGCGAGCTGCGGGTGCGCGATATCGGCACTGTGTTCGATGTGTCGCGACGGCTGCAGAACACGCGCATTGGTGTGGTCTCCGGTGAAGTCGAGGTCTGGCGGGGTGACTCGGATCAGCAGCGCCTGGCGAGCCTGATCGCGGGCCGCGTGGTGCTGGTGGACAACGATACCGGTGCGGTGCAGCCCTTGGACATGCCTGCATCGATGCTGCTGGATTGGCAGCATCGCAAGGTCTCCTTCCTGGACGAACGTCTGGATGAGGTTGCGGCAGCATTCAATCGCCATAACCGGGTGCAGGTCGTGATCGAGGACGACGCAGCGGCGGCCATGCGCCTGTCCGGCAGCCTGGATGCGGACCGGATCGTGGCGCTGCAGGCATTCCTTGCCCGCGACCCGCGCTTCAAGGTGCAGCGCCGTGGTGACACCGTGCATGTCCATAGCCGCTGAAGGCAGCGCGTTGGGCCTGTAAGAAAAAATTCATCGAATCAGCGTTCTCCACTTCGCCGCAGCACCGCTCTTACTAGGGGAAGCCGACGTCATCTGCCGACGCGGCACATGCAATCTCCCTCCTTAGGAACCGTGATGCGGAAGAAGCTCTACCTGTCGGTCGTACTCGCACTATCCCCCTGCATTGCCGTGCCGGCATTGGCCGCCACGGATGGACTGGAAGCGAAAGTGACGACCGCGATCCCGGCGCAATCGCTGGGTCATGCGTTGGAGCAGTTGTCACGCAGTGCCGGCGTGCAGTTCCTCTACTCGCCCACCGGCGCGCCGCGCATGGCAGCGGCGGTGCCGAGCGGCGCCACCGTCAAACAGGCGCTGGAGGTACTGCTGGCTGGCAGCGGGCTGAGCTACAGCGTGGTGGACGGCAACGTCATCGCCATCGATCCAGCGCCCGCCAAGCCAGCCGCTGCGCAGCCCGCGCCAGCGGTGCCACGTGCCGCAGAGGCGGCCACCGCGCCTACCCTGGGGACGGTGACGGTGATTGCCGCACATGAGGTCATCGACCAGAAGAAGCAGTCGCCGGTGATCAAGGATTCGGTGATCTATGACGAGATGGACAGTTATGGCGACGAGACCCTGGCCGAGAGCCTGATGGCCGCGCCGGGCCTGAGCGCGGTGGAGGACGCCGGTGAGCCGCGTTACGTCACCGTGCGCGGCGTGCAGGCCAACCTCAACTACACCACCATCGATGGCATCGCCATTGCCAGCGTCGGCGGCAGCGGCTCCGGCGAGCGGATGAACAACCTGCAGCTGATTCCCAGCGACATCGGTACCCGCACCGATATCTACAAGAGCTTCAGTGCCGAGCAGGCACCGGATGCCATTGGTGGCGTGATCGACATCATCAGCCGCAGCGCGTTTGATCGCTCCGGGCAGTATGTATTCGCCGACGTGGCAGGTATCTACTCAACCGCCGAGACCGATGTCGGCCGCAGTGCCGGCGGTGACCACAAGACACTTGGGCACTTTGGCAAGAGCGCCAAGATGGTGTTCTCCAACCAGTTCGGCGCTGACCAGCAGTTCGGCATCGTCGCGGTGGCCCGCTATGAGCAGCGTTCGCGCAACAGCATCAAGCGCTGGGTCGAGTCCAACTACTACTTCAACGATGCGGGCAAGTACCTGACCGATGGCACCACCGCGCCCACCGAGGCGGCCGGTTGGAACGGCCTGCGTGCACCGGGCAACTTCAGTACCGGCACCTATACCAACTTTATCACCAACTTCGGTGGCTCGGCCAAGCTGGAATGGAAGCCAAGCGACGATCCCTTCTACGCGTCGTTGTTGCTGTACTCGTACCGCTTCTACGAGAACTCGACGATGAACAAGACCGATCTGTATTCCAACGCGAAGTTCGCGATCCGTGATCAGACCGCCGATGGCGGCACCACCCAGATCAACAGCATCTACATCAAGAATCGCCACGATCGCTGGGACCGCAACAATCGCGGGGCGATCGCCAACTTCAACTGGGACATCGGTGCGCTGACCAGGCTGACCCTGCGCGGCGGCCATACCGAGGAGACCTTCGACAATACCCAGGTCTATTGGGGCGTGCGCGCCTACCCGAGCAATCTGTTCGTGGACTACGCCAATGACAAGCACGGCTTCCCGAACGCCGTGGGTGTGTCCGACCCGAGCCTGCTGACCAGTTCCAGCTTCAAGCTCAATCCGGCCCAGGCCTACGTGTCGCCACGCGACGCGAAGGAGACCATCGACAACCTGCGCCTGGACTTCAGCCACAACATCGATGCCGATGCGCGCGGCTTCGGGCTTGCCGCAGGTGCCGAGTACCGCCACCTCAACATCTGGCAGGACATCGATTTCAACTACTACAAGTCCAGCGCGACCTTGAATGACTACCTGTATCCGGGTTCGACGCTGCTCGGCTCGGTGCCGGGCTTTCCGCTGATCGACAACAGCAAGGTCACCGAAGAGCTGGTGCCGACCCTGGGCAACAACAACGCGGCCTATCCGAACGCGAACTTCACCAGCGACTACAAGTACGTCGAGGACATCGCCAATGCCTATGTGTCCGCCCACTATGCATGGGATCGGCTGCTGTTGATCGGCGGCCTGCGCTACGACCACACCCGCTTCGATGCGTTCAGCCCGTACAGCAACAACGGCGGCAGCACCTATACCGCCGATTTCCTGAAGACCAGCGGCGGCTACAGCGACCTGCTGCCTTCGCTGAACGCCAGTTTCAAGCTCAGCGAGAACCAGCGCCTGCGTTTCTCGGCGAGCCGCACGCTGGGCCGCCCAACGCCGAGCAACATCGCCCAGGCCACCAACAGCAGCTGTGCGGACGATGACGATGGCCGGGGCTATTGCACGATCAAGCAGGGCAATGCCGGGCTCGATCCGCGCCGCTCGACGAATCTGGACCTGGCCTGGGAGAGGTACTTCAACGGCAACAACGGCATCGTCTCGGTTGCCTTGTTCGACAAGGTGATCAAGGACGACATCTATACCTTGACCACCTTCGAGGATATCGGCGACACCACCTACCGGGTCACCCAGCCGATGAACACCGACGAATCGCGGCTGCGCGGCGTCGAGTTCGCCATCGCCAACCGCAACCTGCGCTGGGGACGTCACCGCTTCGACATGTTCTTCAATGCCACGGGCCTGGACGGGCAGACCAACTACAGGATCAGTGACGGTACATCGCGGCGCCTTGATCGCCTGTTGTACCAACCGGACTGGTCGCTCAATGGCTCGGCGATCTGGCGGATGCCGTGGAACAGCGCCCAGCTGCGGGTTTCCGGCAACTACCGCAGCCGCATGCTGGTCGACTTCGGTGATACCGAATGGCTCGATTCCTACTACGACCCGTACATGACCTTCAACCTGGCTTTCAGCCACAAGATCAGCAAGCACGTCACGCTGAAGTACGAGGCCAAGAACCTGTTCAACATGCAGCCGACCTACAGCACCGGTCCGAACGGTCGCTTCCGTACCGAGATCGATGACTACGGCCGCTTCTACTACTTCCACATCATCTACAACTGAGGACGCGGCCCGTGGAAAACTTCAATCGCAGGCGTTTCCTCGCGCTGTCCGGTCTGTCGGCGTTTGGTGCGTGGATGGGCACCGCATCGCTGGCCGCACGGGCCGACGCCAGCGCACTGAATCCGCGCAACCTGCTGGCATCGCCGCGCTTTGCCAGCTCGCCGTTCACGCTCGGGGTGGCGTCCGGCGACCCCAGCCCAGATGGCATGGTGTTGTGGACGCGGCTGGCGACCGAACCCTTGGTATTCGGCGGTGGCATCACGCCGCGGCCGATCCCCGTGCAATGGCAGCTCGCTGCCGATGATGGCTTCCGTCGCGTGTTGCGGCAGGGCTCGGCACTTGCGCATCCCGAGCTCGGTCATGCCTTGCATGTGGAGCTGCAAGGGCTGGAGCCTGGCCGACCGTATTGGTACCGCTTCACTGTTGGCGGCCATGAAAGCGCGGTAGGCCGCACCTGCACCCTGCCTGCGGCAGCGGCGCAGGTGGACAGGGTCCGCTTCGCGGTGGCCGGTTGCCAGCACTTCGAGGAAGGGCATTTCACCGGCTGGCGTTGCATCGCCGAGGAGCCGCTGGATTTCGTCTTCCACTATGGCGACTACATCTACGAGGGTGAGAGCCAGCCTGGCGTGCGGCGGATGAATGGTCAGCCTTTCACCAACCTGCGCAACCACGTTGGGCCGCAGACCTACACGCTGGATGACTATCGGCGGCGCTATGCGCAGTACAAGAGTGATGCGGACCTGCAGGCCGCGCACGCCGCCGCACCGTGGTTCGTGACCTTCGACGACCACGAGGTGGACAACAACTGGGCGGGCGCGGAGGACCAGGATGGAACCCCGAGCGAAGTGTTCCTGCTGCGGCGCGCACAGGCGTTCCAGGCGTACTACGAGAACATGCCGTTGCGCCGTTCTGCATTCCCGGTCAACGGGCATATGCAACTGTATCGGCGTGCGCGCTACGGCAACCTGATGGACCTGCACCTGCTTGATACCCGCCAATACCGCAGCAAGCAGGTGGACATGGCCGCGCGCGAGCAGGTCGAGTCGCCGGCACGCAGCATCGTCGGCGCGCAGCAGGAGCGCTGGTTGTTCGATGGGCTGGCGGATGCGGCGCCACGTTGGCATACCATCGCCCACCAGGTTTCGCTGGGCAATTACGCGCGCGAGAAGGATGGACAGGTGGTGTCATCGGATGACCAGTGGTCCGGCTACCTGGACAGCCGCCGGCGGCTGCTCGACCACATCCAGACGCTGAGCTTCAACAATGTGGTTACCGCATGTGGGGACGCGCACCGGCACTACGCCAGTGACCTGGTGCAGGACAACGCTGATTCCGGGGTGATCTCCAGCGAATTCCTGGCCACGTCGATCAGCTCCGGCGCCGACGGCCAGGGCGTCGATGCGATGGCGCGCAATACGCTGCAGCACAGTCCGCACCTGAAGGCCACCACCGACAAACGCGGCTATGTGCTGTGCGACGTGACGCGCGACGCCTGGGTGGGCGACATGAAGACGCTGGACCAGGTCATGCAGCCCAACGGCAAGCTTGAAAGCTGGAAGCGCTATGCGGTGGCGCATGGCCGGCCGGGCTTGCAGGAGGCCTGAGGGCGCACTCATCCGCTGAAACTCACGGATCATCTCGCTGCCAGCAATGCCGGCGTGATGTGGGCAGCCGTGGTTCCAGCGGATGGCCCGTTCCTGTGCGCCAGGGCTCCCTATCGTCACCGTGTCGCTGATAGGCTACGGCGGCGACCACAGGAGCAGGCCATGAGAATTTCACGCACGGCGGTTTTCAGCGGATTACTGGCTGCAGGTTCTTTCGCAGCGCAGGCGCAGGCGGCACAGCTCGATGCGCAGTTGCGGGCAGCGGCGACGGCCCAGCAGCCAGCAGTGATCGAGACACTGCGCGAACTGGTGCTGATGGAATCCGGTTCTACGGATCATGAGGGGGTCGGCAAGGTGATGGCCTATCTCGACAAGCGGCTGCAGGCGCTGGATGCGAAGGTGGAGCGGGTTCCGTCGGCAACCGGCGGCCCGGATCTGGTGCGTGGTACCTTCAACGGCACTGGCAAGTTGAAGGTGATGTTGATTGCCCACGCCGATACCGTCTACGACCGCGGCATCCTCGAGAAGGAACCGTTCCACCAGAAAGGCAACCTGTTGTACGGCCCGGGTATCGCCGACGACAAGGGCGGCATCGCGGTGATCCTGCATTCGCTGGCCCTGCTCAAGGCGCGCGGGTGGAACGATTACGCGACGGTTACGGTGTTGTTCAATCCGGACGAAGAGATCGGCTCGCCGGGCTCAGGCGAAACCATTGCCAAGTTGGCCGACGAACACGACGTGGTGCTGTCCTTCGAGCCATCGGCGGCCAAGGCGGTGATCGAAAGCGAAGGCGTGCTGCTCAGTGCCGCCGGCACCTCGCAGGTGCGGATGACGGTGCAGGGCCTGTCCGCACACGCAGGTGCGGCTCCGGAGCAGGGCCGCAACGCACTCGTCGAACTGGCCCACCAGATCATCCAGACCAAGGACGTGGCCGCCGGGGTGCCGGGTGCGCAGCTCAACTGGACCACGGCCAATGCCGGCACGGCGCGCAACCAGATTCCGGAACGCGCCGAAGTGGGGGGCGATGCACGTGTCACCCAGGCCGACAGCAATGCCAACCTGCTGGCCGCATTGCAGGCCAAGGTCAAGCAGAGCCACGCGGTGCCTGACACCACTACCACGGTGACGCTGGAGCCGCTGCGCCCGATCTACGTGGCGGGTGAGCGCGGCCGTGCATTGGCGGATCTGGCGCAGGAGATCTATGCCGAACTGGATGGCCGCAAGCTGCTGATGCATCCCACGACCAACGGCGGGACCGACGCAGGGTTTGCGGGCCGCTCCGGTCATGCCGCGGTGCTGGAAGGCCTGGGGCTCGCAGGCTGGGGGTATCACGCACGCAATGAATTCATCGAGATCGACTCGATCCCGCCACGCCTGTACCTGGCATC
>QFOV01000162.1 GCA_003248565.1 Stenotrophomonas sp.
TTGCCGGCCAAGCGCGTGTTCCTGGTCAACCTGACGATCATGGCCGCAGGTGCATTGATCCTGGCGACGATGCGTGCCGACCTGATCTGGTACTCGCTGGCCCTGTTCGGGCTTGGTTGGGGTGGCCTGTACACGATGATCCAGCTGCTGGCGGTCAACGCCTTCGGCTTGGGCTCGGCCGGCAAGATCCTCGGCACCATCACCCTGCTCGATGCGACCACCGCCGGCCTCGGCATCTGGGTGACGGCCAAGATCTTCGACATCACCAAGAGCTACCACATCGCTTTCAGCCTGATCTGCGCGCTGATCGTGCTGGCTCTGCTGGCCGCAACGCTGGTGCGCGACGAACGCGCGCGCGCCTCGGCCGCCTGATCCCCACTACTGCAACGGAGAGACCCCATGCCCGTGATGGAAACGTCCAACCTCACCGCCCGCCAGTACTGGGAGCAGGTCAAGGCCAACCCCAACCGCGCCAAGTTCGGCTTCGGCGCGCGCCCGGCCATCGTCAACATCGATGTGCAACGCGCCTATACCGACCTGGCCGCGTTCAAGACCGCGTATGCGACCGACCCGCGCCAGATCGAGCACATCAATGCGCTGTCGGCGCAGGTGCGCGCGCTCGGCCTGCCGGTGGTGTGGACGTATGTGGCGTACCTGGAGTCGGGCGAAGACGCCGGCACCTGGGGCACCCGCACCAACACCCCGGACTCGCTGCAGAACATCAAGCACGGCTCCGAGCGCGCGCAGTTCGATCCACGCGCAGACGTGCAGCCCGGCGACATCGTCATGCACAAGCGCATGGCCAGCCCGTTCTTCGAAACCAACCTGTGGTCGCTGCTGACCTTCCACAAGATCGACACGCTGATCATCACCGGCGGCTCGACCTCGGGCTGCATCCGTGCCTGCGTGATCGACAGCCTGTCGCGCGGCTACCGCAGCATCGTTCCGGAGGAATGCGTGGCCGACAAGCACGAGATCCCGCACTTCGCCAACCTCAGCGACATCATGCTCAAGTACGGCGACGTGGAGCCGGTCGAGCATGTGGCCGCACAGCTGCAGGCGCTGCGCGCATGAACGCCACGACCAAGTCCGATCCGGGCCTGTTCGACTACTGGCCCTACGACAGCCGTCCGAAGATCGAATGGCCGGGCGGTGCCCGCGTGGCGCTGTGGATCGCGCCCAACATCGAGTTCTACGAGTACGCGCCGCCGGCCAACCCGCAGCGCAAACCATGGCCGCGTCCGCTGCCCGACATCCAGGGCTATGGCACGCGCGACTACGGCAACCGCGTCGGCCACCAGCGGATGATGCGGGTGATGGACCAGTACGGCCTGCGCGGCTCGGTATCGCTGTCCACGGCCATGCTCAAGCACCATCCGGAAGTGATCCAGATGGCGGCCGAGCGCAACTGGGAATTCTTCAGCCACGGCATCTACAACACCCGCTACACCTACGGCATGGACGAGGCGCAGGAGCGGGAGATGATCGCGCACTCGATGGCGCTGATCGCCGAACACACCGGCCAGCACTGCGACGGCTACCTGGCACCAGCGCTGTCGCATTCCGACGCCACCATCGACCTGTTCGCCGAGGCCGGTGGCCTGTATACCTGCGACCTGTTCCACGATGACCAGCCAACGCCGGTAAAGACCCGCTCGGGCAAGCGCTTCGTGTCGGTGCCGTACTCGCTGGAGCTCAACGACACCATCGTCTACGTCACCAACAAGATCGAGCCGCGCCGTTACGGGCAGATGATCAAGGACGCCTTCGACCGCCTGTACGCCGAAGGCGAGCACTCCGGCACGGTGATGTGCGTGCCGCTGCACGCCTACCAGGTCAGCCACCCGCACCGCTTGGCCGCTTTCCACGATGCGATGGACTACATCTGCAGCCACGACAAGGTGTGGAAGGCCACCGGCCGCGAGATCGCCCAGCATTATCTGGACAAGCACTACGACGATGCGCTGGCCTCGATGACGGCGATCAACGCGGAGGACGCGGCATGAGCCTGGATCGCAGCTTCCTGGAGTACCCGCAGCTGCGCCATGGCATGGACCATGCGCGTTACAGCTGGTCGATGCTGGCCGAGCGCCCGGCCGTGCGCTGGCCCGACGACAAGCCGCTGGCGCTGTGGATCAACCTGAGCCTGGAGCACTTCCCGCTCAACCCCAAGGGCGAGGGCTTCAAGCCGCACGGCGCAATGGTCATGCCCTACCCGGACCTGCGCCATTACACGCTGCGCGATTACGGCAACCGGGTCGGCGTGTTCCGCGTACTGGATGCGCTGGAAAAGTACGGTCTGCGCGCCAGCGCCGCGGTCAACGGCGAGCTGGCCGAGCGCTACCCAGCCCTGCTGCGTCGGCTCAAGGTGCGCAGCGCCGAGCTGGTCGCGCACGGCTGGAACATGGACAGCGTGCACTACGGCGGGCTCGACCCGGCGCGCGAAGCTGAATACATCCAGCGCAGTTTGGCCGCACTGGCCCCGTATTCGGACGGCCCCATCAAGGGCTGGTTGTCACCGGCCAGATCGCAGTCCGAAAACACCCCGGAACTGCTGCAACAGGCCGGTTTGCAATGGTTTGGTGACTGGATCAACGACGAGCTGCCCTACCCCTTCCAGACCGCCAACGGCCCGCTCACCGCACTGCCGTTGTCACTGGAATTGGAAGATCGCTTCATCGTCGGCGAAAATCTGCATGCCGAGGCCGAGTATGCGGACCAGATGGTCGATGCCTGCGATTTCCTACTGGAGGAAGCGCAGCGCAGCGGACAGGGTCGCCTGCTCGCGCTCAACATCCACCCGTGGGTGATGGGCCAGCCGCACCGCATCAAGCACCTGGAACGCGTGTTCTCCCATCTGGCAGACAACGCAGGGCTGATCTGGAACGCTGCGCCTTCGCAGATCATCGCCGCCTCACGTTGAGGCGGCGGTTCCAGGCAACCGTCGTCGCCCAAACCGCGCCGGCCTTTACCCAAGAGCCCTTGCATGAACACTGAAGCCAACACCGCCCTGCCGCCGCGCGAAGCGATGGAATTTGACGTCGTCATCGTCGGCGCCGGCCCTGCCGGTCTGGCCACCGCCATCCGCCTGCGCCAGCTGGCGGTCGAGAAGGGCCAGGAATTGTCGGTGTGCGTATTGGAGAAAGGCTCCGAGCCCGGCGCGCACATCCTGTCCGGCGCGGTGATGGACCCGCGCGCGCTCAACGAGCTGTTCCCGGACTGGAAGGAACGCGGTGCGCCGCTGCGGCAGGCCGTCACCCGCGACGAATTCCTGTTCTTGAATGAAACCGGCGCCAAGAGCACGCCGCATGCCCTGCTGCCGGAATGCTTCCACAACGATGGCAGCTACATCATCAGCCTGGGCGAAGTCAGCCGCTGGCTGGCGCAGCAGGCCGAGGCGCTGGAAGTGTCGATCTTCCCGGGCTTTGCCGCCGCCGAAGTGCTGTACGACGAGAACGGCGCGGTAATGGGCGTGGCCACCGGCGACATGGGCATCCACAAGGACGGCACGCCGGGCCCGAACTACGAGCGCGGCATGGAACTGCATGCCAAGTACACGATCTTCGCCGAAGGCTCGCGTGGCCACCTCGGCCGCCAGCTGATCAGCAGGTTCAAGCTCGATGCCGGCAAGGACCCGCAGTCCTATGGCCTGGGCATCAAGGAGCTGTGGCAGATCGATCCGGCCAAGCACGAGCCGGGCCTGGTGGTGCACGCCGCCGGCTGGCCGCTGGACAACGACACCTACGGCGGTGCCTTCCTGTACCACGCCGAAGGCGGCAAGGTCTCGATCGGCTATGTGGTCGGCCTGGACTACAAGAACCCGTGGCTGAGTCCGTTCGAGGAATTCCAGCGCTTCAAGACCCATCCGGCGATCCGCAAGCACCTGGAAGGCGGCAAGCGCGTTGCCTACGGCGCACGTGCGATCACCGCCGGCGGCATCCTGTCGCTGCCCAAGACCGTGTTCCCGGGCGGCGCGCTGGTCGGCTGCGAAGCCGGCTACCTCAACGTCAGCCGCATCAAGGGCAGCCACGCCGCGATCAAGACCGGCATGCTGGCCGCCGAGGCCGCGTTCGATGCGCTGGTCGCCGGTCGCTCGCGCGATGAGCTGAGCGCCTATCCGGAAGCGTTCGAGAACAGCTGGCTGAAGGCCGAGCTGCTGCAGGCCAAGAACTTCAAGCAGTGGTTCAAGAAGGGCCGCACCTTGGCCACGCTGATGACCGGCATCGAACAGTGGCTGCTGCCCAAGCTGGGCATCCGCAATGCGCCGTGGACCATCCACCGCACCAAGGCCGACCACGAGTGCCTGGAGCCGGCCGCCAGCCAGCCGAAGATCAACTATCCCAAGCCCGACAACGTGCTGACGTTTGATCGCCTGAGCTCGGTGTTCCTGTCCTCGACCAACCACGAGGAAGACCAGCCCAGCCACCTGACCTTGAAGGACGCCAGCGTGCCGGTGAAGGTCAACCTGGCCACCTATGGCGGCCCGGAAGCGCGCTACTGCCCGGCTGGCGTCTACGAGTTCGTCGGCGAAGGCAGCGACACCCGCCTGCAGATCAACGCGCAGAACTGCGTGCACTGCAAGACCTGCGACATCAAGGACCCGACCCAGAACATCGTGTGGGTGACCCCGCAGGGTGGTGGCGGACCGAACTATCCGGCGATGTAAACGTCGCCATCAACCCACAGGAGTTTTGATGAGCATTGTCAGTCCAGGCGCCCGCTTCCGCGCGGCGCTCACACAGGAAAGCCCGCTGCAGATCCCCGGTGCGATCAACGCCAACCACGCGTTGCTGGCCAAGCGGGCGGGCTTCCGTGCGGTCTACCTGTCCGGTGGCGGCGTCGCCGCCGGCTCGCTGGGCCTGCCGGACCTGGGCATCAACACCATGGACGACGTGCTCACCGACATCCGCCGCATCACCGACGTCTGCGACCTGCCGCTGCTGTCGGACATCGACACCGGCTTTGGTCCGAGCGCGTTCAACATCGCGCGCACGGTGAAGTCACTGATCAAGGCCGGTGCGGCGGCCTGCCATATCGAAGACCAGGTGGGCGCCAAGCGTTGCGGCCATCGCCCGAACAAGGAAATCGTGTCGCTGGGCGAGATGGTGGACCGGGTCAAGGCCGCGGCCGATGCCAAGACTGATGCCGATTTCTTCCTGATCGCGCGTACCGATGCGATCCAGATGGAAGGCGTGGACGCGGCGATCGAGCGTTCGCTGGCCTGCGTCGAGGCCGGTGCCGATGGCATCTTTGCCGAAGCCTCGTATGACCTGGAGACCTACAAGCGCTTTGTCGATGCGGTGAAGGTGCCGGTATTGGCCAACCTCACCGAGTTCGGGCAGACGCCGCTGTTCTCGACCGAGGAGCTGGGTTCGGTCGGCGTCGCGATGTGCATCTATCCACTGTCGGCGTTCCGCGCGATGAACAAGGCCGCGGAGAACGTGTATACCGCGATCCGTCACGATGGCCACCAGCGCAATGTGGTGGACACCATGCAGACCCGCGAGGAGTTGTACGAGCGGATCGGGTATCACACGTTCGAGCAGAGTCTGGATAGGACCTTTGCTACGAAGAAGTGAAGCCTTGGGACTTTGAAGGCTTTGAAGCTAGGAGCTTGAAGGCCTAGATGCTTGGAAGCTTGAAATTCTAAAAGCTCAAAAGCTGCCCTCACCCCTACCCCTCTCCCGTAAACGGGAGAGGGGACTACTCCGCTATCTTGTGCATAGCCTGGCAGTGTCGGCTTCGACGCACTCCGCGAAGTACGTCAAGAGCCGGAGAAGCGCTGCTCAAGCAATGCACCAAGACATAGCTACACCCGTGATTCGGAGAACAACCTAGCGGCCGGATGAGCATGCTTTTGCTTCTTGCTTTTGCTTCTAGCTTTTGCTTCTGGCTTTTGCTTCTGGCTTTATGCCGACAGACCCCAAAGAGCATGAAGTCTCCCTTCTCCCGCAAGCGGGAGAAGGTGCCCAACGGGCGGATGAGGGGGGCCTTTGCTTTGGTCGTTGCTCCAAGCTTTGCTTTCCCCTCCCAGCACCAGCCATCATTGCCAACGCCGAACAACCACGGCCGCCCCTGCACCGAGAAAGCAATGTCCCGCCTGCCACTGATCGCCCTCGCCTGCCTGACGCTCAGCGCCTGCGGCCAGCGCGATGCCTTCAACCACTCGGCCAATGCCGATCCACACCAACGCGAACTCGAACGCGCATTCGCCATCTGTGCTGGTTGCCACGACACCCGCGCCAACCTCGGCCACCGCGTCGGCCCCAATCTTCATGGCGTGATTGGCCGCAAGGCCGGCACCGCTCCGGGCTACAACTACTCCGAAGCAATGAAGGCCAGCGGCATCATCTGGGATGCGCAGACCCTGGATGCCTTCATCAAGTCACCGACCAAACAGATACCCGGCAGCAAGATGGTCAATGCCACCTCCGACCCGGCACGTCGCGAGGCCGTGATCGAGTTCCTGTCCACGCTACCGGAATAAGCAGGGCATCAATCCAGCGTCTGCACACCGCCACCATTGACGAACAAGGTCTGGCCACTGACCCAGTTGGAGATCGGCGCGGCGAAGTACAGCACCGCACCGGCAATGTCGTCGGCTTCACCCAGGCGTTTGATCGGCGTATGCGACAACATGCGCTCCTCGATCTCCGGCGTCAGCACCGTCGCCAAGGCATCCGTGCGCACCGCACCCGGCCCCACCGCATTGACCCGGATCCCGGCCGGGCCATAGTCATGCGCGAGGTTCGCGGTCATATGATTGATCGCCGCTTTTGACGCAGCATAGGCACTGATCGCCGGGCTCCTGTTGATCGAGCTCATCGACGACATGTTGATGATCGAGCCATAGCCCGCTTGCTTCATGTGCGGCGCACACAGCTGCGACAGCCGCCACGCACTGAATACATTGATCTGGAAGGGTCGCTCGAACTGCTCCACGCTGATCTCGAACGGACTCTCGCGACCGGCACCACCGCCACCGGCGTTGTTGACCAGAATGTGGATGCCGCCAAGTTCAGCCGCCGTGCGCTCGACCACGCGAACCAGGTCCTCGTCCTTGAGCACGTTGCACTCCAGGGCCAAGGCCTTGCCGCCGGCCGCGACAATCTCCGCTGCCACCTTTTCTGCAGCGGCAAGCTTCAGGTCGGCGATGGCGACGGCCGCGCCATAAGCCGCCAACATCAGGGAACTGGCGCGACCAATACCGTTGCCACCGCCGGTGACGATGGCCACTTTGCCAGCGAGATCGAAATGCGCTTGCGGGATCATG
>QFOV01000163.1 GCA_003248565.1 Stenotrophomonas sp.
TCGAGTGCGATCCTGGCCAACCGCCGGCGCTCGGCCAGATCGGGGATCAACGCCAATAGTCCGTGATGCGAGTAGAGCGCATCGATATCGCGGTGGAAGCGATACTGCACGCGCAGGAAGCGCGTGAAGCTGTCGCGGCTGGCAAAGATGTCTGCTGCCATGACCCGCTTGTCCAGGCTGTCATGGGTGCTGTGGGTGGCGGCCTTCAGTTGCTGGCTGCGCGAAACAACGGTGCTGTGTGTGCTCATGTGCAATCCCCGGTGATGCAGGAAGTGGTTGGGGTCAGAAGCTGCGTTCCAGCTTCAGGCTGGCGGTGCTGCGGTCATAGCTGTAGAGCCAGTCGACGTTGCTGGAGACGACGTTGTAGCGAAGGCTCAGCAAGGGCGTGAAGCCGGCGAAAGCCAGGCGCTTGGCCTTGATGATCAGTGTGTAGTTGCGCTCATCGTCATCGCGGCGGACGCCGAGCATCGGGCTGTACAGGTCGTAACTGCGGCGGCGATAGGAGGCGAACAGGGTGTGGCTGAAGCCTTCCGGCCACTGCAGTGATGCGCCGAGGCGGGCGCCAAGCGAGCGGTAGTTGTTGCTGCGGTCTCGGGCATCGCTGTCCAGTGCATCGAGGCCGCCGAAGGCCATCCAGTGACTGCCCAGGCTGCGGAAGTAGGTGGCCGAAGCGGTGCGCTGCACACCGTCGAGATTGCGCGCGTAGTCGCGTTGCCGGTAGCTGAGATCCTTCCAGTCGGCTTCAAGTTTCAGCATGGAGCGCTGGCCAGGCGTCCAGCTCCATTCGGCATGCACGCCCGGCGCGCCGAACAAGGCGCTGTTGCCCAATGCGTAGTAATCGAATGTAGGCGCTGTTGTCGCGGTAGTTCTGGCCGAACGCAAGCGCGCGCAGGTAGACGCCATGGTGGCCGCGCAGCGCATGCCGCTTGTTGAAGGTGGCGTCGTAGTCGATGCCGGTGGCGGTGATGGCCTCGGGCAACTTGCGCTCGATCAGGCAGTCGCCGGTGACCAGCAGCAACAGGCAGGTGCGACTGGCCGAGGTGCGGTTGGCTGGCGATGGTGGTGCGCACGCCCTCGGTCTTCGGGTCGTTGGCATCGATGCTGGTGCCGACTTCCGCGAACAACGCGTCTGCCTCGCGATCCAGCTGGTCTTCGAACAAGGTGCGGGCCAGCTCGAGCCTGGCTGGCATGAAGTCCGGCTGCAGGGCGAGCAGTGCGCGATACTCGGTGGCTGCCTGCGCGTGTTTGCCCTGTATGCGCAGCAGGCCGCCCTGGGCGTAATGCACCAGCAGTTTGTCGTGGTTGGGCAGGGTCAGGTATTCGTTGAGGAAGTGTGCCGCCAGGCCCCATTGCCGCTGCTGCAGCGCCAGGTACAGTGCGCGGCCGACGTCGTCGACGTTGTGGCCGATGACGTGACGCTCGCCGTCGATGGTCAGCGTCGGGCGCTCGGCATCCAGCTCGTCCTTGAGCAGCTCACGCTCGCGCGCCTGTGCCTGCTGATCAATGTGCTGGTCGAGCAGGCGGCGTGTATCGGCCTGCTCCTGCGCGAAGCCGACAACGGGCAGCAGCAGGCCGGCCAGCAGCAGTGCCGCAGGAAGCGCGAAGGCAGACCGGCGTCGACGGTCGTTGGGAAAACAAGAATGCATGCAATGGCCATCGAGGGAGGCAAGGATTGGCGGACGCTGGCTGGTCCTTGCCGGTAGCAGTCGAATTACAGCGATTGACGGAAAGACTCAGCCGTCAGTTCTTGGTGCCGCCCCAGGCGATGTTGAGAGCGGGATTGCCGAAATCGACGATGCCAGCGACGGCGGTCGCGCCTGCGCCGAAGAAGTCACCCTTCACCGTGCCGGTGGCGAGCACGAGGTTGCCCGGGATCACCCACTGGCCGGCATTGGCCGCATCGAAGTGACCGTTGGTGTCGAACGCGATCTGGCTGCCGCTGGTGCCAAGGCGGATCTGGGTTGCACCAATCGACAGGTCGCCATGGAACGTGCGGCTGCTGAAGTTGGCGGTCAGGCTGCCGGTCAGGTGGGTGTTGGCGCCGTAGCGATGCAGGCCGGTCAGCGTGTAACCAACGGCGGTGCCGGTGGCGGCGGTGTAGCCGGTCTTGTCGCCGACGTAATAGACCTGGCGGTTCTGGTAGGTCGGGCTGCCGGTATTGCCGTTGGTCGACCATTCGCCGAACCACACATCACCGGTGCCGACCTTGACGAAGTTGAAGCTGCCCAGGCCTGCGTGCGCCGGGTTGTTCGGATCACCCGGGGTGCCGGTGGTGATCGGGTCATGCAGCTTGTAGACGGTCATGCCCTTGTCCGTGCCGGGATGCAGCACAGTGGCGGCACTGGACGGGGTCAGGCCCTGGAAGTCGACCTTGATCCCGCCGGCATAGCTGGAAATGCCGACGCCCGCCTTGCCTGCGGTGTGCGGGCCGAACGGAACCTGCGACTCACCGACGCTGATGGTCGACGTGCCGGAGCCAGCGGACTGGGCGCCGACGATGTTGGCGGCAGCGGCGGTACCCGCAAGGGACACCACGGTAAGGGCGATGGCGAGTTGGGAGATGCGCTTGTGCATTTTCATGATCATTTCTCTCTTGAAGTGATGAAGAAATTTGAACTGCAGTGACGGTTCGGGTTGCGGTGGACTCCTTGGTGCTACGGGTTGATCAGAAGCGCGCGGTCACGCTCAGCTTCAGCGTGCGGCCCGGGGCGGGCAGCAGCGAGCGGGTGGCCGGGTCGGCGTAATAGCGGTCGCTGAGGTTGGTACCGATCAGCTCCAACTGCACCGTGTCGTTGACGCGGTAGCTGGCATAGGCGTCGAACAGCCAGGTGGTGTCCCAGGAGAACGGCACGTTGAACACGGCAAGGTTCTGGTTGGTGACGTCGGCAAACGCTTCCAGGTCGCGGTTGGGTTTGCGGCGTTGGTAATAGACAACACGCGTGCCCAGTTCCAGCCGCTTGTCCAGGAAGCGTCCGCCCAGCGACCAGTTGGCCGAGGTTTCCGGCGAGGCCTGGGTCAGCAGCCAGCTGCCGATGAAGCCCTGGTCCACGCAGGTGGGTGTGCCGTTGACGTTGGGATCGATGGTGATGGAGGTGTGTTCATCGCAGACCTCGTTCTTCAGCGTGTGCGCAACGGCGAGGTCGGTGAAGAAACGGCCATTGTCGTAACGGCCCTGGAACTCCACGCCCTGCACGAGCTGCTTCTCGATATTGCGGAACAGGAAGTTGTTGTCGCGTTCGATGAGGTCATCGGTGCGGCGGTGGTAGTAGCTGAGCTTGACGTCGGCGATGGTGTCATTACCCAGCAGGTGCCCAAGCTCCTGGATATAGCCAAGCTCGTAGCTGTAGGTATGCTCGGGCTTGAGGTCGCGGAAGGGGCTGACGCTGGCACCGAAGGCGATCACGCTCTCGAACATGTTCGGGTAGCGCAGTGCCTCGTTGTAGCTGAAGTAGGCGCGGCTGTAATCGGAGAAGAAGCCGGTCACCGTGAGTGATGGAGCCCAACCACGATCGCGGCGCTTCTTTGCCACGGCGTAGCGGGAAGCAATCGGGTTGGCGGTGAGGCCGATGCTGCAGTTTCCGCCCTCATACAGGTCGGCTATGCCGTTCAGCATGCCATTGGTGCAGGGATTATCGACGCGATGGAACTTTCCTTCGGCATCAGGAAGCCATTGAATGGTGTTCGATTTGGCGGCTTCGTGAATTTTGGAAGCGACGTACTCCGCTTCGCTTATCCCCGCCGGAATGCCGAAAAGATCGCAGTAGAATGGCATCGCCGTGCAGACCTGGTAAACGGTGCGCGCCTGCGTCTCAGCTTTGCTGCGCTCCTCCGCAGACATGGTCCGGTAGGTCGCCTGGTAGCCGGATACCGAGGCTAGGAACGTGTTCGGATGGTCGGCGAGGAAATCGTCGTACGCCCAGTACGAGGAGTAGCGGGCACCGGCATTGATCTTGAGGAAGTCGACCGGACGCCATTCAAGGTTGAAGTTGGCGTTCCATTCCTCGCGACGGCCGGCGCGCGGGAACATGCGCCAGGCTGCCGAGGGGCCAATGTACTCGTCATGCGAGCGCAGCTTCTCATGCTGGAAGTCGCCGCCGACGGTGAGGTCCAGCGTATCGCTGAGCCGGAACAGATTGCTCAGGGTCAGGCCGTTGCGGGTGTTGGTGGAATCATCCAGCGCGCCGTTCATGATGATCGGCTGGGTTACCGCGTTCCAGTAGTTCGGGTAGCTGCCGGCGGTGTTCGCGTTGCTGTCGGTATCGGTGCGCCACAGGTTGGCGTACAGGTCGATCCAGCGGCTGTCCTGCGGCTGCCACTTGTATTCCAGGTTGTAGGCGGTGGAGTCGACCCGGCTCAGCGACCACTGCGGCAGGCCGAGCGCGGTACGGTTGATGCGTGACGGCATGATCTCGCCGTAGTGCGACAGCGTGTCGCGGTAACCGAAGCGCAGTACCTGGTCGGGTGTCGGGTTCCAGGTGGCCTTGAACAGCCACGATTCCATCTGGCTGGAGGTATTGGTCACTTCATCGCCCGGGCGCAGGCGGTTGGCCATGGTGATGATGTAGTCGCCGGCGCCGATGTTCTCCACCGGCTGCGAGTAGTAGCCAGCGCCGCGCTTGCCGGCGAAGTAGTTGCCACGGTCGCGGTAGGCATAGGCACCGAACAGGCTCAGCGTGTCCGACTTCCAGCCCAGGGCCAGGCGATAGGCATGGTCTTCGCCATCGAAGACGTTGTAACCGCCGCCACCGGTATGCGGTTGCACGCGAAGGGTCGGATCATTGGTCGGGCTGCCGGTGGCCAGTTCCGGCACGTCGCGGTGGTTCATGCCGGTGTACAACCGGCCCGGCAGACGTGGTGCCACTGCATTGCTGCTGCCTTCGATCTTGAACTCGCCGCCGAACGACTCGCCTTCCGGCACCACGTCGTCAACGTCCAGTGTCTTGATCACCACGCCGCCGCCGATGCCGGTGGTGACGTTGCGGGTCAGTGATGGCCCCTTGAAGATCTGCATGCCGCCGATCAGGTTGGGATCGACGTAGTTGCGGTTGCCGATGCCGTTGTAGCCGCGCCAGGCGGTGACCGCCTGCTCGGTGCCGTCGATGGTCACCGGCACGCGTCCCGGCCCCTGCACGCCACGGATGTTGACGTCGAGCGCGCCACTGTTGCGCGCATCGCCACTGAACACGCCGGCGACGCCGTTGAGCAGGTCCGAAGGCGTCGCGCCCTTGTAGCGCTCGATCTCGGTGCGGCCGAGGTAGGCGGTGGACAGGTCCAGGTCGTAGACCTCGTCCTGGCCGCGCAGGTCGCGCTGCGCACCGGTAGCTTCGATGCCTTGCTGCCCGGTGACGCTCAGCGTGCCGGTGACGAGCGGGGTGCTCGCGCCGGCGGTAGCAGCGCCGCTGCGCGTCACCACGGCGGTGCCGGGCTCACGCCATTGCCAGGCCAGTCCGCTGCCAGCCAGCAGCTGGTCAAGCGCCTGCGCCGCACTGAGCTGACCCTTGATGGCCGTGCCCTGCAGGCCGCTGACATCGTTGGACACGAACAGGATGCGAACCCCACCCTGGTCCGCCAGTCGGGTCAGCGCGCTGTCCAGGGACTGTGCCGGGATATCGAAAGCGGTGCGCTGCGCGGACCCGCTGGCGACGCTGCTCTGTGCGGCGGCATACAGCGGTGCATTGAGTGCCAGGGCGATGCTGACCGCCAGCACGGCGGGCAGTCGCAGGGAACGGCGGGAAAAGTTGGAAGGGCTCATGGGTCCGACGAAGGAATAGGAAGAGGACGCTAGGAAGTACTGGCGTTGACTTTATGAGAATAAGTCTCATTCCTATAGACGGCCGTCGCGGGCGAAACTTGCAGCGTCAGCAGAAAAAAAAATTGGCCGCCGCTTCATCTGCCTGCACGGCGGGCCGCTTGCAGGGTTACAGCGCTGCTCGGCGGCTCAGCGGATCACGGTCAGCAGCGGCAGACGGATCAGTTCTGCACCGGCCAGCGCGGCGATATTGCGCAGCAGCGCATCGATGTCATCCAGCTCGAACACGCCGGTGAGCTGCAGTTGCTGCAGCGACTCACCCATCACGACGATGCGCCCCGGCACGTGGCGCTGCAGTTCGCCTGCGATGGCAGCCACGCTCTGCTGGTTGAAGATCAGCTTGCCGCGGACCCAGGCGGTCAATGCACCGGCATCGACGGTCTCGGCCTTGCCCAGTACATCGGCGCTGAAGGCAACGCGCTGGTTGGGGATCATTTCGATACTGGCGCCGGCCCGGTTGCGCAGCTCGGCCAGGCCGGAGACAACGGTCAGCGTGCTGCGGCGTGATTCGCGGTGCAGGGCAAAGCGGCCAACGCTGCAATGGACGCTGCCGTCGCGGCTCTCGATCACGAAGGGCCGCTGCGGGTCGGGGGCGACGTCGAACAGCAGTTCACCGGCGGCCACCGATACGGTGCGGCGGACGTTGGAGAACGCCTGCGAGAATGCGCTCTCGCTGTTGAGCCAGGCGGTCGATCCGTCACCCAGTGATGCCTGCCTGCGCTGGCCGATGCGGGTGCGGTGGTCGGCAAGCACGCCGCTGACTGGCCCCAGCATGCCCGTACCAACCACGCCAGCCAGCGCAGCTGCCGACAGCCCGCCTGCCAACACCGCGCGGCGGCTGATACGGCGCGGTGCAGGTGTCAGCGCCTGCACCCAATGGCGGTGCTCGGCCGCAAGCGCGGTCTGGCCGACGCCATCGAGCAGCGCGAATGCCTGCCGCGCAGCCTCGGCATGGGCCGGGGAGCGCTGGCACCAGCGCTCGAACGCGGCTTTATCGCCCGCAGACGGGCGCGCACCCAGGCGTATCACCCACTGGATGGATTCGTCATTGAGCGCGTTGTTCCGGGTTCGGAAGCGGTCGAACATCGTGGCGTGGCTAGGGGGCTGCGCTGGAAAAGGGGGTGTCTACCTATAAGACGTTTCGCCAATGCCAAAGTTGCAGTGGCTGCAGTGATCATCTTCCATCATTGTCCTCACATTGGCCCGAGGCGGTCGCGACAATGCCGCAGCGCCTGCGCCAGGTACTTGGCCACCATGCTCTCGGATACGCCAAGCCGACGTGCGATCAATGCATGCGACAGGCCGTCGACGCGGAACAGCAGCAAGGCCAGGCGCGCATTGGGCGGCAGCTCGCGCAAGGCCTCATCGAGCTGCCGCAGGCGGTCCTGGGCGATGGCATTGCGCTCCGGGCCGGCGACAGGGTCGGCCTGCTGGGGGTCGGGTTCGCCGTTGCCGCCTGCGCGCTGCTCACGACGCGCCACGTCGATGGCGAGATTGCCGGCGACGCGGAAGATGAAAGCGCGCTGGTCGCGGATCTGCTCCTGCTGCACACGGCTGTCGGTCTCGAGCAGGCGCAGGTAGGTTTCCTGCATGACCTCTTCGGCACGACTGCTGTCGCCCGTACGTCGCCGCAGGTGCCGCTTCAACTCGCCGTAAAGGCCAAGGAAGGCATCAATCAGGCGCGAGCTCGGCGCAGTCATCAGTGCAGGCAGCCGACGGTGGCATGCAGCTGTGACATGCAGGCAGGCGCGATGTGGGGCAGGGCAGGCGCATGGCGTTGCTTTCGCCAGCGTGGCCCAGGGTTTGACAGCAGCGGCATGGGGATCTCTCCACGGCGCTCGGCGCCGGCATCGGGTGGTCGGCTGGCCGCTCTGCTCGCTGACCGGCACATCATACGTTCATCGCCGATGGCGTGTCAGTTCCGCGCCTGGGCTGGCAGTGTTCCAGGCGGCCATGACACATGGCAGAACCTGGGCGGTTCCGTGGAGATGAAGGGGGCGAGCGTTGCCGACGCCACGCGACTGCCACCGGCAACGGAGCAGGCTGGGCTGATCTGGCACGACTGCGCGCACGTCAACGCCGTGGGCAGGCCACGCACGGGCAATGGGTTCCACGGCGGCCGCCGCCCGGGCTGGATGGATGCCATGCAACAGCGGCAGCAACCGAACCAGCTCATCCCGTCCAGATTCTGGCCCGGCGTTGCAGCTGATCCCCAGTTCGGAGAACAGATAGACCAGGTCTTCGCTAGCCAGATTGCCTGCCGCACCCGGAGCATGGCTGTCACCGCCAAGCCCGGAAACAGCGCCATCGAACGCACGCACGCCATGTTCCAGTGCTTCGATGACATTGGCGATGGCCAGGCCGAAGGTGTCATGGAAGTGCATGGCCACGCGGTGCATCGGCACTTCGCTGGCACAGGCACGCAGCAGCACACCAACCGACGCTGGGGTACCCCTGCCTGTGGTATCGCACAGGCTGATCTCACGGCAGCCCATATGGTAGAGCGTGCGCACGATACGGATGACCTCCGCCGTCGTCACCGCTCCACCGTAGGGGCAATGGATGACCGTCGCCAACGTGGCACGGACCTGGATGCCGAGTGCCAAGGCATGCTCGCTGATCTCGTCAGCACGGCGCAGGCTTTCGCTGATGTTGCAGTTGAGTATTGCGCGGCAATAGGCATCCGATGCGGCCGCAGTGATGGTGATATCACGGAAGCCGTTGGTGACTGCCATCTCCAGCCCCGTCATGTCCGAAACCAGCGCGGAGCGGACGCGGTCAATCGGCGCTGGCCCCAGCAGCGTGCATAGCGCCGCGGTATCGGCCATCTGCGGCACCCGGCGTGGTGAAGTGAACGAGCCCAGTTCGATTTCCCTGATGCCGGCCGATTCCAGCAATTCGATCAGGTTCATGCGGACCATGGCCGGCAGTGCCTTGGTCTGGCGCTCAAGGCAACTGCGCGCGCCAAGCTCGATGATGCGGACATGATCTTCCTGGGCTTCATCGTCGCTGTCCATCATCGCCGCCGCAACTTGTCGAGCGCAGTGATCGCGAGATCCAGGTGGATGCTCTGCGCGGACAACTGGGCTTTGACCACGTGAACGATCTCACTGTCGATGGCGCCTGCCAGCAATGCCAGGTCGTAGGCGTGTTGGCCGGGATCATCCTGAGCGACCGCCTCGGCAGCATGTGCATGCAGGTTGACCAGGCTCTGCGCCAAACCGATCGCCGCGACGGCGGGAGTGAGTGGATACGTACATGGAACCCTGGCTGCGTCGACGGCTGTCCATGTAGTGTGTTTGTTGCCGCTCGCAGCTCCAGTGGCAGCGAGCATGGAATTCGCGGTTGCGAGAATGTCCGCGTTGCGCTTGTGGACGCGCTCCCTGGTCATGCAGGTGAAATTGTGAAGATCAACGACACGTCCTGCCAGCGCATAGCCCGTGGCGGCCGCAAGCGAAAAGGTGCTCGGGTCGAAAGCTACCTGCGCGCGTAGCAGCTGGTGACTGGCGACCTCGGTGGTTGACGCCCCCGTCTTCGTCCCCATGGTCAACTGCTCAATCAAAGGTGCCAGCTTCGCGAGCAGCTCGTCGATGACCCGGATGTCAGATCGATCTGGGATTTCCAAAAGCACTGAAACTTCCAACTGCGGCTCCATGGCGCTGCTCATGTGCACCACTGCTTCAAGCTCCTTGCAGCCGCCGCCACCCGAGACGAGTCCAGGGTTCATCGTGTTGACGAGTCCGACCAGCTGGTTGCGTAGCTGCAGTACTTGCTTGCGCGCACCATGCACGTCGCGGATCGCGCTGAACTGGACGCTGGCACGCAGCAGCCTGGCGGCACCAAACACATGAAATCCACCGGTCGGATGCGAGAGCTGGGTAATGCGTTGCAGGACGCGTGCCTGTCCCGGCTGACGCTCCGCGAGTGCTACGCGCTGGCTACTGCCGTTGATCGGAACTTCGTCGATGAAGCTGATTGGCTGGTTCAAATGGATGTGTTGGTTGCCAGGCATTGGCATTGGAGCGGCGCCATTCACTGGCGCTGTTCCGGAAGCGCTGTCCAGTCTTATGCCAATGCCTGGTTTGCGCGGAATGTGCGCTATTGCTGGCGTCGAATCGGACGACGCTGTGTGCTCTGCATGTGCATTGATTGCGTTCAACGGTGATTGTCCCGGTCGATCCATCAGCGTCGAGCATTACTCAATCATCGGAACGCCGTGTGCTCTGAAGCGTGCGGGCGAAAGGTACAGTTTTCTCGTACAGATAGGCTGCAGCGGCGTGTCTGCCAATTCATATCAAAATGTCTATTTATGCTCTTTACAGCGTGCGCTGGCGCATAGATACAGTGAGCGCCCCCCGAAGAATTCTGTATGGATCCCTATGCGCTCTGAACCACGGAAGATTTCACTAGCGGAAAAAGTAGCGATGGACATCGGTCGCCAGATCCTTGCCGGTGTGCTGAAGCCAGGAGACAAGCTGCCGTCCTTGCGTGAGTACGCGCGATTGAACGGCTATTCGAAGAACACTGTGATCTCGGCGTTCGACCTGCTTGGCGAGCGGGCGCTGGTGGAGGCGCAGCACGGCAAAGGATTCTTTGTGCGCGGCGTGGAAGCACCGCCGGAACGGGATGTTGATGAGGAGCCCGTTGGTTACAGCAGGGTTATCGACACGTTGTGGATGATGCGCCAACAGGCCATCCGTGAGCCTGGGCGGTCACACCTGGCCGAAGGCTTTCCGCCGGTTGACTGGTTGACCTACATGCGACTTGATCGCTTCCACCGGCAGGTCGCTCGCAGTGGCATCGGCAGCTTGTTTCGATACGGCAACCGTTACGGCTACCTGCCGTTGCGGCAGCAGTTGATCCGCCGCATGGCCATGCATGGCATGGAGCTCGGCCCGCGGCAGCTGGTGACCACGTTTGGCGCAAATCATGCGCTGGACCTGATCATTCGACGCTACGTTGCGCCAGGCGATACGGTGCTGGTGGAGCAGCCGGGTTACTACCCGCTGTTCGGAAAGCTGCAACTGCAAGGCGCGAAGCCGATCGCCATCACACGCCGTGTGGACGGTCCCGATCTTGCCGAGTTCGAGGCGGCGCTGCTGGCCAGCAAGGCGCGTGTCTTCTTCATGCAGACCACGGCGCACAACCCGACCGGTACCGATGTGGCGCCAGAAGTCGGCAAGCGCTTGCTGGAGCTGGCGGCGGCGCACAACGTGCTGATTGTCGAGAACGACGCGATGGCCGATTTCAAGCCGAATTCAGCGTTCCGCCTGTCCTCGTTGTCGCAGTTCAGGAATACGCTGTATGTGGGCAGCTTCTCGAAATCGGTGTCGGCAGCATTGCGCAGTGGTTTCATCGCCGGCGAGAACGCACACATCGAAGAGCTGGCCGACCTGAAGATGCTGCTGCACATCGGCAGCAGTGAGTATGGGGAGCGCGTGCTGGAGGCGATCCTGCGCGAAGGCAATTTCCTGCGCCACGTTGGGCGTTTGCAGGACCGGGTGCGCGCCGCCACCGCGGAGGGGTTGGAGGTGTTGAATCGGCTGGATGCGACCGTCTACGCAACGCCGGAACAAAGCCTGTATCTGTGGGCACGTTTCGATGGCATCGACGACACCCGCACGCTGACCGCTCGCTTGCTGTCGCGCGGTGTTGTGCTGGCGCCGGGCGCGTTCTTCAACATCGACTCCGAGCAGGTGTCACCGTGGACACGTTTGAACGTCGCCTATTTGAATGACAGTGTTTTCATCGACAGCCTCCGCGAGGAATTGGACCAGGCCGCGGCGATGGCCTGATGATGGCGAGCTGGAACGGAATGAGCGCCCGGTACGGCGATGCATGGCGAGTGTTCAACGCCAGTCGGAGAGCGAAAGCTTCAACTCGGCGTTGAAGCCTTTGGCTGACTGCAGCGGTATTGCGAAGATGTTCGGTGCCTGTTGGTTGATGCCGATCGCCTTGGTGCGGGCGGTATCCAGTTCGGCTTCGTTCTTCGGGCCACCTGCCCATTGGTCGTCACTCCAGACATAACGCAGGCGCCAGCCGCCTGCATCGTCGGGCTTGGCGAAGACCACCAGTGTGTTGCGGAACAGGTACTCGCCGGGGATGTGGTTTTTCAGGAACAACGCACCGTCCACCTGATAACCGGCATTGCTGACCGCCAGATCGATGGAGAACGCGATTTCGCTGCCGGCCAGGATCTTGCTGCTGTCCAGGAATACCGAGAACAGCACGGTCGAGCGTTTGTCCTTCAGCAGGTTGCCCTGTGCGTCGAAGATGTCACCGTACTCGCGACGGATGGCGCATTGGTTGGCCTGGGTGCGCGAGGTGAGCTCGTAGGTGTAGGCGCCGCGCGGGGCGACGGTAGCCTCGATGTAGTACGAGGACTCGATCTTCTTGCCGCGCTTGCGGGCGGCCTCGATCTCCGGCGGGAAGGGCAGGGCGGTGATGTCGAGCTGGGCGGTGGCGCAGGTGTCGCCGAACAGGAAGCGCACCAGGTTCTGGTAACCCTCCTCGGAATTGACGATGCCGAAGTAGCCGCTATGGCTGCGGTTGACGAAGGCCCGCGGCGAGCCTTCAACGTAGGCGTTGGCGATACGAACCAGCCCGTCGCTCAACGCACCTACTGCAAACGAGGACAGCCCGTGCGCGGCGGCGTAATCGCGTGCGTTGGTGCCGATCAGGCAGAACAGGCGCTCGGGCGGAAATCCCGAGGTGCCCAGGGTGTTGACCTTGTCCTTGGGCACCTTCAGGTACTTGCCCATGTTGCTGCGGTTGAAGTTGTTGATGTCGTTGATCGACAGCAGGTTCGGCAGGTTGATGCCGCCGACCTCGATGCCGTTGTGCGGCGTGGCATAGGTGAAGGCCTTGTCGACCATCGCCCGCACCTCGGCACTGGCCACGTCCGGGTTCTGCAGCAAGCAACGGCAGATCAGCCCGCCCATCGAATGGGCGACCAGATAGACGCGGAATTCCTTGCGCATGGCCGCGTTGTTGCCACAGATGCTGTCGCGCAGTTGTTCGATGCGTTTGCCCAACGCGGCGGCGGCATCGACGATGGACGGCGTCTTGCCATCGCCGAAGGCCGGGTCTGCCGGGTCGTAGTAGCGATGGATGACGATGCAGCGCGGCGAGATGCGGTCGCGACGCTCGGCGCCGAATTCGTAGACGTCGCGGTAGTTGTAGTCCTTCATCAAGCGCACCAGCGGTGACTCGAAGACGAACTTGACGATGCTGCCGTCCTGCGCCTGGCGCATCTTGGTGGAACCGGCCTCGAAGCCCATGAATGGCGTGGAGGTGGTCTCGACGATCTCATCGCGGGTCATCGCGTAGCCGCGCACGTAGATGATCGGGAAGTAGGGGCGCTCGATACGTTCCATGGCCGGTCTCTGCGGGGGGCTGCTGGCGATGGTGAACGGATTTTTGGGATTTGTCTTGAATGTGGTGCTTTGAGAGCTACCCCCTCCCCAGCCCTCCCCTTGGCTGTGCCAAAGGGAGGGGGCCAAGCTCTGCCCCCTCCCTTGCGCGAAGCGCAGGGGAGGGCTGGGGAGGGGTAAAGCCTTTGCTGTTGCAGTGGCTCCAAGCAAGCGACAAAACCCCCAGCAACCTACCCCTCACCCCCAACCTCACCCCGATCCAACTGCCGATAGCCAATCGCCTCGGTAAGATGCACACGTTGGATCGCAGCTTCACCCGAGAGGTCGGCAATCGTCCGCGCCACCCGCAGGATCCGGTGCATCGAGCGTACCGACAGCTGCAATCGCTCCATCGCCTGTTCCAGCAGGTCGCTGTCGGCAGCGCATAGCACGCAGTCCCGCTGGGTTTCCGCTTGGCCAAGATGTGCGTTGGCCTTGCCGGCACGCTGCAGTTGCCGCGTCCTTGCCCGCATCACCCGCTCGCGTACCTCGGTGCTGCTCTCACCAATGGCGGCATCACCTCGCAACTCGCTGGGTGCCAGCCGCGGCACCTGCAGATGCAGGTCGATGCGGTCCAGCAGCGGTCCGGAGATGCGCGCGCGATAGCGACGGATGCTTTCTGCAGAACAATGGCAGCGGCCACTGCTGTCGCCGGCCCAACCGCAGGGACAAGGGTTCATTGCTGCGACCAGTTGGAATCGCGCCGGAAACTCCATGCTGCGTGCCGCGCGTGAGACAGTGACCGTGCCGGACTCCAGTGGCTCGCGCAGCACTTCAAGCGCGTGCCGATTCCATTCCGGCAGCTCGTCCAGGAACAAAACGCCGTTGTGCGCGAGCGAAATCTCGCCAGGTCGCGGATGCGAGCCGCCACCAACCAGTGCAACCGCGCTGGCAGTGTGGTGTGGCGAGCGATAGGGACGTTGCCGCCAGCGACTCGGATCAACACCGCGGCCGCTGATCGAGGCAATGGCGGCGGATTCCAGTGCTTCTTCCTCGCTGGCCTCGGGCAGGATGCCGGGCAGGCGCGAGGCCAGCAGGGTCTTGCCACAGCCGGGTGAGCCCAGCAGAAGCAAGTGATGGCCGCCTGCTGCGGCAATCTCCAAGGCCCGTCGCGCATGTTGCTGGCCGCGCACATCACTCAGGTCTGCAAGCGCTGCGGGTTCGGTGTGCGGTACCTGCGCGTCGGGCAGCAGCTTGCTGCCGTTCAAAGCTGCGCAGACTTCCAGCAAGGTGCGCGCGACTTTGACGTCGGCATGCTGGGCCAGCGCCGCTTCGCCAGCGTTGCCCGGCGGCACGATCAGACAGCGCTGGGCGTTGGCTGCTGAAATGGCGGCCGGCAGTGCACCATCCACCGCACGCAATTCGCCAGTCAGTGCCAGCTCGCCGATGAACTCGTAGTTGGCCAAGGCATTGCGGTCGATCTGGCCGCTGGCAGCGAGGATGCCGAGGGCGATGGGCAGGTCAAAGCGACCGCCTTCCTTGGGCAGATCCGCGGGTGCCAGATTGATGGTGATACGTCGCGCTGGATAGTCGAATTGCGCGCAGAGAATGGCGGCGCGCACCCGGTCGCGTGATTCGCGCACAGCGGCCTCGGGAAGGCCGACGATCTGGGTGAAGGGCAGGCCGCCGGACAGGTGTACTTCTACCTGCACCAACGGTGCATGCACACCTGCGCGGGCGCGGCTGTGCACCAGCGCCAGACTCACCGCCCGGCGCTCAGGCGTTCTGGTCGCTGGCGCGGTTTTCCAGGGCGGCGACGGCGTGTTCCAGCGCGTCGAGCTTTTCACGGGTGCGCAGCAGGACGGCACGCTGCACTTCAAATTCTTCGCGGGTGACCAGGT
>QFOV01000164.1 GCA_003248565.1 Stenotrophomonas sp.
CAGCTCGATCGGGTCCTTGCCCTCGCGGTCGAGCTTGTTGATGAAGGTCATGATCGGGGTGTCGCGCAGGCGGCAGACTTCCATCAGCTTGATGGTGCGTTCTTCCACGCCCTTGGCCACGTCGATCACCATCAGCGCCGAGTCCACCGCGGTGAGCACGCGGTAGGTGTCCTCGCCGAAGTCGGCGTGGCCGGGGGTGTCGAGCAGGTTGACGATCTTGCCTTCGTACGGGAACTGCATCACCGACGAAGTGACCGAGATGCCGCGTTCCTTTTCCAGCGCCATCCAGTCCGAGGTAGCGTGGCGCGCGGCCTTGCGGCCCTTGACCGAGCCGGCCATCTGGATCGCGCCCCCGAACAGCAACAGCTTTTCGGTCAGCGTGGTCTTGCCGGCGTCAGGATGGGAAATGATGGCGAAGGTGCGGCGGCGCGCGGCTTCGGTGGCGACTTCGGACATGGCAGGGGCGCCCGCCCGGGCGCATCAGAAACGAATGAACCGGCGATTATACCTGCCGCCGGCCCACCCATGCTGACCAGCACCGGTAGTGCCGAGCCATGCTCGGCAAGGGCGTTCCCAGAAATCCCGCCGGTAGTGCCAAGCCATGCTCGGCAGAGGCGTTCCCAGAAATCCCACAGGTAGTGCCGAGCCATGCTCGGCAAGGGCGTTCCCGGTAGAGCCCCTGCCGAGCATGGCTCGGCACTACAGGGGCGGCCGGGCATGGCTTGGACTAGAGGTGGAACCGTTTGTTCAGGGAGCCTGTCGCGGAAACTGCAGCTCGCCGCGCGCGCTGCCCATGCGGAACCGGATCGAGCGCAGCGCCAGCCCGGTATTGGCCTGAACGACAAAATGCAGGTGCGGGCCGCTGCTGTGGCCGGTGTTGCCGGACAGGGCGATGGCTTGCCCGACAGCCACGCTCTGCCCGGGGCGGACCTTGGCGCTGCCAGCCTGCAGATGGGCGTACAGGGCCATGCTGCCGTCGCTGTGCAGGATGCGCAGCAGGCTGCCTTGCTCCTGGCTGTCCACTACCTGCATCACCCGGCCGGCACGTGCGGCCAGCACTGGCGTGCTTTCGGGCACAGGGAAATCCACCGCGTACAGGTTCTGTGGGTCGGTGTGGCTGTAATGCCCGGCGAAGGCCTGGCTGACCCGAATGCTGGCGCTCTGCAGTGGCAATAGATAGAGATGATCCTGCGGCTGCGCTGCCGGGTCGCCAGGAAACGCATCCAGGGCCAGGCGCAGTGGATTGCCATCATCTTCCAGCCATAACAGGCTGCGCTTCTCACCCGCTGCCAATAGGGTGGCGGCAGGTGCCCGGCTATCGCTGCGCAGGCGGACCTGTACCGGACCAGCGGTCAGATTGCTGACCACGGCGCTGCGTCCGCCTGCACGTGCCTGCAGCTGCAGGCTGGCGAAGGCGTCCGAGCTGGACGCCGCCACGGCAGGCGTCGGTGCCGCAGGCAGCCTCCAGGCCTCACGCCAGCGGCTGCTTGGGCTGGCTTCGGCGTCGCTGGCACATAGCAGTGCCAACGACAGCAGTGCAGGAATGGTTCGGGGCACAGTCAGGGTCCTTGGTGCAGCGCCTGATTGTGCCTGTTTGGTTGCCCTGGAAACTTATTCATCTCTTTATGCGAATAAAGCGATTGACAGGCGGAAAGGGGGCTGGCAATGTAGCCTCACCATCGAGACCGGCAGAGGGACAGGCCCTTTGAAGCCGGGGCAACCAGCGGACGCGCAAGCGGCTGCGTTTGGTGCCAAATCCTGCGGTGACCTCCGTGTCCGCCGAAAGATGGTTCGTTCCGTACCGCGGGTACGGCGAACACGAGCTCCGCGAAAGCTCGATGGCCGCTCCTTATCGGATACCGCCATGAGTTTCGCCACCGCTACCGCAGTCCAGCTTGCCCCCATCGCTCTCATCGACCGTGCCGACAGCAGCGTTGCCGCTGTGCGTGGCGAGATCGAGGTGCAGCTGCGCATGCGTCACGCAGGTCAGCGTGCGCTGCGCCTGCGCTATGAGCTGGTGGGCGCTGCCAACGCACCGGTGGTACTGGTGGCCGGTGGTATTTCCGCACACCGTCATCTCGCTGCGAATGCGGGCTATGCCGAAAAAGGCTGGGCCGAAGGTCTGGTCGGCACTGGCCGCGCACTGGATCCTGCGTGTCGTCGCTTGCTTGGTTTTGATTTCCTCGGTGCCGATGGCGAGCTGGATGCCCCCATCGATACCGCTGATCAGGCCGATGCCATCGCCGCGTTGCTGGACGCATTGCGCATCGAACAGCTGCACGGCTTCGTCGGCTATTCCTATGGCGCCCTGGTTGGCCTGCAGCTGGCGATCCGCCATCCGCGCCGCCTGCACAAGCTGATCGCGGTCAGCGGTGCGCATCGCCCGCATCCGTACGCTTCGGCCTGGCGCGCGCTGCAGCGGCGTGCGGTCGCGCTGGGTCAGCTGCAGTGTGCGGAGAGCCACGGTCTGGCATTGGCGCGCCAGTTCGCCATGCTCAGCTACCGCACCCCGGAAGAATTTGGTGAGCGCTTCGATGCGCCACCGGAAGTCGTCAATGGCCGTGTGCGTGTCGCCGCCGAGGATTACCTCGACGCAGCCGGCGCGCAGTACGTGGCCCGCACCCGCGTCAACGCCTACCTGCGTCTGTCCGAATCCATCGATCTGCACCGGGTTGATCCGGCTGCGGTCAGCGTGCCGACCCTGGTGGTCGCGGTTGAAGGTGACCGGCTGGTGCCGCTGTCGGACCTGGTTGCGCTGGTCGAAGGCCTGGGCCAGCGCGGCAGCCTGCGCGTGCTGCGCTCGCCCTATGGCCACGACGCCTTCCTCAAAGAAACCGATCGCATCGACGCGATCCTCGCCACTGCCCTACGCCTGCCCGGAGAAACCGCATGAGCCTGTCCCACACTTCCGATATCTCCTGTAGCCGTGCCACGTCGGCAGTGCGTGCGGGCATCGACCGCGATACCGCCTATGGTGCGGTGACGCCGCCGATCGTGCTGTCGTCCAACTTCAGCTTCGATGGCTTCGGCAACAAGCGCCAGTACGACTACACCCGTAGTGGCAACCCGACCCGCGACCTGCTGGGTGAAGCACTGGCCGAGCTGGAAGGTGGCGCCGGCGGGGTGATCACCGCCACCGGCATGGGCGCGATCAACCTGGTGTTGAACGCCCTGCTGGAGCCGGGCGAGCGCCTGGTGGTGCCGCACGATGCCTACGGCGGCAGCTGGCGCCTGTTCAATGCGCTGGCCAGGAAGGGTCACTTCGAGCTGATCACCGCCGACCTGACCGATCCGCGCTCGCTGGCCGATGCGCTGGCGCAGTCGCCGAAGCTGGTGCTTATCGAAACCCCGTCCAACCCGCTGTTGCGCATCACCGATCTGCGCTTTGTCATCGAGGCCGCGCACAAGGCCGGTGCCAAGGTGGTGGTGGACAACACCTTCCTGTCGCCAGCGCTGCAGACGCCGATCGCCTTCGGTGCCGACGTGGTGCTGCATTCGACCACCAAGTACGTCAACGGCCACAGCGACGTGGTTGGCGGAGCGGTGATCGCACGCGATGCCGAGGTGCACCAGCAACTGGTGTGGTGGGCCAATGCGTTGGGCCTGACCGGTTCGCCGTTCGATGCTTTCCTGACGTTGCGCGGCCTGCGCACCCTCGATGCGCGCCTGCGCGTGCACCAGGAAAACACCCGTGCCGTGGTTGAGCTGCTGGCTGCCAGCGATGCCGTCTCCAATGTGTACTACCCGGGCCTTGAGTCGCATCCAGGCCATGCGGTGGCGGCGCGCCAGCAGAAGGGTTTCGGCGCGATGCTCTCGTTCGAGCTGGCCGCCTGCCAGGGCGACGATCCGTATGCAGCGGTGCGCGCCTTCCTGGATGGCCTGCATTACTTCACCCTGGCCGAATCGCTGGGTGGCGTGGAAAGCCTGGTCGCGCATCCGGCGACCATGACCCATGCCGCGATGAGCGCCGATGCGCGTGCTGCGGCTGGCATCAGTGAGTGCCTGCTGCGGCTTTCGGTCGGCATCGAATCCAGCGAGGATCTGGTCGCCGATCTGCGGGCAGGTCTTGAGCGCGCCGCCAAGGTGATTGCCGAAGCGCAGCTGGCCGCTGGCACCTGTAAAAAAACGGTGGATGCATGAGCGCGGTCCTGCGTCCGCTCGAACAGCCGCAGGCGCGGCTGGTGTTGTTGGGAACCGGTACGGTTGGCTCGGCGTTTGTTGCACGCTACCAGGCATTGCAACAGCGACAGTTGAGCCTGCCTTCACTGCATGTGGTGGCTAACTCGCGCATCGCGCTCGCCTGTGAGGATGCGCCGCATGCGGCGCTGTCGCGTGCGCGTGACGCGCAGCGGCAGGGCGATGAGCCGGTGCATCGCGAGGAAGTAGGGCGCCTGCGTGTTGGCGACATCGTGGTGGATGCCACCGCCAGCGAATCTGTCGCTGCTGACCATGCGCTGTGGTTGGCACAGGGCATTCATGTGGTGACGGCCAACAAGCTGGGTAATGGCACGGCCTTGGCGCGCGCGCAGCAGATTGGCGCCTTGGTTGCGACCGGGAATTCCCGCTACGGCGACGCGGCAACGGTCGGTGCGGGTTTGCCCCTGTTGCGCAGTATCCGCGCGCTGGTTGCCGGTGGTGACCACGTGCATGCCATCGAAGGCGTGCTGTCTGGCTCGCTGGCCTGGTTGTTCGACCGTTATGACGGCAGCCAGCCGTTCTCGGCCTGCGTGCGCGAAGCCGCCGCTGCCGGTTACACGGAGCCGGACCCGCGCATCGATCTGTCTGGCGAAGATGTACGCCGCAAGCTGCTGATCCTTGCACGTGCAGCGGGTGTGCCGCTGGAAGCCGATCAGATCAAGGTCGACTCGCTGGTGCCGGCAGCATTGGCGGTGCTGTCCGCCGAAGAGGTGGATGGCGCGTTGTCGCTGCTGGACGCTCCCTTGGCCGAACGCCTGCAGCAGGCACGCGCGCAGGGTCTGAAGCTGTGCTTCGTTGGCCGCCTGGATGCGCAGGGGGCAAGCGTCGGTCTGCGTGCACTGCCGCAATCCCATGCGCTGGCTGGCGGCAGCGGCACCGACAATCGTGTGGCAATCCATAGTGACCGTTACAACAGCCAGCCGCTGCTGATCCAGGGGCCGGGCGCAGGTGCCGAGGTGACAGCTGCAGCCTTGCTGGACGATGTGCTGAGCATCGTCAATCGCTGAGTGTCGCTGCAGCACCCTTGGCGTGCTGCAGCGCCGATTCGTTGCCGATCCAGGCCGGCTGCTGCGGAGTGGGTGATGCCTGGTATCGGCTCGCACTCGCGCAGACTCCGGATCGGCGGCAAGCATGCCCTTCGAAACTGGCGCTGCAACGTCCTGGCTTTATGATGCCGCGGTATTGGCGTCATGGCGCCAACGTTGCCATTCCGTGCAGCCCGCAGGCTGCCGGTTTCTTGCTCTGACAGGTGTGCTGTGTCCAAAGGTGTTCTGGTTTCGCTGGCAGCGTCCCTGCTGTTCGGTCTGATGTACTACGCCAGCCCGCAGCTGGCACCGCTGCAAGGTGGCGACATTTTTGGCTGGCGCGTGTTGTTCGCAGTGCCGTTGGTGGCACTGATGCTGCATGTGAGCGGCGAGAAGACACTGATCATCGATACCCTGCGACGCCTGCGGGTTGAGCGTCGGCTATGGTGGGCGTTTCCGCTGTGCGCGGGCATGGTCGGGGTGCAGCTGTGGCTGTTCCTGTGGGCGCCGTTGCACGGCCGCGCGCTGCAGGTATCGATGGGTTACTTCCTGCTGCCCCTGGTGATGGTGCTGCTGGGGCGCGTGGTCTACGGCGAGCGTCTGTCCGTCCTGCAGAAACTGGCGGTGGCCAGTGCCGCGCTGGGCGTGGGCTGGGCCTTGCTGCGCAACCACGGGTTGTCCTGGGAAATGCTGCTGGTGGCGCTGGGTTATCCGGCCTATTTCCTGCTGCGCCGGCATCTGCGCATTGGCCATCTGGGTGGCTTCTGGGTGGAGCTGGTGCTGTTGCTGCCGGTAGCCTTCTGGGCGGCGATTGGTGACGGCCAGCAACTGCTGGCAGCGTTGGCGCAGAAGCCAGCCCTGTACGCCTTGATCCCACTGCTCGGGGCGATCAGCGCGGTGGCGTTGATGTGCTACATGCTGGCCTCGAAGATGCTGTCGTTCAGCCTGTTTGGCCTGCTTACCTATGTGGAGCCGGTGCTGCTGATGCTGGCGGCCTTGCTGCTCGGCGAGAGCGTAGGCCACGGGCAGTGGCCGACCTATGTGGCGATCTGGCTGGCGGTGGCGCTGTTGGCCCTGGAGGGCGTGCTGAAGCTGGGCAGGCGCGGCGCCTGAGTGCTCAGCCGCGCTTGGCCCTGGCGGCAAGGTGCTGCAGGACTGCCTCACGGCTCATGCGTGCGCCGTTGCTGTCGACGGTGGTGAAATCGACACCGTTTTCCCAAAGCTGCGGGGCGAACAGCACCGCGATGTCTTCGGAGGCGGTCTGCGTCTGCAGGTTCAACAGGCGCTGGTTGAAGCCGGCAGCGCGCAGCCACGCGTTGTAGCTGGAGTTGTGCTCGGTAGCGAACTGGACCTGGTAGTGGCACTCCTTGCGCTCCGCCTCCTCGGGACGTGCATCACACTGCGGATTCCATTGGTGCAGGCCGATCACCGCATCGGCCTCCAGCTGCCGTTGGCTGGCGGCGGCCCAAAGCGCCACGCACATGCTGGCGCAGTGCGAGCGGACCCGAACCGTGAGGTTGTTGCGGTTGATCAGGCGTGCTGCTTCCAGGCCCGGATTGGCATAGCCGCCACCGCTGGTGATATCGATGCGACGCACGCTGGGGTTGGCATCCAGCATTGCCTTCATCTCGTTGGCGAAGTTCCGGCCGACGCTGCCTTCGATGCGCAGCACGTTGCCGCCTTCCTGTACCGACATCCGCGCCTCGTCGATGTTGGCCATCGTCGTGGACTTCTCGCCCTGGATCACCAGCGCTGCGGGGCCTGCGTGCGGCGATGCGGTGGCAGGTGCTGCGACATCAGGTGCTGCTGTGGCTGTATCCGTTGCTGGAGGAGCCGGCTTGCGGTTGCCAAAGTAGTACGCCAGCACCAGCAGGACCACCGCAGCAAGCACGAGCTTGATCAGGGTTGCCCTGCCATTGCCGGGCGCTGCGGTACGTGCTGCCGTACGTGGGCGTCGTAGCGGTGCCTGCTCGCCAGATTCCTTTCCGCCGTGCATCTGCTTCCCCTGAAGCTGCATTGTGATGGGCGATTCTGGTGTA
>QFOV01000165.1 GCA_003248565.1 Stenotrophomonas sp.
TGCCATCCGTTCCACCCGGGCGGACTGGATCCGGTCCCGGAGCGCGCCGATTCCCCCTCTTGCCGCTGCACAGGAAAACACTGACATGTCCTCCACGCTCATCCGTAACGCCCGCATGGTCAACGAAGGCCGTACCTTCGACGGCGACCTGCGCATCGAGAACGACCGTATTGCGCAGATCGGCAGCGGCCTGACCCCGCGCGAGGGCGAGCAGGTGGTGGACGCGGCTGGCCGTTGGCTGCTGCCGGGGATGATCGACGACCAGGTGCACTTCCGCGAACCTGGCCTGACCCACAAGGGCGACATCGCCAGCGAGTCGGCTGCCGCGGTGGCCGGCGGCCTGACCAGCTTCATGGACATGCCCAACACCAACCCGCCAACCCTGGACTCGACCATCCTCGAAGCCAAGTACGAGCTGGCCAAGGGCCGTGCCTGGGCCAATTACGGCTTCTACCACGGCGCCAGCAACGACAACCTGGAAGCAATCCGCGTCCTCGACCCGAAGAAGGCACCCGGCGTGAAGGTGTTCATGGGGGCCTCCACCGGCAACATGCTGGTCGACAACCCGGAAACCCTGGACGCGATCTTCCGCGAATGCCCGACCCCGATCATCACGCACTGCGAAGACACGCCGATGATCGACGCCAACATGAAGGCGTTCCAGGAAAAATACGGTGACGCGCTGACCCCGGACATGCACCCGGACATCCGTTCGCGTGAGGCCTGCATCAAGTCCACCCGGCTGGCGATGTCGCTGGCGAAGAAGCACGGCACCCGCCTGCACGTGCTGCACATCTCCACTGCCGATGAATTGGCGCTGTTCGAGAAGGGCCCGCTGATCCGGGCCGACGGCAGCCGCAAGCAGATCACCGCCGAAACCTGCGTGCACTTCCTGCATTTCGCGCGCCCGGACTATGCCACCAAGGGCAACCTGATCAAGTGCAACCCGGCGATCAAGGAAGTGTCCGACCGCGAGGCGATCACCGCCGCCCTGGCCGATGACGTGCTCGACGTACTGGCCACCGACCATGCCCCGCACACCTGGGAAGAGAAGCAGAAGCCCTATGCGCAGGCGCCGTCCGGCCTGCCGCTGGTGCAGTACGCGCTGGTTGCCGCGCTGGAGCGCGTGCACGAAGGCAAACTGAGCCGCGAACAGGTGGTGCAGAAGTTCGCCCACGCCCCGGCGCAGCTGTTCGACGTCGAAGAACGTGGCTTCCTGCGCGAGGGTTACTTCGCCGACCTGGTGCTGGTCGAGGACGTGCCGTTCACGGTCAAGCGTGAGGACGTGCTGTCCAAGTGCGGCTGGTCGCCGTTCGAGGGCACCACCTTCCGCTCGCGCATCGCTTCCACCTGGGTCAATGGCCAGCAGGTATGGGACGGCAGCAAGCTGGTGGGCGCACCGGCCGGCCAGCGCATGACCTACGACCGTTGATGCGTTCGGTCCTGATGATGGGTGCGCTGCTGCTGGCAGCGCCCCTGCTCACCGCCCTACCCGCGCAGGCCCAGGATGGCATCGGCAACCTGCTCGACAATCGGGTTGTTTTCCCTGCCAGTGCCTCGCAGGGCGCAATGGTGATCGGCAAGGTGCCCGCCGGCAGCACGGTCCGCTACGCGGGCCGCGAGCTGCGGGTCAGTGGCTACGGCAGCGTGGTGTTCGGTATCGGCCGCGATGAGAAAGGTCCGCTGCAGGTACAGGTGCAACGTCCGGATGGCGGCAGCGAGAGCGTTTCGATTGCGGTCACTGCGCGCGACTGGCCGGTGGAACGGGTCAACGGCGTACCGCCGAAGACGGTGAATCCGCCACCGGCAATCGCCGAGCGCATTGCCCGTGAGCAGGCGCAGGTGACCGAATCGCGCAAGCGCGACGACAACCGCACCGACTTCACCCAGACCTTCATCTGGCCGGTGCAGGGCCGCATCAGCGGCCGCTTCGGCAATACCCGCGTCTACAACGGGCAGCCGGGCAGCGGCCATTCGGGCATGGATATCGCCGTGCCCACCGGTACGCCGGTGAAGGCGCCGGCAGCCGGCGTGGTGACATTCGTGGGCCCGGACCTGTACCTGACTGGCGGGACCTTGGTGCTGGACCACGGCTTCGGCATCAGCTCCAACTTCCTGCACCTGTCGCGGATCGACGTGAAGGTCGGCGACAGGATCGAACAAGGGCAGGACATCGCCGCAGTGGGCGCAACCGGCCGTGCGACCGGCCCCCACCTGCATTGGGGCATGAACTGGTTCGACACCCGCATCGACCCGTTGCTGGTGCTGGAACGCGGCAAATAGGGCAAAGCGCCTGTAGAGCCGAGCCGTGCTCGGCAAAGGCATCACCTGTAGTGCCGAGCCGTGCTCGGCAGAGGCCTTACCGGTAGAGCCTCAGCCGAGCATGGCTCGGCTCTACAGGCACACCCCAGCCACGCTTGTAGGAGCGGCGCAGGCCGCGAAGCAGGTAGATCAACAGCGCAAAGCTGCCCTCATCCGCCCTTCGGGCACCTTCTCCCGTAAACGGGAGAAGGGAGCGACTCCGGCAAACTCCGCCCTACCGCCTCCGCCCTATCGCCTCAGCCCCGCGCAGCCCACCAGCTGCGCCACAGCAGGCCCGCCGGGCTCGGCTGGTACTCACCGCCGCGAATGCGCGCCTGCTGGCGGCCACGCGCCAGCACGGCATAGACGCGCCGTGGACGCGGGCCGGCTACGCGCGACGGCCAGGCCGCCTGCAGGACCTTGTCCCATTCCATTTCATTGCTGAAGGCCTGCGGCAGCGAAGCCGCCTGTTCCTGCACGCGCAGCGCCAGCATCTGCGTGGTCAACGCCTCGGCAGCAGACGGTGACGGCTTGCTACCAAACATCGCCGCCTCCACCGCCGCCGCTGCCGCGGCGTACTGCGCCAACCCCTTGCGCGCCTGCGCGGCATCGGCCACAGGATCACGCGCGTCGATCAAGCTCGGCAAGGCATCGGCCAACTGTGCCCACGGTGCACGCACCGGCTCCAGCACGCGGCCCAGCGGATGCCGCGAGCGCTGCACCTCCCAGCTGCGCAGCTCCTCGCCCCACCACGCCAGCTTGGCGTCCTGTGGCGTGGTGTCGCCACTGGCGTTCAAGATGTCGTCGAATTCCTGCAACAGCGCGAACCAGGCCACGCTGCGCTCACGATCGGCCTCGTCGACAAAGCGCTCCACGAAGGCCCATTCCGGCCAACGCTCACGCCACTTGTCCAGGAAGCTGTCCAGCGCACTGCTCACATCAAACCTCGTTGTTGAATCAGGCCGAAGCCGGTTGGGTAGCTGGCCATGCGGCTGGCTGCCAAAGTTCCTGCGGTAGCTCACAAATACTGTCGGCCTGCCACGTCGACGGGTCATCCCCTTCGGGACGGTAACCCCACAACACGGCCACCGACGGCATCCCCGCGGCGCGCGCAGCGATGATGTCGCGCTCGTCGTCGCCGACATAGACGCAGGCCCCGGCGGCGGTATTGATCCGCTGCGCAGCCACCTCCAGCGGCAACGGGTGCGGCTTGCGCTCGGCCAGGGTGTCGCCACCGATCAACACCGCGCAACGCTGTTCCCAGCCCAGCTGCGGCAGGATCAGGCGGGCCAGGTACTCCGGCTTGTTGGTCACGATGCCCCAGGTGGTGCCTGCCTCCTCCAGCGCCTTCAGCATCGTTTCGACGCCATCGAACAGCGTCGCGTACTGGCCGATCAGCGCCTCGTAGATCTCAAGGAACTCCGGCACCAGCGCGTGCCGTTCGGCATCGGCCATGTGCGGGAAGGCGACCGCCAGCATCGCCCGCGCGCCCTTGGACACCGCCGGGCGCAGCTGCTCCAACGTCACCTCGCCCATGCCGCGTGCCTGCAGCATGCGGTTGGCGGTGACGACGAAGTCCGGCGCGCTGTCCAGCAAGGTACCGTCCAGGTCGAACAGCACCGCTGCCGGGAACCTGCCCGCGCTCATGCCTGTTCCGGCTTGACCGCGTAGGCCAGGTAGTTGATGTCGGTGCGGCTGCTCAGGCGGGCACGGTTGCGCCACGGCTCGTAGGCCATGCCACTGACGTCCTGCAGCGAGAAATCAGCAGCGCGCAGCCATGCGCCCAGTTCGGCCGGCTTGATGAATTCCTGGTAGTGATGCGTACCCTTGGGCAGCAGCCGGGCGATGTACTCGGCACCGACGATGGCGACCGCAAACGCCGCCGGGGTGCGGTTGATGGTGGACAGGAACAGCTTGCCACCCGGACGCAGCAGGCGATGGCAGGCAGCGATGATCGCGCCCGGGTCCGGCACGTGCTCCAGCATTTCCATGCAGGTCACCACGTCGTAGCTGCCCGGCTGTTCTGCGGCCAGATCCTCGGCTGCCTGCACCCGGTAATCAACGCTGACGCCGGATTCCAGACCGTGCAAGCGTGCGACCTTCACCAGCTCCGGGGCCAGGTCGATGGCGGTCACCTGCGCACCTTCCTTTGCCAGCGCCTCGCTGAGCAGGCCGCCGCCGCAGCCGATATCCAGCACCTTGGCGTCGCGCAGGGGTGCGCGATCAGCCACATACTTCAGGCGCACCGGATTCAGTGCGTGCAGCGGCTTCTGCGGGCCGTCGGCGTCCCACCAGCGGGTGGCCAGTGCGGCGAACTTGTCCAGTTCGGCCTGATCGAAATTGGTGGAGGTGGAAGCTGCACTCATATCGGTTTCCTCGTGCGGCCGCGTGGGGCGGCCGGTTGCGCGGTCAGGCGCGTATGGTACGGATGCGGTCGCGCCACTGGCGCGCATTGGCGGTGATCGCGGCAATATCCATGTCGACCAGTTGGCGCTGGACCAGCTTGGGCTTGCCGGCGATCCACACGTCGCTGACCTGGTGACGGCCAGCGGCGTACACCAGCTGTGACAGCACATGATGCAGCGGCTGGGTCTCCAGCGCGGACAGGTCCACGCAGGCCAGATCGGCCTGCTTGCCGACTTCGATCGAGCCGATGCGGTCGCCGAAACCCAGCGCGCGGGCGCCGCCCAGCGTCGACGCACGCAACGTGGTGGCCGCGTCCAGGGCAGTGGCGTCATTGGCCACGGCCTTGGCGAGGATGGCCGCGGTGCGGTTCTCGCTGAACATGTCCAGGTCGTTGTTGCTGGCGCAGCCGTCGGTGCCGATCGCCAGATTGACGCCGGCCCTGACCAGCGCACAGGCCGGGCAGAAGCCCGACGCCAGCTTCAGGTTGGATTCCGGGCAATGCACCACGCTGACCCCACGCTCGCCGCACAGGTGGATCTCGGCCTCGGTCAGCTGGGTCATGTGCACCGCGATCAGGCGCTCGTTGACCAGGCCAAGGCGATCCAGTCGCGCCAATGGGCGCTGCCCGTGCAGGGCGATGGAATCGGTGATTTCCTGCGCGGTCTCATGCGTGTGCAGGTGAACGCGGCTGTCGAGCTGGTCGGACAGCATCCGCACCCGCTCGAAATTGGCATCGCTCACCGTATACGGCGCATGCGGCGCGAAGGCGGTGCCGATCAGCGCATCGTCGCGCCAGGTATCGTGCAGTTCGGTGGCGCGGGCGAAGTACTCGTCGTCGGTCCTGGCCCAGGCGCTGGGGAAGTCAATGATCACCGAGCCCACCAGCGCACGGAAGCCATGCTTCTTGTAGACGGCGGCCTGCACGTCGGCGAAGAAGTAGTTTTCGTTCGCACAGGTGGTGCCACCGCGCAGCATCTCGGCGATGGCCAGGGTGGTGCCGTCGGCAACGAATTCCGGCCCGATCACCGCCGCTTCCACCGGCCAGATGTGCTCGCGCAGCCAGGTCATCAGCGGCAGATCGTCGGCAACGCCGCGCAGCAGCGTCATCGGGTTATGGGTGTGGGCATTGACCAGGCCCGGGATCAGCGCCGCTTCCGGGCGCGATACGACCTGCCTGGCGCTGAAACGCGCGCGGGCCTCGGCACGCGGCAGCACCGCGACGATGACACCGTTGCTGACCGCCACCGCGTGGTCCTCAAGCACCACTGCATGCGGCTCTACCGGCACCACGTAACCGGCTTCGATCAAAAGGTCACACGCCTCAGGCGCGGTCTGGCTTGTAGTCATTGCATTACTTCCTGCCATTACGGTGCCTTGCGCCACCCTGCCTCAGTCACCCTTGGCAAAAATCCAACGCTTGGCAATGAACGAGAACGGGAGGATCAGCCCGAACACATAGACCCCCACCCCCGCCGGCAACACGAAGCCAAGCGGAATGGTGCAGGCGAAAACAACAAAGGGAATGAGCCCACGCGCAAGCAACCAGCGTGTCTGCGCACGGCCGAGCTTGGCGTACAGCCCTTCCTGCTTCACCACCTGACGGCGGGTAAGCCAGGAGAACAGCGATATGCCGGTCAAAACCAGCGAATAGAACACGAACCGGTCCGGCTGCTGCTCGGAAACCGCCGCCGAGTACTCGCGCGTGGCGAACGGCATCAGCACCACGAAGAACAGCTGCAGCAAGGCCAGCCACACCAGCCGGCCATTGACCCGGGTGACGTGTTTCCAGCTGAGCATGTGCCCGGTCCAGAACAGGCCGGTGACGATGAAGCTGATGAAGTACGAGATGAACAGCGTGGCGAATTCGCTGTTGGCGGCATCGCTGCCCAACTGCTCGATCAATTCCTTGCCTGGCAGCCGCAACTCGATCGCCAGCAGGGTGATGACGATGGCGAACACCGCATCACAGAAAAAAACCACTCGATCATATGGAAACCGGTCCTCTCGGACCGGTTCCCCAACTGCCTGCTCGTCGCTGGCCGGTTCGCTCATCGGCTTACTTGACGCGAGCCGAGTATTCGCCCGAACGCGTATCAACGCGGATGATTTCATCCTGGTTGACGAACAGCGGCACGCGCACCACGGCGCCCGACTCCAGGGTGGCCGGCTTGCCGCCGCCGCCCGAGGTGTCACCGCGCACGCCCGGATCGGTCTCGACGATCTTCAGCTCGACGAAATTCGGCGGGGTCACGTCGATCGGGGTGCCGTTCCACAGGGTCACCACGCAGGACTCTTCGCCCTTGAGCCACTTCTCGGCGCCGTTCATGCCGGCCTTGTCAGCCTGCACCTGCTCGAAGGATTCCGGGTCCATGAAGTGCCAGTACTCGCCATCGCTGTACATGAAGTTCATGTCGGTATCGACCACGTCCGCTGCATCCAGCGAATCGGTCGACTTCATGGTCACTTCCTGGGTACGGCCGTCCTTGATCAGGCGGTACTTCACGCGGGTGAAGGCCTGGCCCTTGCCCGGCTTGACGTATTCG
>QFOV01000166.1 GCA_003248565.1 Stenotrophomonas sp.
GTAACCACCGGATGCGGCCATGTCACCCATCGACACCACCACCGGCTTGCCGGCGGCCTTGAGCGCTTCCACTTCACGGCGGATCTGCTCGGAGGCGAACACTTCGCCGCCCGGCGAGTCCACGCGCAGTACCACTGCCTTCACGTCGTCGTCGTCGCGTGCTTCGCGCAGCAATGCCGAGGTCGAAACGCCACCGATACGGCCAGCCGGCAGGTCGCCGCCGGCGATCTCGCCTTCGGCAACCACCACGGCAACCTGCGGACGCGAATCCATCGGCGAGCGACGTGCGTCGAGCTGGGTCAGGTACTCGCCCAGGCCGATCTCGGTGAGCAGTGCGTCCACTTCTTCGCGGGTCTTCAGGCCATCCACCAGCTTCTGCTGCAGGGCGAAACGGGCCAGGTCACCCTCGGCGGCGGCAATGCCTTCGGGCAGCGTGTCGATGCCGGCAGCCAGCTGCGCGGCGTCGAGCTTGCGTGCCTTGGCGATGTCGCCCAGGTAGCGCTGCCACACGTCGTTCATCCAGAACAGGTCGGCTTCCTTGGCCTGCGGCGAGGCGGCATCGAGCACATAGGGCTCAGCGGCAGACTTGAATTCACCGACCTTGAACAGGTGCACGTCCACGCCCAGCTTGTCCTGCAGACCGCTGCGGAAGTACTGGCGATAGCGACCCAGACCTTCCAGCAACAGGCCGCCCATCGGGTCGAGGTAGACCTCATCGGCCTGCGCGGCCAGCAGGTACTGCGACTGGCCCATGTTTTCGCTGAAGGCCACGACCTGCTTCTTGGCCGCACGCAGATCCTGCAGCGCGGCGGTTACTTCACGCATCGAAGCAAAGCCACTGGGCTGCAGCTTGTCCAGCTGCAGCACCACGCGGTTGATCTTCTTGTCGTCCTTGGCCGCTTCGATGGCGCGGATCAGATCGCGCAGCTGCAGCTCTTCGGCATTGGTTTCACCCAGCGCCTTGCCCAGCGCGCGGCTGAGCGGGTCGGTGCTGTACTGCTCGACCAGACGGCCTTCCGGCGCGATCACCAGGGTGGTGCCTTCCTGCAGCACGGTCGTCGACGAAGCGCCCTTGCCCACGGCGACCATCAAACCGATCAGGATCAGGAACAGCAAGCCGAAGAACAGCAGGTTGAGGATCAACCGGCGGGTGAAGTTCATCACGTCCCAGATGCCGATGAAGAAGCTGGCAACGGGATTGCGGCGTGGCACTGGAGGGGGATTCATGGACGCTCCGATTGGGGCTGGTTGCAAGTCAGGATACGCATAACCGGACGCTGCCGGCATGGCCTTTAAGTCAGGGGGCAGCCTGGGTGATCAGCCGACCGCTGCTGACCCGCAGCCGCCAACCCAGCAACACCGCAGCCACGGTCAAACCAATGATCAGGCCGATCCACATGCCCTGCGGCCCCCAGCCCAGCCCCAGTCCAAGCCCGGCACCGACCGGCATGCCCACGCCCCAATAGGCGAACATGGCAATGAACATCGGCACCCGGGTGTCCTTGAGCCCACGCAGGGCGCCAGCGGACAGCACCTGGATGCCATCGGGGATCTGGAAGGTGGCCGCATACAACAGCAGGGTGGAGGCCAGCGCGGCCACCGCAAGGTCGTCGGTATACAGCCCCACCACCGCGTCATGGCCGAGCAACAAGGCGGTGATCGACACCACCTGGGTCACCAGCACGATGGCATAGCCCGCCCAGGTGGCACGGCGCACGCCCAGCGGATCGTTGCTGCCGACCGCATGGCCGACGCGCACGGTGGTGGCCTCGGCCACGCCCATCGGGATCATGAAGCACAGCTGCGCCACGTTGATCGCGATCTGGTGGGCGCTGGCCTCGGTGGCACCGATACGGCCGATCAGCAGCGCGGTGATGATGAACAGACCGCCTTCCATCAGCACGGTGATGCCGATCGGCAGGCCGGTACGCAGCAGGTCCCAGATCGCGCGCGGGCGCGGCAGTTCGAAATGACTGAACAGCTGCAGGTGGGCGAAGCGCTTGGTGGTCCACAGGTAGGTGGCGAAGGCCAGCGCCTGCACCCACATGGTCACCGAGGAGGCGATGCCCAGGCCTGCGGCACCGAGCTCGGGGAAGCCGAACTTGCCGTTGCACAGCGCGTACCCCAAGGGCCCGAGCACCAGCAGGCCGCCGAAACCGATCAACATGGTCGGCAAGGTCCAATGCATGCCTTCACTGAGGTAGCGCATGCAGAAGTACAGGGTCAGCGCCGGCACACCCCAACGGATGGCATGCAGGAAGTCGGTGGCACCGGGCACGATCTCGGGCGCGATACCGAACGCTGGCAGGAACGCCGGCACCACGCTCAGGAACAGGAACATCAACGCGCTCAGGCCCACGCCCAACCACAGTGCCTGGCGGAACAGCGGGCCGATTTCACGGTCACGGCCTGCGCCGTGCAGCTGCGACACCGAGGCGGTGAGCGAGATCAAGGTGCCGATCGGCACCAGCATCGGCAGCCAAAGCAGGGCCGTGCCAATGCTGACCGCAGCAAAGGTATCGGTGCCATGGTGGCCGGCGATGGTGTTGTCGACAAAGGCAATAAGACCGGTGGAAACGTGGCCCAGCACCAACGGCAGGGCGAGCAGTCCGGTCGTCCGCACTTCTTGCATGAAGCGCGGCGTAGCGGGAGACATGGACATAAAACACAGGGACGCGGACTACGGCCGGCGCAGGAAGCGCACAGATGCCGGGTCGCGGAGTGTGCCTATTCTACCGTGGCAAGGCTGTTACGGCCCCGCACCGCGGATGAACGGATGGCGTGCTGTCGCACAGCGCGGTACTCAGTGCCCGACTTTCTCGCGCAGCCAGGCATCGCGTTGTGCCGGTGCCAAGGCCAGCAACTGGGTGCGCAGTTCTTCACGTTGCTGCGGCGGAGTCCGCTGCGAAATCAGGCTCAGCTGTTCCAGCTGGGCGGCATCGAGTTGTCGCAGCAGCGCAATCACCGGCTCGCGCTCAGCCGCCGGCAGGTAGCCGAACAGGGGCTGCAGGCGCGGATACAACACACCCAACTGCGGGCCCAGCAACCAACCATCGCGGTGCATCTGGTCGATGGCCACATAGCGCGCACGCAGGGCCTGCCGCTGTGCGTCCGGCAGCGCGGCGATTGCCTCCGCCGCCTGGCGGATGCGCTGTTGTTCGCTGGCCGGCAGTGCCTGCCAGGCTGCGTAGCGGCTACGGAGCTCGCGCTTCTGCGCTGGGCTCATCGAGGCCCATGCATTGCGCGTGCTGATCACGCTGGCACTGCCGGTCGTGGTCGGCAGCCCCGGCAAAGCGGTCGGCGCAGCCGCCTGCAGCGGCAGCGCAACGACGAGGATCAGGCCCGCCAGAACAGACTTACTCATCGGCATCGGCCGTCTCCAGCGCTGCACCGGCCGGTTCCGGACGGCTGGGTTGCGGCTGCGACTCGTCCACCGGGATCGGGCCACCGGCTGCATACCAGGCATGGAAGTCGGCATCGCGGGCCGTGTCCAACGCAGGATCGGCCAGCATGGCCGCATCGGCGGCCGCATGCGGGTCTTCGCCCAGTCCGGCCGGGGGACTGTCGTCAGGCAGCGATTCCACCTGCACCGGACCGTTGTCGATCAGCCCATTGCCAGCATCCGGGTCAGTGCTGACCACCGTATGCGAACGCCACCACCACAGCGCGACCACCGCCAGCAACAGCAACGGCAGACACAGCAGCAGCCAGGTGCGCAACGTCCAGGGTTTGGCCGGTTTGCGTCGCGGCGCAGGCTTGCGGCGACGCTCCTCTTCCACGCGCGGGCTGTTGCCAGCAGCAGTGGGCGCAGCGGCGGCGGGCAAGGCGCCGGTAATCACCGAATCGCGCAGCTGTTCGAGTTGCTGCAGCCGCGGCGGCGACAGGTCGCGGATCAGCGCTTGCACCTGCTCGGCCAAGGCACGCCAGCTGGCGGCATCCGGGTGACCATCTGCATCCACCGGACAGGCACCCGCCAGGGCCTGCCGATAGGCATTGGCGTCAACGCCCAGCACCGTCGAAGCCGCTGTTTCATCCAGGCCGGCGCCAATCCGCAGCAACAAGGCCAAGCGTTCACCTGCTGCCAGCGTGCCCAGGTGTGCGAAGGCCGGCTCCCAGTTGCCCGGGCTGGTCGGCTTCAGCAACTGCGGGGTGCTGCACAGCAGGCCCCAGAAACGGGCCGGCCATTCAACCATCAGCAGCTGCGCTGCATGGCCGGCAAACGCACGCATGGCCACGGCCACCGCGCGTTCACCGACGGCGGCATCGCCAGCCTGCAGCTCGGCAACGACCAGGGCACGGCGTTCCACCCCGCGCAAGAAGGCGGACAGAGCATTGGCTGCGGCCGGCGAAAGAGGGGCTGGTGCAGCCATCATGTGAACTCCGTCATGCCGTGATGATACCGAGCGCACACCCCGCTGCCGACGCCCCAAGGCAGCAGCGGACCGATTCCGCAAGCCGCTGCAACAACTTGTGCACAGCGTCAATACGCTGTGACAAGCGACCCATGCACGCCGCCGTGAGACTGTATTTCTTTTTTGTTTCACGGATAAGTTATTGATTTTTATTGAATATCTTATGTGGCTATTTTTTGACCAAGTTGACCCAAAGGCTTGCTCCATCGCCCTGAACGCGTGGAGCACATTACTCACCCACAGAGTTATCCACAGGATGTGTGGATAACAATAAATCTCCAAGCGCAGCCAGCGTTTACGCCGCATTTATGCAGGACTTCACAGCATCACGATGACGGTGAATGGAGCGAGCCAAGTCGTCGGCTGCGGCTAAACTTGCCCCATGCCTGACTGCCCCACCCTGCGCCTTGCCCTGCCGGTGCCCCTGCCACAGCTGTTCGACTACCTGCCTCCGGTCGGCAGCCCCGCGCCCGAGGTTGGTGATGTGGGACGTCGGTTGCGGGTGCCATTTGGTCCGCGCGAGCTGGTCGGGGTAGTCGAGGCCATCGGCCACAGCGATGACCCGGCGACCTTGCGACCGGCCCTGCAATGGCTGGATGACGCCGCGCTGATCGGTGGTGAGCTCAGCGCCTCGCTGCGCTGGCTGGCGCGCTACACCCACGCCCCACTGGGCGAGGTGATCGCCACCGCGCTGCCAGCGCCCCTGCGCCGCGGCGAGCCGCTGGCCGATACCCACGGCTGGGCCTGGGAACTGACCGAGTCAGGCCGCGCCGGTTACGCGCGTCTGCGCAGCGGTACCCGCCCGCAGCGCCTGGCCTCGCTGTTGCTCGACGGTCCCGTCAATGAAGACCTGCTGGACGATCAGCTGGAGGACTGGCGCAGTGCCGCCCGCGCGCTGTCGAAGCGTGAACATGCGCGACGGATCGAAGTTGCTGCGGTGATTCCGCAGCCGCGCATCGTCGCCGGCCCGGTGCCCAACCCGCAGCAGCAAGAAGCGATCGACGCGCTGCAGGCGGCCGAGGGTTTCCAGCCCTTCCTGCTCGATGGCGTCACCGGCAGCGGCAAGACCGAGGTCTACCTGCAGGCCATCTGCCATTGCCTGCAGCAAGGCAAGCAGGCGTTGGTGCTGGTACCGGAGATCGGCCTGACCCCGCAGACCCTGCACCGTTTCCGCAGCCGTCTGGGCATTCCAGTGCATGCGCTGCATTCGGGCTTGAACGACAACGAACGTGCACGCGTCTGGGCCGCCGCCTCGCGCGGTGAAGCACGGGTGATCGTCGGTACCCGTTCGGCGATTTTCACACCACTGCCGCAGGCCGGCCTGATCGTCATCGACGAAGAGCATGACGGCAGCTACAAGCAGCAGGACGGCATCCGTTACCACGCACGCGATTTCGCCATGGTGCGCGGCAAGGCACTGAATGTGCCGGTGGTGCTGGGCAGTGCGACGCCATCATTGGAATCCCTGCACAACGCACGCAGCGGTCGCTACACGCATCTGCGCCTGCAGCAGCGTGCCGGTGATGCCAAGCCGCCGGGCGTGCGCGTGTTCGACGTGCGCAAGCGGCCGCTGCAGGATGGCCTGTCACCGGAAGTGCTGGTCGGCATCGAGCAGCACCTGAAGGCCGGCAGCCAGGTGTTGGTGTTCAAGAACCGCCGCGGCTACGCGCCGGTGCTGCTCTGCCATGACTGCGGCTGGACCGCGCCGTGCAAACGCTGCAGCACGCCGCTGCACAAGACGCCAATGACCGTGCACGGTGGCGGCCGTCGCCTGCAATGCCACCACTGCGGCGCGCGCCAGCCGGTGCCGCTGGCCTGCCCGGATTGCGCCAGCCTGGCGCTGCAGCCGCAGGGCATTGGTACCGAGCGCCTGGAAGAACGCCTGCTGCAGTTGTTCCCCGACTACCCGGTGCTGCGCATCGACCGCAGCACCACCGCCCGCCGCGATGCACTGGAACAGACACTGGCGACGCTGGGCGATCAACCCGGCATCCTGGTCGGCACGCAGATCCTGGCCAAGGGCCACGACCTGCCGAAGCTGACCCTGGTGGTCGTGGTCGGCATCGATGAAGGCCTGTTCTCGGCCGACTTCCGCGCCAGCGAAAAACTGGCGCAGCAGCTGATCCAGGTCGCCGGCCGCGCCGGTCGCGCGGAACGCCCCGGCGAGGTCTGGCTGCAGACCCACCATCCGGACAATGCGCTGCTGCATACGCTGGTCAACGGTGGCTACCACGCCTTCGCCGATGCCGAACTGCTGCAGCGTGAGGCCGCTGGATTTCCCCCATTCGCACACATGGCCATGCTACGTGCCGAGGCAAAGCAGGTGGAGCAGGCCAATGAATTCCTCGCCGCGCTCAAGCACCTGCTTCCCAAACAGAACGACCTTGAACGCTTTGGACCGATGCCAGCACCGATGCCACGCCGTGCTGGCTTCCAGCGCACGCAGTTGCTGTTGTCGGCCGGGCAGCGGCGCCCCTTGCACGCAGCGCTGGATGGCTTGATGGCGCAGGCCTATGGCCTGCCGCAGGCGCGCCGCGTGCGCTGGTCGCTGGATGTGGACCCGATGGATCTGTACTGATCTCGTGCTTTGTGGGAGCGGCCCGAGCCGCGAAGCTGAAAATGCACGTGATCCCGGTAGAGCCGAGCCATGCTCGGCTGGAGCTTTACCGGTAAAGCCTCTGCCGAGCATGGCTCGGCACTACGTTGGGGTCTACTGGTGAAGCCCCTGCCGAGCATGGCTCGGCACTACAGGGCATTGCTTGGAATGCCCCTGCCGAGCATGGCTCGGCACTACGCTGCTATCTGTAGAAGTCGGCAATCTGATCGGTGAACTGCTGCGGGTTGGCACCTACAAGGTTGGTCAGCACCACCACCGCCAGGCCTTCGTCCGGGTAAATCACGAACGCCGCCCGCGCACCGCCGAAGCTGCTGATCTGGCGCTTTCCTGTCGGCCCCGATACCGGCCAGCCCGCGGCCCAATCACCTTCACTGCCATCGTTCAGACGCTC
>QFOV01000167.1 GCA_003248565.1 Stenotrophomonas sp.
TTGGCGATGCCGCTCTGCTCGATGTAGTTGTTGAGCGTGCGGGTCAACGCGGCGCGGAAGCCGGCAAGGTGGGTACCGCCGTCCTTCTGCGGGATGTTGTTGGTGAAGCAGTACATCGTTTCCTGGTAGGAATCGGTCCACTGCAGCGCAACCTCGACCACGATGCCATTGGCTTCGCCGGTTACCGCGATGACATTCGGGTGCAGCGGGGTCTTCACCTGCGCCAGGTGCTCCACGAAGCTCTTGATACCGCCTTCGTAGTGGTAATCGTCGCGACGGCCTTCGCCGCGCTCATCCACCAAGGTGATGTTGACGCCAGAATTCAGGAAGGACAGCTCGCGCAGACGACGAGCCAGGATCTCGTAGTGGAATTCCACATTGCCGTGGAACGCAGTCACCGACGGCCAGAAGCGCAGCGTGGTGCCGCGGCGGTCGCTGGTTTCCAGCTGCTTGAGCGGGGTGACCGCGGCGCCGTCGGCGTATTCCTGCTGGTAGTGGAAGCCACCCTGGTAGATATCCAGCAGCAGCTTCTGCGACAGCGCATTGACCACGCTGACGCCGACGCCGTGCAGGCCGCCAGAAACCTTGTAGCTGTTGTCGTCGAACTTGCCGCCTGCATGCAGGACCGTCATCACCACTTCGGCAGCGGAGACTTCGCGATCGAGCTTCTGGCTCATCTGCGCATGCTTGCCGACCGGGATACCGCGGCCGTTATCCGACACCGACACCGAACCATCGGCATGGATGGTGACCAGCACGTTGTCGGCATGACCGGCGAGGGCTTCGTCGATGGAGTTGTCGACAACCTCGAACACCATGTGGTGCAGGCCAGTGCCGTCATGGACGTCGCCGATGTACATACCGGGACGCTTGCGAACAGCCTCCAAGCCTTCCAATGCGGTGATGCTGTTGGCGTCGTAATTGCCGTTGTTGACCGGGGTGTTCTGTTCTTCGCTCATTGCGCTTGCCGTAGGCTCCGCAGGTCATGCGCCATTCCGTGGAACGGGCATGAGAGATAGGGGATGACGTTCCGATTATACCTGCCGGGGGAATTTCCGCCCTGAAGGCTCAACTCACGGCATTGATGGTGCCATGTTCCACGTGGAACACAGCCGCCGGACGCAGTTCTGCTTGCAGCGCAGCGGGCGTTTCGGTTGCGGTGATGAATATCTGTGCAGGCGTTGCCGCCAGATACTGCAGAACGCGGTGTTGGTGATTGCGGTCCAGCTCCGAACCCAGGTCATCCAGGGCGATTACCGGCCATTCGCCACGTTGGCTGGCGTAATCGTCGGCCTGCCCGAGCAGGCAGGCCAGGGCGGTGAGCTTGGCTTGCCCGCGGGAAAGCGCATCACGGCCGGGAATCTGCGTGAAACCAACGCTCCAATCGGCCCGATGCGGGCCAACCGAGGTATAGCCAGCGCTACGGTCGCGCTCGCGGGCCAGCAACAGGGCATCGCCCAGCGACATTTCGTGCCGGCGCCAGCCTGGCTGCAGTTCCAGAGCACTCAATTGCAGGCCCGGGGCCAGATTCGCAGCAATTGCGACCGCCCGATCCTGCAACCGCTCCAGATAGTGCTGGCGGCGAGAGGTGAGGGGAGTGCCAGCTTCGGCCAGCTCCCAATCCCAGGCGTCCAACTGCTTGCCCGGCGCGCCCATCTTCAACAGCGCATTGCGCTGCTTCAAGGCCCGCGTGTAACGCCGCCACAGGGGAAGAAAGTCAGGTTCCACGTGGAACAATCCCCAATCGATGAAGCGCCGACGGGGTTCACTGCCGCCACTGACCAGGGCATGGCTGCCCGGTTCGAAGGTAACAACGGCCAGCGCAGCGCAGAGATTGCCCAGTTGCGCCACGTCTTCGCCGTCCAAACGGCCTTTCCAGACCTGTCCGCTGTGCCGCAACCCTGCACGACGCGTTGAGACGCCGAGTTCTGCGTCGCTACGCTCCAGCCATTCAACGAAAACATCCAGGTTCTCAGCGCCTTTCTGCACGAGGCCGTCCCGGACCCTGCCTCGGAAGCTGCGGCCATAGGCCATCAGGTGCAGGGCTTCAAGCACGCTGGTCTTGCCCGCGCCATTGGCGCCGGTAATCAGGTTGATTCCAGGACGGGGAGCCAGTTCCACCGAATCGAACCGACGCACGCGGTTCAAGGCAACACGGACGATATACATTGACGCTCGAAAGAAAGCACGACGCCAGCACGGGACGCGTGGCAGGCCATGCGCAGCTTAATGCATCCGCAAACTTTGAGCAGGCCCGATCAACAGAGCAGATGCGTTGGCTGGACCTATGCCGATCTGTGCCACGTGGAACATCGCAAGATTTCTTCAAATCTGAGTGATGAGCAGGGCAGTAGCTCTGCAGATTTCACGAAAACATGCTGCTTTTGAGGGATGTATAGGTTCGGGCACAAACCCTGTGTATAAGTGGGGCAATCTGTGGATAAGATTGGCCTTATAAGCCCACCTCGCCCTTATCCACAGATATCCACAGGCTTGAAGCCCTGTTTTACAGGGGGTTTCAAGGCCAATAAGGCAATGTAAAACAATCACTTAAGGTAGTTTTACATAAAATCTGCTCCTACCATCACCACCAAGCTTTTGATTTATTCTCAGATTTAAAGCATAGAGCTGAGAAAACACGCAACCAGGAAGAGCTAAAAACCAGAGCTGTGAATCTTTGAATTCTGGCCACTGGGATCGAGCTGCTGGTTTCAGATTTCAAGAAATTCGAGGCTGAGCTGAGGCGGTAGCCCCCTCCGCCTCGATAACTCTTGGAGCCGGCTCCGGAATGGGGGCTGATTTCTTGAATTCTGAGAAATCGGGCAGGCTCCCAGCTCCCGGATTCAACGGATTTGGCTGCTTGCTTGGCTCTTCCGATCGGACATGACGCTCGGAAACACGGAGCACGTCGAACTGCTAATCTTTGATCTCGTTAGGCAACACGAAGGATCAGCGGAACCTTGCTCGGGCATGGACGCTGGTGCAACCTGGCAGGGAGGAGGTTTTGTAGGTCAAAGCCTTCCGGTAAGCGCTGATGCGATCGGACCAGACAGGAAATCCAGTGCAGGAATCTCGATGTGCTTCGAAGGCAATGGCCAGGCCGATCGGCATGAACTGGAACCAGGTCTTTGGGCCTTACTGTCGAATGGTTGCCGGCCCTGGTAGCTGGAGGAAGCGTCGGGATTCATATTGGCCAGAGATCTGGCGGCTCTTTGCTGCTCCATCGCGGGAAGCAGGCGGCTAGGGATGCCAAGCATCCAGAAATCAGTGAATTCCGCGGTTTCATCCTGGCTGTTCCACGTGGAACCTCAGTCACAACCACAGCCCACAAAAAAGCCCGGCATCGAGCCGGGCTTCTTCGTGTTCCACGTGGAACCTGCTGGTCAGAGGCGCAGCGGCATCACCACGTGACGCGACTTCTCGCTGCTGGCTTCACGCACCAGTGCCGAGGAGTTGGAATCACGCAGCTGGATGACAACGTGCTCATCGCGCAGTGCCGACAGGGCATCAAGCAGGTAGTTCACGTTGAAGCCGATGGCCAGATCGCTGACCACGGTATCGGCTTCGATTTCTTCCTGGGCTTCTTCCTGCTCCGGGTTGTGCGCGCTGATCTTCAGCTGGCCCGGGGTCACTTCGACGCGAACGCCGCGGTACTTTTCGTTGGAAAGAATTGCCGCACGCTGCAGCGAAGCACGCAGGGTTTCGCGCTCAACCTTTACTTCGCGGTCGGCGCCGATCGGAATCACTGCTTCGTAATCCGGAAAACGGCCGTCGATCAGCTTCGAGGTGAAGGTGACATCGTCGCGCTTCATGCGCACGTGGCTACGGCCGACTTCCAGCTCGACCTCACGCTCGCCGCCTTCCAGCAGACGCTGCAATTCGGTCACGCCCTTGCGCGGCACGATGATCTGGCGCTTGGCGCCGTTATCGTTTTCCAGCGCGGTTTCGCACAGGGCCAGTCGGTGCCCGTCGGTTGCAACGCAGCGCAGGATGCTGTCGCGCAGGTCAAACAGCAGGCCGTTGAGGTAATAGCGCACGTCCTGCTGCGCCATTGCGAACGCAGTGCGCTCGATCAATTCCTTCAACGCCGCTTCCGGCACGACGACGCGCTCGGTGGCTTCAACTTCGTCGACCGACGGGAAGTCGTTGGCCGGCAGGGTTGCCAGGGTGAAGCGGCTGCGTCCGGCCTGGACGGTGATCTTGTCGCCGGTCTGCGAAACCGTGATGCGGCTGCCGTCGGGCAGGGCACGGATGATTTCGAACAACTTACGCGCCGGGATCGTGGTTTCGCCGTCCTGGGCATCTTCGACCGCGATGCGGGAGACCATTTCGACTTCCAGGTCGGTACCGGTCAGCGAAAGCTGGCCGCCCTGAACCTGGACGAGGAAATTGGCCAGAACCGGCAGGGTCTGACGGCGTTCAACCACGTTGACGACCTGGGCCAACGGCTTGAGAAAGGCTTCGCGCTGCAGTGTGAAACGCATGTGGTTTCGTGCCCCTATGCTTTTAAAAGATGTGGATTAAATCAAAAGCTTGGTGGTGCTGGTAGAGCCAGATTTGGCTTAAAACACACCTAAGTGTTTGTTTTTAAATGTTTTATTGAAGCTGAAACCCATGTATTACTACCGCTGAGCAGGTGGGTGAACCTGTGGATAATTTTGACGCGAATTTGCCGACCAATTTTATCCACAACTTCTCCAAAACCTGCCCCCGAATGATGCACCGTTTTGTGCGATGACGCCGCAGTGGCGTCGGTGCATCATTCGCTCCACTTCCGGCCCAGACTTCGCTGCCCCAATGGTTTTCCCACCTGTTTCATCGATGAGCGTTCCAACAGGGCAGCGCCGGGGCTTACTCGCTGAGCTTGCGGATCAGCTTTTCCCAGTCCTCGCGCAGCTTGCCGTCGGTTTCCATCAACGTGCGGATCTGGCGGCAGGCGTGCAGCACCGTGGTGTGGTCGCGGCCGGCAAACGCATCGCCGATTTCCGGCAGGCTGTGTTCGGTCAGTTCCTTGGTCAGCGCCATGGCGACCTGACGCGGACGGGCCAATGAACGGGTGCGCCGCTTGGACAACAGATCCTTGATCTGCAGGCCGTAGTAGTCGGCGACCGTTTTCTGGATATTGGGGATGCTGATGGCTTGTTGCTGGGCACGCAGCAGATCGCGCAGGGTTTCCTGGGCAAACTCGGTGGTGATTGCGCGGCCGGTGAAATTGGCGCGGGCGGTCAGCGTATTGAGTGCACCTTCCAGATCGCGCACGTTGGAGCGCATCTTCTTGGCGATCAGGAACGCCACGTCGTCCGGGATCTCGGCGCCGCGTTCGCGGGCCTTGGCCAGCACGATGGCAGCACGGGTTTCAAAGTCCGGCGGCTCGATGGCGACCGACAAACCCCAGGCCAGACGTGATTTCAGGCGGGCTTCCAGGCCTTCCACTTCGCGCGGGTAGCGGTCGCAGGTCAGGATGATCTGCTGCTTTCCGTCAAACAAGGCATTGAAGGTGTGGAAAAACTCTTCCTGGGTGCGGTCCTTGCCGGCGAAGAACTGGATGTCATCGATCAGCAGCGCATCGACCTGCTGGAACTGGCGCTTGAACTGGTCCATGGACTTTTCCTGCAGCGCACGGATCATCGCGCTGAAGAACTGTTCCGAACGCAGATACAGCACTTTTGCCGCCGGATTGGCCTGGCGCATGGCATTGCCAGCAGCGAGCATCAGGTGGGTCTTACCCAGACCGGTGCCGCCGTACAGCAGCAGGGGATTATGCGCACGATCGCCCGGCTTCTGCGCCGCCTGGAAGGCCGCGGCCAAACCGAGTTGGTTGCTGCGGCCTTCGACGAAATTGGTGAAGGTGTAGTGGGCGTCGAGGTTGCCGTTGAACGGCACCACCGGCGCAGCCGGCACGGAAGTGGCACTCGGGGCGACCAGCGGGGCCGGTTCCGGCGCCCGCGGACGCGAGCCGATTTCCAGGATCACTTCACCGAAACCGGCGAAATGGGTCAGCAATTCGCCGATGCGCGGCAGGTAGCGTTCGCGCACCTGGTCGACGATAAAGGCATTGGGCGCGTACAGCACAAGGCTGTCAGCGCGTTGGTCGGCCTGCAGCGGCTTCAACCAGGTGTGGACATCTTCGGGCGGAAATTCCGCCTCCAGACGTTCGAGACAACGTGTCCAGGCATCCATCAGCAATAGTCGTCAAAGGCTTGCCAGCCGGGCGCAGAAAGCCGCCCGGCCACAGGCCGGAAGGGGGAAAGTGGATGGCCCAGACTACCACCGCAGGCCCGATGCGGGAATGCTTGTCCCGGTTTTATTCACAGGCTCATCCACAAGATGTACACCGGGCTGTGGATAGCTTTGTCAAGCGAGACTTGACGTGACCCCGGTAGGGTCTATAGAATTTCCGGTTCTTTCCGTCCACTTCATACAGGTGCCCCAATGGCCACCAAGCGCACGTTCCAGCCCAGCAACCTCAAGCGCAAGCGCGATCACGGTTTCCGTGCTCGTATGAAGACCGCCGACGGCCGCAAGATCCTGTCGCGTCGCCGCGCCAAGGGCCGCAAAGTCCTCAGCGCTTGATTGCGTTGCCGCGTGAAGCGGCAATCGCAACACCGATCGTGATCAGTACTTGCCCGCGCAAGCGATTCCCTCGCTCTGCGCGGGTTCGTACGCGTGCCGAATATACAACGGTCTTCAACGGCGCCCGCCGTGTATCCGAACCCTTGATGACACTCCACTGGTTGAAAGGGGATTCCCCTGCTCGACTCGGCTTGGCTGTGTCACGCAAGGTGGATACGCGTGCGGTCGGTCGTAACCGTATCAAGCGTGTGTTGCGGGATGCAACACGCCATCTACGGTCGTGCCTGAGCGGTGGCGATTACGTCATCGTCGCCCGATCCGCGGCCAAGACCGCCAGTAATCAACAGATCCGTGAGGCGTTCGAGCGCCTGCTGCGCCGTGCCGGCGCATTGCCCGTTGTGGCTGCGGGCGGCACAATGCCGCCGCACGAGGGCGCACCCGCCCCTCTTCCTTTGAACGTACCGGACACTTCCTCCGGTCGAGCCGAGCCTGCCTGCTGATGAACCAGACCCGTGTATTCCTGATTTTTGCCTGGCTGATGGTAGCCGTGCTGCTGTGGATGGAATGGGGTCGCGAAAAGGCCGCACCGGATCCGGCAACCGTGGCCACCACCCAGCCGGCCGTGCCGGG
>QFOV01000168.1 GCA_003248565.1 Stenotrophomonas sp.
TCGGTGAATTTGCTCTTGCGCATCAGTGGTCTCCTTGGGGCTAGTTTGCCCGGAGACCTCTAAGAATGCCTGGATCAAGTTTACGGGCAGGCGACACCCCGGCACCGCGTTGTCCCCGCGCGTATCGTACCGAATTCGGTTGGGGTTACGGGGTTTGCGGCGGGCTGGACGAGGTATGTAAGCGTTTACAGGGTTCTTACGTCCGCCAGGCGAATGGATGCTTGCGCCACGGTGCAATAAGGAGCGAAAACTGTCTCTGCTCAGAGCTTTGGTTCAAAAACAAAATCCAATTCACCTTCAAACATAGGGAAACTTCTTCATTACCGCAGGCATAAAGCTAAATACACTCTTCTCCGGAGATTTTCAGGCAATAGCCTATGCACTCAACTTCGCCCAAGAAGTTGGTTGCAATCCCAGATGAGTAGTCCGATCTATATGTGTGAGGTTGCGCATATTGAACTTGCGTCTGAGAAGATCGCCTCCTATGTGACAGCGCCATAGCCATGGAGTGAGGTTTTGGCCCCAGCGGAATGAGGTCAACGGCCCCACCCTCAGCTTCATCGATGCACTCATTAATCCACTCATAAGCCTCGAACATATCCATTGCGTGGATCCTCCGAATATCCCTTACCATTTCTACATCAGGGTCCATATGGTGTAGAAGCGTCCAATTCCTCCTAGCACTGGGGGCGCCCGGAGGAAACGGCATAAGGAATTTCAGGCGCCTACCCTTAGATTGCTCAAAGAGCTCCGCCAAACTAAATTGGATATAGCCAACACCAACTATCATCAACGAACTAGACGAGGACGACGACGATATTCGACCGAAACCCGGCAGGGCTGCAACAGGTTCAGGATCTGTTGCAAGAGGCCCTTCCGGGTATGATTCTGGCTTGGTATAGGTAACAACCAAGTTCTTGATTAAAGGCTCATCTAGGAGCTTGACCACAAGGAACATAAAGAACCTTTTCGGCATGCTCGTTATGTCCAAAACCACCGAGCCGAATTCCCTGGCGTACTCAACCACTTTTAGTATCGGCGACATACCTCCTAGAAGATCCATCTCGAAAACTGAAGCCGCAGGAAGGCCACATAGTACTTTGGCGCAATCTTCTATCCTCTGAACACATTCTGCGCGCCCACCCGCATCTGAAGGCGGGAAAATCTTTAATATACTCAAAGAATCAAGGCAATTACTTTCATTCAATCTCGAAGGAATGTAAGAACCTCTATCCTCGAATGAGGCTGAACAAATGCAGTGCCAGCGGATCCCTGGATACTCCTCGAGCACCTCAAGCACGCCCCCCCAAGCTTGAGCCCCTTTCATTCAAAAAGATCCTTTTGTGTCAACTGCAATTCACTTGATATAGAGGCTACTGGCTTATTCTTATAGATAGATGAGAGCTCAGAGACACCTGTATAGATAGGCTCCTTTGTCCTATTCTGGGTTATCTTGAAGAACGGAGCGAGAATAGGATTAAGGTACCACTTCAGCCGTGACTTTCCATCAGATAATTTAGTTGTATGATCGGATTGAAGCAAGTCACCCTGGTCACGACACTCTTTAATTAACGAGGTTATTTCCAAATCCAAGTCCATTTCATCGCGCCTTAGAGAAAAGCCATTGCTACCCGGATACGAAAGCGCCCTATCCCCTTTGAGCTTTATTGAAAACCAAGCACCCAAGTTTGAAATAAGTCGCTTCCTACGGTCCCCATAGACGCCCTCTTGCAGCTTCTCGAACCAAATTTTGCTCGCCTCTAGAATCCCAACCGTCTGTTCCGCTAGAGGAATTTTGGGGAGCACCGCCAGTTGATCAGCCGAGCAACTTTCGTTCCGAAGCCACGCTCCCCAAATCGTTTTGCATATTGTCATAAAGGGCAAGATGTTCCACCCTGCGAGCTCAACGATCTGCCGACTACCGCCCCAGATTAGAGATTGATTACAGTCACTGGCGATCTGCATAGCAGCAACTTCCAATCGTTCCTTACGCCACCACTTCTTGGACGCAGCTTCCCAGGGCAACCCTTCCACAGACACTGGTTTAAAGGCAATTCCAAGCCGCACCTGATTGCGCTGACGAAGAAATGCTTCCCCTAAACGAGCAGATAGCGGATCAGTAGCCCATAAGGATGACAACAGGTCCTTCCACGAAGCATGCCAATGCGACTCAAACTTCAGGCGTACAGGGCTTGAAGACGCATATCGGCGAGCCCTAACAGTGGGTAACGGCGTCTCTCCAAATACATAGTCAATAGACGCCCCGGGCGCTACATGATCGAGGCTCATACCAGCAGCTTGAAGTCTTCTTCGAAATACGTCTTCAGCAAACCCTGGGAACTTCCACACAACCGATTTACTTTCCGGCCTACGGAAATACTCGTCAATATCAAGCGCGTGATAGTCGCGCAAGTTCTCCAAACTCGCACCACTACCCCATACCTTGATCCGGTCATCCCAAGCATAGTGCCGGGTTCCGATCCGATAAGAAACTCTAGAGTCCCGCATCGCAAGCGCCCTATTTATCACCTGCCTAAATATCTCGCCATAACCTGATAGGCGCTCAAGCACATACAATTCCTCATGCTGATCGAGTCTAAGAAAAACAGACGTCTCCGATGGCAAAATTCCAGACACTCGCAAGCACTCCGCCAATACCGCGGTTGGCTGCCCCATCTCAGTCATTGACCGCTTAATGTCCGCGTCCAAGTCACTATTGTAATTGAAATACTTGGTATAAGAGATAATTCTGTGCTTGCATCGTGATAGCACATCTTCGATGTCACGACAGCCATCCAAGTAGCCAAACCAATGCTCTGACTTAAGCAACCTACTAATGAATCTACCAATACTCTCCTCAGAAAGATCCACTCTAATTTCATCGAGAAGAACTCCATCTTGGAGCTGCGCCTCGCCCAACTGAAGAACGTTGTCGATCAAATCTACCGCAAGCAGGTAATTAACATAATCGGAGAAAACGGCGGCAACCCACCTTTCACGTGCAACCACCTCAACTTCATCCGCTCTTGCAACAACAAGTCGAACATTTTCTCTTGTTAGATTGACACCAGCGGATATGAATGCTCGCGATGCCGACCGTGCAGGGTAAGGCACACCCTCACGCGCATAAGCGATCCTTGTCTTCGTTTCCAACAGCGAAAGGAGCATGCTTTTCCCGCTTCCTTGACGCCCTTTTACGACTACATTGCTTGCCGAGAACAGCATCTCGCTATCCTCTGCGACAGCCGGGCTAAATAGTCGAACGAAACCTTGGGGGGTCAAATACTCCGTAATCCAAAGGTCGTGAAAAGGATTATTTATAGGCTGCATGCTCATGCTCGCTTAGCTCGCGGAAAAAGTGGCTTCCAATTACTATTTCCGTGAAAATGGTAAATCGGCGGAACATTATTCGGACAGTTACTATATAAAACAGTCAAACTACCAGTTTTATCAAATCCAAATTCCTCCCCATCCATACTAACCTTCATGCGCACATACCCATTCTTCATGGCACGCCTTAAGCCAGAAAACATCGGCGGCTCCCCCGCGTTCACATTCGGCCCGACAGTACAATTTGGGGGGACAACAAGAACTGGCGATAAATCTATATTATCTCGCCCCAACTTCGCGATCAAACTTCTTATGGCCTTACAGCCATCCTCACATATTATTAAGGGCAAAGCGAGAATCGGACCTGAAAACGTCTTGGCAGCATATTCCAGAGCCCCGCAAAACTGCCTCCCGCTCCCCACAAAATCTTCAACCAACACAATCCGATCAATCTTATTATCTTTAATGAACTTACCAATTCGCGCAGGCTCTCCCAGCCTTTTAAGCGACCGCCAGTCCGCCCTCCCGTCGCTGTGGCCTTTTATACCAACTATCTTAAGGAACTCATTAATCTTCAAGCTGTCGGTTGCCGGACATATCCACGTTGCGGAAACAGCCTCCTTCATTCGCTTTTCGGCATCAGCAGAAAGCATTCGTATAGACTCACGCGAGCGCAACCAAGCACGCACATTCATATGAAAAGCGCATCTATACAACTCCTCGTACTCGCTCTTCCCAGCAAAAAAGACATACTGAAGAGACTTAAAAGCAAGGTATCTACTCTCATCTGTAGAGAAACCTAGAAGCCATTCATCGACGCGCAGCAAGAAGTTTTTCTTTACCCCAGTTCTAGCGATTTTTGTTGGCTCGTACTCTTCATACAACCGCTTTGACAAGAATTCATAATATCTCCTAAGCCCAATAACGTTGGTCGATTTAGCGGGATCCGAGCTTTCCCAAGAGAATACGACTCCATTCATACCTCCCCCTCTAAGATTAGTGTTCGCAAAGACATGGCAACCGCATACCCCAGAGGAGGTGGCACTGCATTACCAATCATCTTATATTGATCACGCAGCGCACCTTTGAATACATAATCATCAGGAAAACCCTGTATTCGCGCGGATTCTCGGACCGTGAAACCGCGGTGTTCATGAGGATGGAGAAAGTACCTTGGTTCGCCAAACTGAGTATGCACTGTGTGCGCTCCAAGAGATGGATCCAACCTTCTATACTTGCCGTTAAATGCGTATTTGAGATCCACCAAACCTTCATAGACCCTAACAAAACATTTCGATTCAAGCGAAGAAACAGTTTTCTCCACAGAGACTAGTTTTCGACCAAGCTCTCTAGCCAAAACCTCAATCGGTACCGGATCAGCATCGCCAAAGTCCCTGATTCTATTACGCCGCCGCAGGACAAGAACTTTCTCTAAAAGCATTCGCTCACTGAGACTAGTCTTACCGAAAACTTCCGATATCTGCCATGTATGGATGGAATTTTCACCCGACCGCACATCGCAAAGCTTCTGACCTATACCAATCCTCCTAGATATCTTCCCATCTGAGGTCTCAGCGGAGAGCAATCTAGGATAGTGATTTTCGCAGTGCTCAACATTCTCTAGCACCTGACCTAGCGATACCCTTTCTCTTTTTTCGAACACCAATTTTGGCGCAACCCGCCCCTTGTTCGCGATTAGCATTACGCGGCGGCGCGCCTGGGGAATTCCATAGTCTTCAGCATTCAAAGCAATTTGCTGCACGCAATAGCCCAGTGACTCCAATCCACGAATTGCCTCCACCCAGTAAGCCAGATGCTTGCCATAGCGAACTCCCGGAACGTTCTCTATCACGACCAGTTTGGGCTTAAGGTTTGCAGCGACCTCTACAGCGGCTCCTATAAGGCTATTTCGCGGATCGTTGAAGACTCTTCGACCTACGGTCGAGAAGCCCTGACATGGTGAACCGGAAAGAAGAACATCGCATTGTCCTTTATAAGGGATACTTCCCCTTGAAAGATCTTGCGTTTCGCAATGATCACCCACGTTTGCCCGATAGTTATCGACAGCAGCCGGCCAATGATCGAAAGCAGCAACAGGCTCATACCCGGCTTGAACAAAGCCAACGTCGAATCCCCCGCAGCCTGAGAACAGACTCACGAACTTAGGATTTATCATCTATTGCGACTTCTATTCAGACATCACCATTGATGCTTTGTTTGATTGTAAATGACGGTCGCTAGCGCATACAAAAAGGGCGCTCATTCGAGCGCCCTCTCCAACAGAGGCTTGACCAGTCAAACCCCAACAGGATTAGCCTTCTCCGGATCAATCCCATACTGCTTGATAGCCCGAGCAACATCCTTCGCCGTCATCTTCCCATCCTTCGCAAGCGCCGCAATGGCCGCATGCGCGATGTAATAACGGTCAACCTCGAAGAAGCGACGCAGGTTGGCGCGGGTATCCGAACGACCGAAGCCATCCGTGCCCAGTACCGAATAGGTGGCCGGCACGAATGCGCGGATCTGGTCGGTGTAGGCGCGCACGTAGTCGGTAGCGGCGATGACCGGGCCCTGGCGGCCTTCCAGCAGCTCGGTGACGTACGGCTTGCGCGGTTCGGCTTCCGGGTGCAGGCGGTTCCAGCGCTCGGCGTCGAAACCATCACGGCGCAGTTCGTTGAAGCTCGGGCAGCTCCAGATGTCGGCGGTGACGCCGAAATCCTTGTCCAGCAGTTCGGCCGCTGCAATGGCTTCACGCAGGATGGTGCCGCTGCCCAGCAGCTGCACGCGCAGCTCGCCCTTCTTCGGCTTGCCGGCGTCGGTGAGCAGGTACATGCCCTTGATGATGCCTTCGGCTGCGCCTTCCGGCATGGCCGGGTGGGCGTAGTTCTCGTTCATCAGGGTGATGTAGTAGTACTCGTCGATCTGGTCTTCCATCATGGCCTTGGTGCCGTGCTGGAGGATGACGGTTACTTCGAAACCGAAGGTCGGGTCGTAGCTGCGCACGTTCGGGATGCCGCCAGCGACGATGTGGCTGAAGCCATCTTCGTGCTGCAGGCCTTCGCCGTTCAGCGTGGTGCGGCCGGCGGTGCCGCCGAGCAGGAAGCCGCGGGTACGCATGTCCGCTGCCTGCCAGGCGATGTCGCCGATGCGCTGGAAGCCGAACATCGAGTAGTAGATGTAGAACGGCAGCATCGGCACGTTGCTGACCGAGTAGCTGGTACCGGCCGCCATCCACGAGGACATGGCACCCGGCTCGCTGATGCCCTGCTGCAGCACCTGGCCGCTCTGGTCTTCGCGGTAGTACATGAGCTGGTCGGCGTCGACCGGCTTGTACTTCTGGCCGTACGGGGCGTAGATACCGATCTGGCGGAACAGGCCTTCCATACCAAAGGTACGCGCTTCGTCGGCGACGATCGGCACCAGGCGCGGGCCCAGCTCCTTGTCACGCAGGCTGATGTTCAGCGTCTGCACGAAAGCCATGGTGGTGGAATAGGTGCGCTCGCCGGATTCCTTGAGCAGGCGCTCGTAGGTTTCCAGCTTCGGTGCGACGAAGGACTTGTCGGCCTTCTGGCGACGCTGCGGCAGGTAGCCGCCCATCGCAGCGCGACGCTCCTGCAGGTACTTCACTTCCGGCGAATCTGGGCCCGGGTGGTAGAACGGCACCTGGCCGTCCTTGAGCTGCTCGTCGGTGACCGGGATGTTGAAGCGGTCGCGGAAATGGCGGACCGACTCGTCGTCCAGCTTCTTGGTCTGGTGGGTGGGGTTGAGCGCTTCGCCAGCGCTGCCCATGCCGTAGCCCTTGACCGTCTTGGCCAGGATCACGGTCGGCAT
>QFOV01000169.1 GCA_003248565.1 Stenotrophomonas sp.
TAGGTGCTTATTGCGGTATAGCCCAGGTCGATGGGCTCCTGGCTGTCTTCGTAGCGGATGTCCAGGTTGTCGATGCCGAAGGTCTGCAGGTCGCTGAAAACGAAGTCGATATCGCGACGGGCGTCATACACCGCGCCGATCTTTTCCAGGTATTCCGGCTTCCAGCGGTCATCGGCGTCCAGGAAGCAGATCACATCGGCGTTGGCAGCGGCCACGCCGCGTTGAAACGCGGCCAGTTGGCCTTCGTTCTCGCCAAACAGCAGCGTCACCCGGGCATCGTCACCGTAGCGCTGGCGCAGCAGTTCCGGCGAGCCATCGCTTGAACCGTCGTCCACCACCAGGATCTGTGCGGCGGCCCGGGTCTGGGCCAGCGCGCTGTCGATCGTCTCGCAGACGAAATTGGCGTAGTTGTAGTTGGTGATGACGACGGCGAACGTGGTCACGCCTTATCCTCGGCCAGCAGCTTGCGGAAGTAGGCGATGGTTTCCTTCAGGCCATCTTCCAATGCGACCTTCGGTTCCCAGCCCAGTTTTTCACGGGCCAGCGAGATGTCCGGCTGGCGCTGGCGCGGATCATCCGAGGGCAGGGGGCGATACACCAGGCGCGAGCGACCGCCGACCAGGCGCAGGACCATTTCGGCCAGCTCCAGCATGGTGAACTCGCCGGGATTGCCGATATTGATGGGCCCGGTGAAGCCGCGCTCGGTGTCCATCGTCCGCAGCATCGCTTCAATCAGATCATCCACGTAGCAGAAACTACGGGTCTGGCTGCCATCGCCGAAAATGGTGATGTCTTCGCCGCGCAAGGCCTGCACGATGAAGTTGCTCACCACGCGGCCATCGTTGGGATGCATGCGCGGGCCGTAGGTGTTGAAGATACGCACGACCTTGATGTCCAGCGCGTGCTGCCGGTGGTAGTCGAAGAACAGCGTTTCGGCGCAGCGCTTGCCTTCGTCATAGCAGCTGCGGATGCCGATCGGATTGACCCGGCCCCAGTAGCCTTCCTGCTGCGGGTGTACTTCCGGGTCGCCATAGACTTCGCTGGTGGACGCCTGCAGGATGCGTGCATTCACACGCTTGGCCAAGCCCAGCATGTTGATCGCGCCGTGTACCGAGGTCTTGGTGGTCTGTACCGGATCGTGCTGGTAATGGACGGGAGACGCCGGGCAGGCGAGGTTGAAGATGCGTTGCACTTCCACATACAGGGGGAAGGTGACGTCGTGGCGCATCAGCTCAAAATTGGGCAGGTTCAGCAGGTGCGCGATATTGCGCTTGCTGCCGGTGAAGTAGTTGTCCACGCACAGGACATCATGCCCCTGCTGGATCAGTCGATCGCATAAATGGGAACCAAGAAACCCCGCACCACCTGTGACCAGGACGCGTTGCATGAAAAACTCTCGAAAAGATGGAGGATAGGCGGGCACGGGCGGTCAATGCCCAGCTGGCAACACATTCTGCCACGATCTGTGCCCTTGGTTGGGATGCATTGGTGTGGAAAAGATGCTAGCCGCTGATCGGGCGCGTGGCAGGCTTGCCGCACCCTGGCACCAGGTCCAACCCCAAGGCAGCAGAAAATGCCGCCGCTCCCCATGCGGCCCACTTGATTACATCGCGCCGACGCAGCAGCAGGCTGTAAACCAGCACCGCTGGCACTGCAGCTGCCATCAGCTTGGCCAGATGCATCCGCCCTGCGCCAGTGCCCATGTAGCGGCGTATGGCGATCTGGCGTGAGCGTGCATAGTGGAAGCGCTTGATGAAGTCGGTGCGCACGCTGGGTGCCGAAGAAGCCCCGCCCTTGTGGAAGGCGCGTGCAGCCGGCTGCAGCAGGCATTGATGGCCGGCGTTGGCCATCCGCAGGCACAGGTCATCGTCTTCGTAGTAAAGGAAGAAGGCTTCGTCGAAGCCGCCGATCTCCCGGAATGCACTGGTCCGCTGCAACTGGCAACAACCGTGAATCCACTCGGCGGCGGTGACCTTGTCCGGCACAGTGAACCTACTGTTCGTGCCCGGCCTGAAGAATGCCGGGCGGTGCGAGATCTGTGGAACGGTTTCGCTGCGCCAGTTCTGCGGGCCAACCACGCCGGCCTGGGGGTGGTCGCGCATGCAGTCCAGCAGGCATTGCAGGTCGGCCGGGGCGAGGACGCAATCCGGGTTGAGCAACAGGGCGAACGGCGTCTGCACGGTCGCCATTGCCTGGTTGTTGGCGGCGCCAAAACCGGCGTTGCTGGTACGGGTGATCAGCCGTGCATGTGGAATGCGTGCGGCGATCTGGGTGGCAGTGCCATCGCAGCTGCCGTTGTCGATGATGACCACATGCGGGAACGGGGCGAGCGTGCTTGCCATCGCCTCCAGAAGAGCCGAGCTGTTGTAGGTGACGCAGACAATGGTCACCTCATCGAACGGCGGACAGCGGCTCATGGCGTGGATTCGCGCGCTCTACCGATGCCATGCCAAGGGAAGCTGCCCAGCGGGATGTTGGCCATCAGCAGCATGAACACATGGCGGTGGGTGAAGTTGCTCCAGAGTCCATTGGCCAGGCCGGCGGCCACATAGATGATGAGGATGCTGGCAAAGATACCTTTTTGAGGGTCGCGCAGCTTGCTGACATGAACGGCAAATGCCAGCAGCAGGGCCGCGAATACCAGCAGGCCAGCCACGCCTTCCTCGGCCAGGATGAGCAGGGCTTCCTGGTGCGGGTGGCCCGTAATGAAGGGTTCCGAGCCCGGGATGGCGCGCATCTGCTCCATGTAGATGGGCTCCCACTGGTTCAGGCCGTGTCCGAACACCGGGGCATCGGCGATGATCGGCAGGGTTTGCTGCCACAGCCACAGGCGGATGCCGCTGGACGTGGGTTCCTGGGCGACCAGATAGCTGTCCACTTCCTCGGTGATCGAGCTCAGCATGCGTTCGCGGATGCTGGGTGTCGACCACAACGCGCCGATGGTGACGATGACCAGGCCGCCACTGACCATCAGCATGCGCCAGCCGCTGAAGCGGTGCGCAACCAGTCGGTAGATCCAATAGCCGAGCAGTGGCAGCAGGACGATGTAGGTGGTGCGGCTCTGGATCAACAGCACCGCATTGCACAGTACGACAGCGGCTGCGATCAGTGCAGCGATGCGTAAACCCCGCTCGTTGCTGTTGAAGGCCACAGCCACCAGCATCGACATCAGGATCAGGCTGGCCAGCCCCTGCTGTGTGTATTCCTTGAAGACGGTGTTGCGCATTGAGGGCTGGATTTCAGCCACCGCACGCTGTGGTACCAGGCCGAACTGCATCAGGTAGGAGATCAGCACCACCAGCCCGGCGGCGACAGCAAATGCTGCCAATGCACGCCAGCGCCAGCGCGAATCGCGCAGCAGGCTGGCAATGAGCAACGGGTACAGGCAGCCCCACATCGAGGCTTCGCCAAATGCAGGGGCGTCTGAGCCAATCCATGCATGCAGTGCGCTGGCGAACAAAACGCTGAACCACACCAGGAAGCCGATGACCACTGGCTCACGTAGCGCGGCGCGCCAGCGTGCAACCAGGTCCGCGCCAGCCAGTGAACACAACAGGCTCAAGCCCAGCAGGATGTTGGTGGCGGGCTTGTTGAGGGGAGCAGCGAACAGCGTAAGCACTGCGCACCATTGGCCAGACGTCAGCAGCCGGCTGCGCAGTGCCTGTAACAGCGGGGGAGATTGGACCGCAGACAACTGATTCACGTGATGGATCACACCGGTTGGGCGTGGATACGCCGCTGGGAAAGTGGCAGTGACAGCAGAACGGCCACCGGGCAACCAGTCTGATTTTCAGTCGGTAGAACGTTGAATTCTAGCGGTGCCAACCTGCATCTTCAACGAACCCAATCACGTGTTCATGGTGCATGCTGCTGCACGTTCAGCAAGGTCGGCAGTCGTTCAGTCAAGCGGTTTGTCGACGCCGGTGTTGGCTGATGTCGTCACCAACGGCTGCCCATTCTGCAGCAGCCACAGCATGATGGTCTTCTGCCGCACGTAGTTGGCGCTGACGAAGGCCTCGATCAGGCCCGGCCAGCCATCCAGGAAGCCGCGCTTGACCACGTAGCTGCGGAAGAAGCGCCAGCTCGGGGCTACGATCAGCTTGCCCAGGCTGGCGCGCCTGCCCTTGGCGAACTCATGCTCGGCCATCATCCGCGCGTACTTCTGCTTCTTGTCCAGCAGCTGCAGGAAGCTGCGGTAGGGGTGGTGCAGCAGATCGCCCTTGAGCAGGGCGGCCGGGCCGTCCAACGAGACGGCTTCGTGGATCTCGCGATCGCCGCGCCAGCCACCGTGGCGGCGGTCGAACAGGCGCAGTACGCGGTCCGGATAGGCGGTGCCATGGCGCAGGAAACGGCCGAAGTACTCCGAGCAGCGCGCGAAACGGTAGCCGACGGCACGGGGGAAGCCGGCGTCACGCTCGGCCTCGATGGCCGCGCGCAGTTCCGGGTTTACCCGCTCATCGGCGTCCAGGCACAGTACCCAGTCGTGCCTGGCCTGTTCCACGCAGAACGCCTTCTGGCTGCGGAAGCCGGTGAACGCACGTTGTACCACGCGGGCGCCAGCGGCCTCGGCCACGGCCACGGTGGCGTCGCTGGAGAAGGAGTCGACCACCACGATCTCGTCGCAGAACGCCAGCGAGGCAAGGCATTCGCCAATGCGGTCGGCTTCGTTGAAGGCGATGATGCAGGCCGACAGGCGCGGGCGCTGGGCGGGCAGGGCGGTGCTTGGGCTGGGCATGCGGGGTCTGGCACGGGGGATCGGGCCAAAGCCTAGCAGCGACGGCTTCCACTGGCGATGCGATAATTTCGGCATATCCGGGATATTCAGGAGTTCCCCACCGTGCCACGCCACTATCTGCTGTACGGGTCCGAGCGCTATGCGCTGGCCATCCTCCGCCCGCTGCAGGCGGCGATCCGCGCACGTGGTGATGAGGCGGCATGGTTCTTCGATGGCCCCGGCGCCAGTGATCTGACCGCCGACGAGACCTTGTTGACGGTAGAGCAGGTGCGTGCGTGGAACCCCTGCGCGGTGATCACCTCGTCCAACGCGGTGCCGCACTTTTTCCCCGGGGTGAAGGTCGAGACCTTCCACGGCTTCGACGCCGGCAAGCCGCGCCACATCTATATCCGTGGCTTCTTCGACCTGTACTGCACCACCGGCCCGCGTGATACCGCCGCGTTCTCCGAGCTGGCACAAAAGACCGGACATTTTTCGGTGGTGGAAACCGGCTTCCCGAAGATCGACCCGTTCATGAGCCAGCTCAAGGACGAGCCCGATCCCGTGCGCGAGCCACCGGTGATCCTGTACCACTCCACCTTCTCACCGTCCTGGAGCGCTGCCGGCATCCTGTACGACGAGATCAAGCGGCTGTCGCAGACTGGCGAATGGCGCTGGATCGTCACCTTCCATCCGAAGATGGACCCGGAAATCACCGCCAAGTACCGCGCGCTGGAAGGCCCGTATCTGCGCTTCGCAGACGACGACAACATCCTGGACCTGTTCCCGCAGGTGGACATGATGTGCTCGGACACGTCCTCTGCACTCAACGAGTTCCTGCTGACCTACAAGCCGGTGGTGACCTTCAAGAACCGCCGGCCCGGGCCGCAGCTGCTGGACATTGATGACCCTGCACAGTTCGAGGGTGCGATCCGTACCGCCTTGTCGCGGCCGCCGGAGTTGATGGCCGCGGTGCGCCAGTTTGCCGATCAGCTGCACCCATACCGCGATGGCCAGTCCAGCGAGCGCATCCTGCAGGCGATCGATGATTTCATCGCCAAGGGTGGCCGCAACCGCAAGCCCAAGCCGCGCAACTGGTGGCGCAAGATCAAGCTGCGCAAGCGCATTGGTTATTGGGGCCCGGCGCGGGTTTGAGGATCAGCAGTTTTGCCTGGCCACGATGCCGGGGGTGAAGTCAGGTTGCAGCGACATGGTGTAGCCCGGGTAAGCGCAGCGCAGCCGGGAAGAGGACTGAATTCGGTGACTCGGCTTCACGCCTGATGCTGGTTCTGGAGAAGCTGGTTTTCCGTTGCCAGACTTTGGCGCGCCTCCCACCTCCCGGGTGCGCTGCGCTTACCCGGGCTACGGGGCTGCTCCAAGCCCCTCTTCTCTTGCGGGAGAGGAAAACGCCTTGCCATCACCAACGCAGCTTGCGCCGCACCATCTCCCGCTCAAGCTGCGCCATCAGCGCACGCGCCTGCGCTTCCTCAAGAAAACGCAGCTGCAAAGCGGGCGAACCACCTGCACCTGCGGTATCCAGCGTCAGTGTCGCGGTGCCGAATCGCCGATCCAGCGGTGAGCGATCCAGTCGCAGGGCCTGCAACTTGTCCAGCTCGGCTACCCGCCACCAGCGGTTCCACCAACCGCCACGAATGGCCACGCGTTGCGCGTCGATGTTGTAGCCGATGCGGCTTACCTGGCGATGCGCCTTCAGCGCCGACCATGGCAGCCAGAGCAGCGGCAGCAGGCCCCATGCACTGCCGGTTTCGTATAGCAGCAGTGCAGACAGCAGGCTCATCAACAGCAGCGCCGGCAGACACAAGCGCCACCAGCCGCGGGTGCTTACCGGCAGCCATTGCGTGGGCGGCCATTGCAGCTGCGGTAGCAGGTGCTGCAACAGGCCGTCGCAGGCAGCGGGCGTTGCCAGCGGTGCCAGTTCCTTCAGCGCGCGCCCGTCCTGTTCCTGCTGTTGCCCGCCGCTGGCGATGTCCACACGCAGCTGGCGGCGCTTGAACAGCCGATGCAACGCGCCTTCGCGCAAGGTCCAGGCCTGGATGCGACGGCGCGCCACGCTGCTGCGCACACGGGTGAACAGACCGCGTTCGACGGTGAGGCGACGGTCGGCCTCGCTCAGGCGGAAACCGTAGTACTGCACGATGGCCAAGCCCACGGATAGCAGCCGCATCAGGACCAGCGCGAAGGCGAGCAACAGCAGGCCGGTAGCGACCATGGTCAGCGTGCCCAGCTGCAGCTGGCTGGCATAGCCGAAGGCGTGGCGGCCCTGTTCTTCGATGAAATCGGAGGTGGTCCGGCGCGGGAAC
>QFOV01000170.1 GCA_003248565.1 Stenotrophomonas sp.
GCCGATGTCATGCCGCACCGGGCCTTCCACCACCTTGCTGAAGTCCAGCGCTGCACGGTCCAGGGTCTGCTCGGTGGCGCGGTCTTCGCTGCGCTTGCAGGGAGCGCCACCACCCGGGCAACCACTGCCGGCCAGAATGCGGGTAACACCACGGCTGTCGGTGACCTGGCGGTCCAGCTGTGCATCAAGGGTGTCGAACAAGGCATTGCCTGCACGCCACTGCCAGCTTACGCCATAACGGTCGCGGTCATTGCGATCGTCGCCCTTGCGCTCCAGGTAGCCCGGTGCGTAGACGCGGGAAAGATTGTCGACTTCGTTGTGGGCGCGGCCGCGCTCGTACATGAAGCCCAGCGTGTGCGCGTCCGACAACTGCAGATCCACCTTGCCGAGCAGGTTGTCGCGTGTGCTGTCGACCGGATCCGGCGTGCGTCGACCGACACCGATCCGGTCCACCGTACTGTCGTACCAGCTTTCGCTTTCATGACCTTCGCGGCGGGTATAGACCAGCATCGACTCAACGATACCGGTACGGTTGGCGAAGCTCAGCGTGCCCATGGTCTCGTCGTTGGAGCCGCTGTAGCCGAACTTCACCCCGACGTGGGTGTCATTGCCTTCTGGCTTGAGGTAGTCCGCAGGGTCCTTGGTGGTGAACACCACCGCGCCGCCGAGCGCACCGCTGCCGGAGGTGATCGAATCGGCACCCTTGACCACCTGCAGGCTCTTCAGCGTATCGATGTCCACATCGCCGCGGCCGCTGCGGAAGAACTCGTAGGAGCGCGCCGTCTCCACCGATTCGGCCAGGCTCAGGCCATCGACGGTGATCGCCACGCGGTCGCTTTCCAGGCCACGGATGTTGAAACCGTTGTCACCGAAGCGGCCCATGTCGACCACGCTCACGCCCGGGATGTAGCGGATGGCCTCTTCCATGTTGTTGGCCATCTCGGCATCGAGATCGGCGGCACTGAGCACGGTCACGTTCTGGTTGCGCGACTTGCTCTTCTTTGCCCGTTCGGCCTCAACGCGGACGGTGTCCAGGTTCGAGGCATCCGGCGCTTCGGCACGGGCGACGCCGGACAGGCTGGCCAGCACGGCCAGCGCGAGCACGGATACAGCTGCATTCATCAGAGATCTCCACAGAAAGGTAATGGCGGGGACTACGCCGTTCCTGGCTGCTCGATCACATGGACCATGCCGGCTGGGGGGCACCGGCGCCACACTGGCGCCGTGTCATTGCAGAAACTGGGGTGACCGGTCGCAGGCAGCGACCGGTAGGCGCGGCTCAACGGTTGCCGTTGGCCGAATGGGCACCGGCAACCGGCTCCGGATCGCGGGCATCAACGATGCCGTCGCGATTGCTGTCAGCGCGGTCGAACAGGCGCTTGCCGGACACCTGGTACTCGGCAAAGGTCATGCGACCATCCTTGTCGGTATCCAGCGAATCGAATCGCACGCCGGCCTGGCGGCTTGCCGCGTCGCGAACCTTGCTGCGCTGTGCATCCAGTCGGCCTTCAAACTCGGCGGTGTATTCGGCCAGGTCCAGCGCGCCATCGCCATTGGTATCGGCAGCAGCAAAAGTCGCACTGCGTGCGGCGTCGAACTCGGCGCGCTCCACCAGCCCATCACCATTGCGGTCGTACAGTTCGATCATGCCGTTGGCGGTATGCGAGGTCGGCATCTTCAGCGGGTCGCGGTTGTCGCTGGCGGCGGTTTCCCGTGTGGCTTCCTGGCTCTTCTCGTAGCCGGCCCAGGTGCGCTCACCGGCGGCATCGAACTCGGCCCGGCTGATGCTGCCGCTCTTGTCGCGGTCCAGCGCCTTGAAGCGGGTATCGGTCTGACGCAGGTGGCCGGCACGCGCGTCGGCCAGCCGAACATCGAAGCGCTGCAGGTATTCGTCCACGTACTCCTGGCGATCGACGTGCCCGTCATTGTTCGCATCGGTGGCGTCATAACGCTGCCGACGGAACTGCTCGAAGGCTTCCCAGCTCACCGCGCCGGTCTTGTCCGGATCGAACTGGGCCAGGAAGGCGGTAACCGTCGGCGATACCACGGGCGGCGCGGCGGCCTGCGCCGAGGCAGGCGGGGCCAGCACCGCTGCCAGCATTGTGGCAACAGCAAAGTAGGTTTTCATCTGGGATATCCCTGTTGGAAAGCGGCTCAGGGTTCGAGCACGCGGAAGCTGAGCGTGTAGTTGTTGCCGTACTCCGGCGCGGCCGCACCAGCCGGTGCCGGGCCGCGGTAGCGGATCAGGGCCAGATAGGCGCCCGCTTGCTGCAAGGCGAACGAGGCCTTGCCAGCGGCGTCTGTCGTCAACTCGACTGGAGCCGGCTGGATCTCGTCATCACCACGCGCGGCGTGGATTTCAACCTTCTGTGCCGGCAACGGCTTGCCGTCGTAATGCACCTCGAAGACGAACTGCTCACCGACATACAGGTCCGATGGGTGGGTCACCGGCACCAGTTCCAGGCCCTTGCCGTAGGGCGCCAAGGCCTGACGGGTCGGCTCGCCGGCGGTCAGGTAGACCTCCGAGCGCGACAGGCTCTGGTAATGCGAGAGCACGGTGGCACCGGGCGGCAGTGGCTTGGCCGGATCACGGCTGCTTTCCTTGCGACCATCCACTTCCCAAGTGCGGAACACGGCGCCAAGGCGGTTGCCGGTGGAGAAGCGGTACGTGCCCTTCTTGCCCGGCAGGGTCTGTTCGACCACGGCACGGGTCTTCAGCCGCTGCACCACATCGGGCGCGTGCTGCACGCCATCGGGATCGGTAACGACGAACTCGCTGTTATCGAACACGACTTCGGGCACGAAGAAATGCTCGGCGAAGCTGGCATCCAGGGTAACCGTGCTGGTCGGCTGCACCTTGAAGGTGGCCGGAGCGAGGTACGGGGTATGCGCCTGGACAGGCAGTACCGCAGCGGCCAGCAACAGGCAGGCCAAAGGACGGAAGTTCATCGAAGGGTCTCATGGGAAGGACCGGCGCGATGCCGGCGGGCGATACGTTAAGTTAATTGCGAATGATTCGCAATAACATTCGTTGAAATTGATGACCCTTTGCCCGCCTGGTGCACGGCAAAGGGCGCGCCGCAGCCACTCGACGCAGGATCCGCCAGCCCAGGCATACCACTACGCTACCGGCGCCTTCTTCAATCAGGAAACCCACGGAATCAGTACTACTGGTCTGGCAAGCGATGTCGCTTGGCCAATGCAGCGGACCTGTCCGGAGCGGTTTCCAGCCGATTACTGAGCCGGCACGTTGGGCGCGACTCCGCGTGCCCTTTTGGGGTTTCCCTTCTACTCGGGCAGCGCCTGTGAGATCGCCGCAGTGAGTACACCTCTCAGGGTATCTGCCTGCAGATCCGGATCGCGCACCGCGCGCATCGCCAGGCCTTCCACCAACGCCCTCAGCAACAGCACGCGTTGCTGGACTGCCGCTTCGTCCGATGCACGGCCACGCTCCTGATCGTGACGCCGCAACCACTGTGCGATGGCCTCGCCTATCTGCTTGTCGTGATTGCGCACTACCTCGGCAATGACCGGATCACGATGCGCCTCTGCATTGATCTGCGCGAACAGCACCACGCTGGCGATCGTGCTGCCGCGCGTTTCCAGGGTCTCGCCACGCGCCCAATGCTGGTAGCAGACCAGCAGGCTCTCGATCAGATCGGCCGGTGCCGGAGGATGCCGCATGGCCTCCTGGTCATGCGCGAGCTGCCGCTCGATCAAGGCCAGAATCAATGTGCGTTTGTTATCAAAGTAGCGGTACATCAGCCCCTGGCTGATGTTCGCCTCGGCCGCGATGTCGCTGATCGATCCTGCGTGGAAACCGCGTCCGATGAAGCACTGCTGGGCAGCATCCAGGATCCGTTGACGTTGCGCTTCGGCGTGTGATCTGGCGGCTTCGTCGGCAGATGGGGACAGGACTTTATTGGGCGGCATCGCATGCTGGGAGACGTGAAGTGTCCGAATGGTACGTCAGTCGCGCGTGAATGAACGGTCATTCATTTGTAATTTCAGCCGCCCAGAATCCGCCCGGTCTTCCACTCCCCCGCGAACGGATCCGATGCGCCCCGCCATGAAGCACCCCCACCTGCTCGCTCTCACCATAGCGGCAGCCCTGCCCCAGCTGGCCGTAGCCAGCGACGCCGAAAGCGCGGATAGCGGCAGCCGCGATGTGGTTTCGCTGGACCAGATCGTCATCACCGCACAGAAGCGGGCTACCAACCTGCAGGAGACCCCGATTTCGGTCTCGGTCGTCGATGCCGAGGCCTTGAAGGACCGCAGCGCGATCTCGATCGGCAGCCTGTCGGACGGCTCCATTCCCTCACTGCGCGTTACCCCGTTCGCCACCCGCAGTTCGGCGCTGAACATAGGCATACGCGGCATCGGTGCATCCGGCGATGCCAACCAGCCCGCCCGCGATGCAGGTGTCGGCATCTATGTCGATGGCGTGTTCATGGGCCGCGCCCAGGGCCTGGGCAGCATGCTGTACGACGTTGAGCGCATCGAAGTCCTGAAGGGACCGCAGGGCACCCTGTTCGGCCGCAACACCGAAGGCGGTGCGGTCAGCATCGTCACCAAGCAACCGCTGGGAGAATTCGGTGGCAGCGTCAACGCCGGCGTCTCCAACTACAGCGGCCAGAACACTGGCCTGCACCTGGACCTGCCCAAGCTGGGCGACGTCAGCTTCAAGATCGATGCGGTGCAGGCCAAGCGCGGCGGCACCACCGACAACGCCATGCGCGGCGAGCGCGACTTCAACAGCTACGACAAGCGCGGCGCGCGCGTCAGCGCGCTATGGCAGCCCAGCGACAGCTTCTCCGCGCTGTACGCGTTTGACCGCTCCTACGATGCGACCACGCCGTACCACGTGCAGATGCTGGTTCCCGGCCCGGCGGTGAGCCCCCTCCAGAGTGCCGGCGCCAGCAAAGACCGCCGCAGCCGTTCGATCCTGGGCGGCCCGCAGGAAGACAACATCGGCCGCACCAGTGGCCATCTGCTCAATCTGGGCTGGACCCTGAGCGACAACCTCGAACTGAAATCGATCAGCTCCTACCGCGAGCTCACCCAGGGCCAGTTCGACATGGGCCTGGTGGATGCCACATCCGCTTATGGTGGTCCGAATACGCTGTTCGGGCGATACAGCTTGGCGCAGGTCTACCAGCACCAGTACAGCCAGGAGCTGCAGCTGATCGGCAACACCTCACAGATCGAGTTCCTCGCCGGCGCGTTCTACTACCACGAGACCGCCGGGGACAACGCACAGACACCAAACATGCTGCGCTGGGGAGCGGATGGCAACAGCTACACCGTGAACCCGGCAACCAACCCGCTCGACCTTTCCAAGGTCCGCATCGATCGTGCCAGCAAAGCGTGGACGGACAGCCTCGGTTTCTTTGGCCAGGCCACCTGGACGCCGGCATCGCTGGAACGCCTGCACCTCACCGCCGGTGGCCGCTACACCCAGGATGACAAGAAGGGCCAACTGCACACGGTGAATGGTGTCGCCACGCAGCTGCGTTTCGATGACTCGTGGAGCCGCTTCGACCCGATGGTCAACATCGCGTATGACTTAACCGACAGCGCAATGGTGTACGCCAAGTACAGCACCGGCTTCAAAGCCGGCGGCGCCAACTCACGCTCCACCACCTACACCGCTTTCGATCCCGAAGAAGTCACTGCGTTCGAACTCGGCTTCAAATCGCAGTTCTGGCAAAACCGTGCGCGCCTGAACCTGGCCCTGTTTGATTCGAAGATCGAACACAAGCAGATGGATTTCTCGCTGCCGTTCGACCCCAATAGTGGCGAGACACGCACCACCATGGTCACCACCAACGCACTGACCAACGGAAAGTCACGTGGCGCCGAATTGGAATTCAGCGTGATGCCGGTGGACAACCTGACCCTTGGCCTGAACTACGCATACACCAAGATCGATGCACAGACCGCCGTCGATCCATTCGGCGCAGGTGTCGAAGTCACGGTCAAACCGCTGTTGGCACCGAAGAACGCCGGCAGCGCATCCATCGACTACCTGCTGCCGTTCGCCAACTTCTCGGCACTCAAGTTCCACCTCGACGGCAACTGGTCCGATGGTTACTACACCAGCGAGTACGACCAGATGCTCACCGACAGCTCGTTCGTGGTGAATGCCCGCGTCGCGCTGGTGGACGTGCCGTTGAACACCACCGGCTCGACCATCGCCTTCTCGCTGTGGGCGCGCAACCTGCTGGACGAGGAACACCTGTTCTACAAGCTCAACAGCAGCGCCTTGGGGCAGACCGGCATCTTCAACGATCCGCGCACCTATGGCTACGACGTTACCGTCAATTTCTAATCCTTGGAGACCCCCTGATGAAAACGCGAAGCACCCCGATCGCACTCGCCCTGGCCCTGCTCGCTCCGGTGCTCGGCACCGGCGCCGTCGCCCATGCCGATACACCCGCCGCGGCCACCGCTACGCGCAGCGGCAACACACAGCCGCTTGCCGATGACGCACAACGCGTCATGGCGCTACAGGGTGCATGGAATGTGCGTTCCTTCGCTGGCCTGCAAGGCAGCCGTGGTCCGATTCCCGCCAATGCGTTCATCCGCACGGCAGATCTTGGGCGACTGACCGCCGCCGATCGCGACGCCCTTGCCGCCGCCGGCGTGACGCTGGACATCGATCTGCGCACGGCCGATGAGCAAACCCAGTCACCTGACCTGCTGGCCAGCGACGACCGCTTCGACTACCAGCGCATCTCGCTGATGGGTACGGAGAAGATGGATCTGCCGAAAATGATGAAGTCGTTCCCCGACTCCCTGGGCGAAGCCTATGTGCAATGGCTCGGCCACAGCCAACCGCAGTTCAAGCAGGTGTTCCAGCGCATCGCGGCCGAGAAAGACGGCACGGTGCTGTTCCACTGCACGGCGGGCAAGGACCGTACCGGCATCATCGCCGGCCTGTTGCTGAACCTGGCCGGCGTTGCCGATGGCGACATCGTGCACAACTACGCGATCTCCGCGCACTACCTGGAAGGGCA
>QFOV01000171.1 GCA_003248565.1 Stenotrophomonas sp.
GCCATCAGGCGGATCGCCTGCACCACCGCCACATCCGGCGGTACGGCGTGGATCTCAGGGGACTTGGCCCCTAGCAACTGTCGAACGGTCTGCATGGCGTTCTCCTGCGCTGGCGGATGGGGCAGATACTGCCACGTTCGCCGGCTGCCATGTGTCGATCAGGTACAAGGGCCGCTGCTTGGCCTCCATGTACAGGCGCCCCAGGTATTCGCCGATCAAGCCAAGGGCGATCAACTGCACCCCACCCAGGAACAGGATCGCTGCCATCATCGTCGGCCAGCCAGCAACCCGGTCGCCATACAGAGCAGCCTTGCCGATCACCCATATCGCAAAACCAAATGCCCCTGCGGCGGTCAACAATCCCAGATAGGTCGCCACCCGCAACGGCGCGGTGGAGAAGCTGGTGATGCCTTCCAGCGCGAAGTTCCACAACTTCCAGAAGCCGAACTTGCTGTTGCCAGCCAGACGCGGCTCGCGTCGATATGGCAGCGCGACACGGTTATAGCCAATCCAGCCAAACAGGCCTTTCATGAACCGGTGGCGCTCGCGCAGCTGCCGCAAGCCGGCCAGCGCGCGCGCAGAAAGCAGTCGGAAATCACCGGTATCAGCCGGAATCGGCGTTTTCGACAAACGCCCCATCACCCGATAGAAAGCTGCTGCGGTAAGCCGCTTCAGCCAGCCGTCACCGCCACGCTCCAGGCGCGTGCCGTAGACATCGTCATACCCCTGCTGCCACAGCGCGACGAACTGCGGAATCATTTCTGGCGGATCCTGGCCATCGGCATCAAGCAGGATCACCGCACCTTCGTCCACAAAGTCCAGCCCTGCGGTCAAGGCGATTTCCTTGCCGAAATTACGCGACAAGCGCAGCGCCGAGACCCGCGGCTCCTGCGCCGCCAGTTGTTGCATCACTGCCCAGGTCGCATCGCTGCTGCCGTCATCGACATACAGAATGCGACCATCGACATTGCCATCCAGCGCCTGCAGCTGCGCGCACAAGCGCGGGTGCAACTGCGGCAACGCTTCCTGCTCGTTGAAAGCAGTGATCAGCAGCGTCAGGCGTTCTGGCGTATTCATCGGCAAAGTCTAACAACAGCCATGCGGTCAATTGCCGTCGTCGACATAGTCTGCCCCGCCCAGCTGACGCGCCTGCCGCTGGATCCAGGCGGCCCGGCGCTGCACATAAGGCCCAGGCTTGGCTGCGTTGTAACGCCGTGGCGACGGCAACACCGCCGCCAACCTCGCGCTTTCCGCCGGACTCAGGCGCGCGGCATCCTTGCCCCAATAAGCGCGCGATGCCGCCTGCACCCCATAGATGCCGTCACCGAACTCGGCCACGTTGGCATACATCTCGATGATCCGCTGCTTCGGCCATAGCGCTTCGATCAGCACCGTGTACCAGACCTCCAGGCCTTTGCGCAGCCAACTGCGTCCCTGCCACAGGAACACGTTCTTTGCCGTCTGCTGACTGATCGTACTGGCGCCGCGCAGGCGTCCACCGCGTTCGTTGTGCTTGCGCGCCTTTTCAATGGCCTGCAGGTCGAAACCGTTGTGTTCCGGGAAACGCTGGTCCTCGGCCGCCACCAGGGAAATAGGCACGCTGCGTGCCATCTGGTCCAGGTCACGCCATTGGTAGCGGATGCGGAACTTCCAGTCCCCCTGCCCCAGTGCCTCCATCTGCCGGAACACCATCACCGTGGAAAACGGCGGATCGACGAAGCGCAGTACCACCACCTGCACTACGCTGAACGCTGCAAACACCACCGGCGCCCACAACAAGCGCCGCAACCAGCGCTTCCGGCGCCCTGCCTTTGTCCCTGATTCCTGCTCCACCTTGAGCTCGGCCTGCTCCGCCCCCATTGATATCCACCTTGCAAGACCTTTTGTCCGGCGCATTATCCGGCACCGGCCCCACCTCGCGTAGATCCAGCCCCATGACCGACACTTCCGACCTCCTTGTCCGCTTCCTCCTGCCCGCCGCCGGTGTGCGCGGCGTCCATGTCCGGCTGGGCCAGAGCTGGCGTGAAATCCTGTCCCATGGCGACTACCCGGCCGCCGCCACGCGCCTGCTCGGTGAGGCCAGCGTGGCCTCTGCGCTGTTCACCGGGCACACCAAGGTGGATGGACGGCTGTCCATTCAGCTTCGCAGCGGCACCGCACTGCGCGCGCTGTTCAGCGAATGCACCTCGGCCGGCACCCTGCGTGGCATCGCCCAGCTGAACGACGGCGAAGACGCCCCGTCCAGCCTGCGCGCCCTTGGCGAGGATGCCCTGCTCGCCATCACCATCGAGAACCCCGGCCTGGACCCGCGCGAACCGCAGCGCTACCAGAGCCTGGTCGCACTGACCGGCGACAGCCTGGACGAGGCATTCGAGGACTACTTCCGCCACTCCGAGCAGTTGCCGACGCGCCTGTTGCTTGCCAGCGACGGCGAGCACGCTGCGGGCCTGCTGCTGCAGAAACTGCCGGGTGATGAGGGTGACGAGGATGGCTGGGTCCGCGCAGGCGCCTTGTTTGACACCCTCGGCCGTGACGAGCTGCTGGCCCTGCAGGGCAGCGAACTGCTGCACCGCCTGTTCCATGAAGAGAACCCGCAACTGGTCGGCGACAAGGCCCTGAGCTTTGGCTGCTCCTGCTCACGCGAGCGGGTCAGCGCCATGCTGCAGTCGCTTGGCGAGGAGGAAGCCCGGGCCGCCGCCGAGCCCACCGGGCAGGTCGAGGTACGCTGCGAATTCTGCGGTCAGGAATATCACTTCCCATTAGCAGAATTCGGCGTATTGTTCACTTCCACACCTGCCAACCAGCCCGCTCCCGAGCGGCTGCAATAACGGTCCAACGAGTTACGTTCTGGGGAGGGCGAAGACTTGTTAAGAAACCATAAACCGCATAGGATCAAGAACTCACGCGCCGGGAACTTCCTGGCGCACACGGGGTCTTACTGAGTCCATGAACGCCTTACTGCGCCTGCCGCTTGCCCTGATGATCGCCCTTGGCGTGGTCACGGGCGCGCATGCGCAGAGCAAGCCGCGGGCCGTGGACAGCACCGTGTTGCCGGTTTGGAACCGCGGTAGCGGCAAGGTCGAAGCCCTGCTCTATCTGGAACCCACTGGCACCCAGAACGTCGGCGCGCGCTGGAATTTCGGCCGTAGCTCGCTGGATGCGGCCTTTGGCCTGTCCTCCGGCGACTCGCTCGGTCTGCTCTGCAACGGCAGCGGCGGCAGCAGCATTGGTGGCCTTGCCAGCCATTGCATGCTCGCCAGCCTGGGGGACGACGATGACGACAACAACGGGCGTCATATCTCGGCCACCACCGCGTTCAACCGGCCCGGTGGGCGCGTCGGCATCACCGCTGGCACGGGTCGCGACACGCTCCCTGCCTGGTTGTCGAACGGCGGCAAGGCCGGCGCGGCAAGAGTCGAACAGAACGACCTGACCGTCTTCGGCCAGAAGAACATCGGTCGCGAAGGCTTCGTCTCCATCGGCGGCACCTACGCCAAGGCACGCCTGGTCCCCTTGACCGACGCCGCCCCGGCCGTCGCCGACCAGTGGGACAGCAAGAGCCTGAGCGTCGGAGGCGGCTACGGCGCCTTCAGCGCCAATGTGATCGGCCGCGTGGTCGACGCTCCCGGCCACAGCGGCAAATGGGAAGGCCTGGGCTTGGGCATCACCTGGCGCACCCCATGGAGCGGCCAGCTCACGGTCGGCGCTGAGAACGTGATCACCCGCGGCAAAAACCCGTTCTCGCCGCGCAACGAGAGCAATGACGACGGCGCAATCCCGTACGTGCGGTACGAACAGGACCTGTAACCAATATTTCTTTTTGGTACACGACCCAACGCCCCTCAGGGGCGTTTTTCGTTTTTGTTTGAAAATTCAGCACTTTGCCAAGTTTCATACTTTCCTACCCAATCATTAACCAATCTTTAATTTATTTGCAGTCGCAAGTACTATCGGTCTCAGCCTCGGGCTTTGGATCCGCCTTTCGGATCCACCCGGGCCATACCACGTAGCACCCAAGTCCACTTGGCAGAGAGAGAGAACCCAATGAAGTGCAAGACCACGAAACTGCGTGACGCAGTTGTCATCGCGCTGGCTGCAAGTGCGATTCCGGCAGGCGCCGCTTTCGCTCAAGACACCACGCAAACCCTGGACAAGATTGAAGTCACCGGCTCGCGTATCAAGCGCGCCGACGTGGAGACCTCGCAGCCGGTGTTCACCATGAGCCGCGAGCAGATCCAGGCCCAAGGCCAGACCTCGATCGGCGACATCATCCAGAACATCAGCACCAACGGCTCCAGCCTCAACAGCACCTACAACAACGGTGGCAACGGCGAAACCCGCGTCAACCTGCGCAACCTGGGTTCCAGCCGCACGCTGGTGCTGGTCAACGGCCGTCGCTGGGTCGGCGGCACCGGCCTGGGTGGCGCGGTCGATCTCAACACCATCCCGACCGCTGCAGTTGAGCGCATCGAAGTCCTGAAGGACGGTGCCTCGACCATTTATGGCTCGGATGCCATCGCCGGCGTGGTCAACATCATCCTGCGCCAGAACTTCGACGGCGCTGAAGCCAACGCGTACTACGGTCAATTCTCGCAGGGCGACGGTGGCCGTGAGTCCTATGACTTCACCATCGGCTCCAGCGGCGACCGCTGGCACGCCACCGTCGGCGTCGGCTACGTCAAGGAAGATCCGGTGTGGGCTGGCGATCGCGCCATCTCCGCTGTCCCGGCCTTCAACTCGCTCCCGAACACCGGCAACAGCAGCACCACTCCGGATGGTCGCTTCGGCTATTACGGCCAGACCGGCGTCAACTCCGACGGCTCGCCGAAGTTCGAGTCGACCCGCCCGGACGGTTCGGCCGGTTACTTCATCACCGGCAATGGCGGCGCTGCTTGGCGTCCGTACACCTCGGCCGACAGCTTCAACCACGCCCCGGGTAACCTGCTGGTCACCCCGCAGGAGCGTACCTCGCTGTTCGCCGATGCAGGCCTGTCGATCACCGACAACGTCCGCTTCAAGACCACGGTGACCTACAACGAGCGCAAGTCCGAGCAGATCCTGGCAGCAATGCCGATCGTGCTGGGCCGTGCCGCACCGGGCACCAATGGCGCCAACATCGTCATCAGCAAGGACAACATCTATAACGAGACCGGTCGCGACATCGACTACATCCAGTACCGTGCAGTGGAGACTGGTGGTCGTATCTACAAGCAGAACGTCAAGACCTACGGCTTCAACGGTGGCTTCGAAGGTGACTTCGAAGTGGGCAGCCGCTTCTGGAACTGGGAAGCCGGCATGTTCTACGGCAAGAACGACCAGACCGACATCACCACCGGTTTCTTCAACATCTCGGCCCTGCGCAACGCACTGGGCGCTTCGTTCATCGACGCCGACGGCGTTGCCCGCTGCGGCAGCGCTGGTGCGGTGATCGACGGCTGCGTGCCGATGAACATGCTCAGCGGCTCCGGCTCGCTCACCCCGGACATGATCAAGTACGCGGGCTTCACCGCGCACGACGTCTACGGCTATGAGCAGAAGACCTATTACGCCAACATCGGCGGCGAACTGTTCGACCTGCCGGGCGGCGCACTGGCCTTCTCGGCCGGCATCGAGCGCCGTGACGAGTCTGGCTTCGATGATCCGGACGGCCTGATCAACTCCGGCGACACCACCGGCAACTCGCGCACCGCGACTGCTGGCGGCTACAAGCTCGACGAAGCCTACCTGGAACTGGCGATCCCGCTGCTCTCCGGCGTGACCGGTGCCCAGCTGCTGGACTTCAGCGTGGCAACCCGCGTTTCCGACTACAGCAACTTCGGTGACACGCTCAACAGCAAGTTCGGTTTCCGCTGGAAGCCGATCAACGACCTGATGGTGCGTGGTAACTGGTCGCAGGGCTTCCGTGCTCCGTCGATCAGCGAGCTGTACTCGGGCGTGAGCGATACCTTCGAAGACGTCGCCGATCCGTGCGCCGGCGTCATCGGTGATGCCGCCAACACCCCCCCGGGCAGCTGCGCCGGCGTGCCGGCTTACACCCAGTCGAACTCGCAGATCCGTACCACCGTCGGCGGCAATACCCAGCTTGGCCCGGAAACCTCGGTCTCCAAGACCCTGGGCGTGGTCTACAGCCCGAGCTTCGTGCAGGGCCTGGACATCTCGCTCGACTGGTGGAACATCAAGGTCGAAGACGCCATCTACGCCCAGAACGCCCAGCAGATGCTGGACGCCTGCTACACGCAGGGCGTGAGCTCGATCTGCGACATGATCACCCGTGACAGCACCGGCCAGATCTCCAACATGCTGGCGGTGCCGAACAACGTCGGCACCATGGAAGTGGAAGGCTGGGACTTCACCGTCGGCTACCGCCTGCCGGATACCCGTTTCGGCAGCTTCAACTTCGTCTGGGACAGCACCTACACCACCAGCTACACGATCGAAGATCCGGTAACCGAAGGCTACAACCGCGTCGGCAACTACCTGAGCCGCGACAATTACTGGCGTGTGCGTTCCAACCTGCTGGTCGCCTGGCAGCTGGGTGATTTCGGCGCAACCGCTTCGGCCCGTTACTACTCCAGCCAGGTCGAAGACTGCACCGGTTCCAACTACGCTGGCGGCAACTTCGCCCGCCTGTGCTCGGACCCGGATCACATCGGCCGCGGTAACAAGGCTGATCCGCAGCGTCACATCCCGAGCGTGACCTACACCGATCTGAGCGCCTATTGGAAGACCCCGTGGAACGGCCAGATCACCCTCGGCGTGAACAACGCTTTCGATCGTGATCCGCCGAAGGCGTACACCACCTTCGCCAACTCGTTCGATCCGCAGTACGAAATCCCGGGCCGCTTCTTCTACATGCGCTACAACCAGAAGTTCTGATCGTAGCCACGTAGTACCCGGTAGCAGGAACCACGGCCCTTAGGGGCCGTGGTTTTTTTTTGCTGAAGCCCACACGGCGCCAAAAAGAAAAGGCCGCATCGCTGCGGCCTTGCC
>QFOV01000172.1 GCA_003248565.1 Stenotrophomonas sp.
CGCTCGATCAGCCGCTACGTCAAGCGCGGCGGCAAGATGTGGATCCGTGTGTTCCCCGACAAGCCGATCACCAAGAAGCCCATCGAAGTCCGAATGGGTGCTGGTAAGGGTGGCGTGGAATACTGGGTCGCCCAGATCCAGCCGGGCCGCATGATTTATGAAGTCGAGGGTGTGACCGAGGAAGTGGCACGCGAGGCGTTCCGCCTGGCCGCTGCCAAGCTCTCGGTGACCACCACTTTCGTAACCCGGACGGTGCGCTGATGGACATCAAACAACTCCGCGAGAAGTCGGCTGACGAACTCAAGGCCCACCTGACCGACCTGCGTAAGGAGCAGTTCTCGCTCCGTATGCAGCAGGTCACCGGCCAGCTGCCGAAGACCCACGAAACCCGCCGGGTGCGTCGCGAGATTGCTCGCGTCAAGCACCTGATCGGCAGCACGAAGTAAGGATGGCTGCGATGAGCGAAAATACTGAAAAGAAGACGCTGCGCACGGTCGAAGGCCGTGTCGTCAGCAACAAGATGGACAAGACGGTCACCGTGTTGGTGGAGCGCCAGGTCAAGCACCCGTTGTACGGCAAGTACATCAAGCGCTCGACCAAGCTGCACGCACACGACGCCGACAACGCCTGCAATGAAGGCGATGTCGTGCGCGTGACCGAGATTGCTCCGATGTCCAAGACCAAGAACTGGCGTGTGGTGGAAGTCATCACGCGTGCGGCTGAATAAGGAGATCTGACTCATGATCCAGATGCAGAGCTACCTTGATGCTGCGGACAATTCCGGTGCCAAGGAACTGATGTGCATCAAGGTGCTTGGTGGTTCCAAGCGCCGTTATGCCCACATCGGCGACATCATCAAGGTCACCGTGAAGGACGCAATCCCGCGCGGCAAAGTCAAGAAGGGTGAAGTGTATGACGCCGTCGTGGTGCGTACCCGCAAGGGTGTGCGTCGCGCCGATGGCTCGCTGATCCGTTTCGACGGCAACGCTGCGGTCCTGCTCAACAACAAGCAAGAGCCGATCGGCACCCGCATCTTCGGACCGGTGACCCGTGAACTTCGTTCCGAGAAGTTCATGAAGATCGTCTCGCTCGCTCCCGAAGTTCTGTGAGCGCCAGGAGATAGTCATGGCTAACCGTATCAAGAAGGGCGACCAGGTCGTCGTCAACACCGGCAAGGACAAGGGCAAGCAGGGCGAAGTCGTCCGCGTCGACGGCGATCGTGTGATCGTCGCCAACGTGAACATCGTCAAGCGCCACACCAAGCCGAACCCGCAGGCAGGCGTTGCCGGCGGCGTGGTCGAGCGTGAAGCGTCGATCCATATCTCCAACGTGAATGTGCTGAACCCGGCTTCGGGCAAGGGCGAGCGCGTTGGCTTCAAGGTGCTGGAGGATGGACGCAAACTGCGTGTGTTCCGCTCCAGCGGTGAGGCGCTCGACGCCTAAGGACTGACCGATGAATTCACGTCTCGAAAAGTTTTACAAGGAAGAAGTGGTACCGGCGCTGACCAAGCAGTTCGGTTACACCAATCCGATGGAAGTGCCGCGCCTGGTCAAGGTCACCCTGAACATGGGTGTGGGCGAAGCTGCGACCAACAAGAAGGTTCTTGAGAACGCCGTTGCCGACATGACCAAGATCACCGGCCAGAAGCCGGTGGTCACCAAGTCGCGCGTCTCGGTGGCTTCGTTCAAGATCCGTGATGGTTGGCCGATCGGCTGCAAGGTCACGCTGCGTCGTGACACCATGTTTGAGTTCCTGGATCGCCTGATCAACATCTCGCTGCCGCGCGTGCGTGACTTCCGCGGCGTGTCGGGTCGTTCGTTCGACGGTCGTGGCAACTACAACATGGGTGTGAAGGAACAGATCATCTTCCCGGAAATCGACTTCGACGCCGTCGACGCGATCCGCGGCATGGATATCGCCATCACCACCACCGCCAAGACCGACGCGGAAGCGAAGGCGCTGCTCGCAGCGTTCAAGTTCCCGTTCCGTAACTGATTCGTCGAGGATACAGAAATGGCAAAGACCTCAATGGTCAACCGCGACATCAAGCGGAAGAAGCTGGCTCTGAAGTACGCCGACAAGCGTGCTGCTCTGAAGAAGATCGTGTCCTCCGTGGACGCGAGCTACGAAGAGAAGATCGAGGCTGCAACCAAGTTGTCGAAGCTGCCGCGCGATTCGTCGCCGAGCCGCCACCGCAACCGTTGCGAACTGTCGGGTCGTCCGCGTGGCGTGTACAGCAAGTTCGGCCTCGGCCGCAACAAGCTGCGCGAAGCCACCATGCGTGGTGACGTGCCGGGCCTGCGCAAGGCAAGCTGGTAAGCAACAACCCGCTGGGCGGACCGAAAGGCCCGCCCAGCAGGGCTTTCGGGTCAATCTGAAGGCAAAACAAAAAGTCCGACGCAAGTCGGGCTTTTTGTCGTATAATCCCGCTTCTTGCCTGCCCGAAATGGCGGCAGGTGCGTCAAGGGCCCTGGCCCATCCCAGGAAAACACGAGATTTTCGCGAAAGCGGATATCGGTGCACTCAAAGGTATCTACATGAGCATGACTGATCCCATCGCCGACCTGCTGGTCCGCATCAAGAATGCGGCAGCGGTTGGCAAGCAGACGGTGAAAGCCCCGTCGTCCAAGGTCAAAGTGGCCATTGCCCAGGTCCTGAAGGACGAGGGTTACATCGCCGACCTGCGCGTCAACAACATCGAAAACAACAAGGCCGAACTCGAAATCGTCCTGAAGTATTTCGAAGGCAAGCCGGTCATCGCGACCCTGAAGCGCTTCTCGCGTTCGGGCCTGCGCCAGTACCGTGGCAAGTCTGAACTGCCGAAGGTCCTGAACGGCCTGGGCGTCGCCATCATTTCCACCTCCAAGGGCATCATGACTGATGCGCAGGCGCGCCAGTTGGGCGTCGGCGGCGAAGTCCTGTGCTTCGTGGCCTAAGGGAAGGAGTCCACTATGTCCCGCGTAGCCAAGAAGCCGATCAACCTGCCCAAGGGCGTTGAACTGACCATCCAGCCGGAAGTTGTGAGCGTGAAGGGCCCGAAGGGCACCCTGTCGCTGAACAAGACCGCTGGCGTAGAAATCACTCTCGACAACGGCGTTGCCACGCTGAGCCCGAAGGACATCTCCTTCGACGCGCTGGCCGGCACCGTGCGTGCGATCCTGGCCAACATGGTGCAGGGCGTGTCCGAAGGCTTCGAGCGCAAGCTTGAGCTGGTCGGCGTGGGTTACCGCGCTGCCATGCAGGGCAAGGACCTGAACCTGTCGCTGGGCTTCTCCCACCCTGTCGTGTTCGTGGCGCCGGAAGGCATCACCCTGTCGACCCCGACGCAGACGGAAATCGTCGTGCAGGGCGTGGACAAGCAGGTTGTCGGTGAAGTCGCCGCCAAGATCCGTGGTTACCGTCCGCCGGAGCCCTATAAGGGCAAGGGTGTGAAGTACGCCGGTGAAGTCATCATTCGCAAGGAAGCCAAGAAGGCCTAATTCTTAGGTTTTCAGCTTTCGAGGATAAAGAACATGAACAAGAACATCGCCCGTCTGCGTCGCGCCAAGTCGACCCGTTCGCACATCCGTACCCTGGGCGTTGCACGTCTGTCGGTGCTGCGCACCGGTCAGCACCTGTACGCACAGGTCTTCACCGCCGACGGCTCCAAGGTGCTGGCTGCTGCCAACACCGCACAGGCCGAAGTCAAGGAAGGCCTGAAGAGCGGCAAGAACATCGACGCTGCCACCAAGGTTGGCAAGTTGATCGCCGAGCGCGCCAAGGCTGCTGGTATCGAGAAGGTCGCTTTCGACCGCTCGGGCTACCGCTACCACGGTCGCATCAAGGCGCTTGCTGATGCTGCCCGCGAAGGCGGCCTGCAGTTCTAAGCAATACAGGAAAGGGGCCTCTGGCCCCTTTCCGCCTGCCTGCCGGTACGGGTTTGTACCGGGCGCCATTCGTTCTTCTGCAGCGTCTGGCGATTCACTGCTTCACTACACAACCATAAGCGGCATCGAGCCGTACATACCCAATCAATCAAGGAATCGAAATGGCAGAAGAGCGTCAGCAGCGGGGTCGCGATCGCGACCGTAACCGCGAAGAGAAAATCGACGACGGCATGATCGAGAAGCTGGTCGCGGTCAACCGCGTCAGCAAGACCGTCAAGGGTGGCCGTCAGTTCACCTTCACCGCACTGACCGTGGTCGGTGATGGCGAAGGCAAGGTCGGCTTCGGTTATGGCAAGGCACGCGAAGTGCCGGTCGCCATCCAGAAGTCGATGGAACAGGCCCGCAAGAACCAGGTCAGCGTTGATCTGAACAACGGCACGTTGTGGCACACCATCAAGGATGGTCACGGCGCAGCTCGCGTGTTCATGCAGCCGGCTTCGGAAGGTACCGGCGTCATTGCCGGCGGTGCGATGCGCGCCGTGCTGGAAGCCGTTGGCGTGAAGAACGTCCTGGCCAAGGCAACCGGTTCGCGTAACCCGATCAACCTGGTCCGCGCCACCCTGAAGGGTCTGGCCGGTGCACAGTCCCCGGCCCGTATTGCTGCCAAGCGCGGCAAGAAGTTGGAGGATCTGAACCATGGCTAATGAAACCGTCAAGACTGTAAAGGTGCGCCTGGTGCGCGGCCTGCGTGGCACCCAGTCGCGTCACCGCCTGTCGGTGCGTGCCCTGGGCCTGAACAAGCTCAATGATGTGCGTGAACTGAAAGACAGCCCGCAGGTTCGCGGTCTGATCAACAAGGTTCAGTACCTCGTCCAGGTTGAGGAGTAATCGACCATGACTATGCGTCTCAATGAACTGAGCCCGGCACCGGGCGCCCGTACCGAGCGTACCCGCGTCGGTCGCGGCATCGGCTCCGGCCTGGGCAAGACCTGCGGCCGCGGCCACAAGGGTTCGTTCGCTCGCAAGGGCGGCGGCAAGATCAAGGCTGGCTTCGAAGGCGGCCAGACCCCGATGCAGCGTCGTCTGCCGAAGATCGGCTTCTTCTCGCACAAGGCCAAGGACACCGCAGAAGTGCTGTCCTACCACCTTGACCGCCTGGAAGCTGGTGAGATCGACCTGGCCGCACTGCGTGCAGCCAAGCTGATCCCGTCGACCGCGAAGAAGGCCAAGGTCGTCTTCAAGGGCGAGCTGAGCAAGGCATTCACCCTGAAGGGTATTGCTGCTACTGCCGGCGCCAAGGCCGCGATTGAAGCTGCCGGCGGCAGCGTACAGGAGTAACTGGAACATGGCGCAAGCTGGCATCGGTAACCTCGCGGCAGGGGCGGGCAAGTTCACTGAACTTCGCCAACGCCTTCTGTTCGTACTTGGGGCATTGCTCGTCTATCGCATCGGCTGTTATGTGCCGGTGCCGGGCGTCAATCCCGAGGCCATGCTTGCGCTGATGCAGGCGCAGGGCGGCGGCATCGTGGACATGTTCAACATGTTCTCGGGCGGCGCCCTGCACCGTTTCAGTATCTTCGCGTTGAACGTGATGCCGTATATCTCGGCATCCATCGTGATGCAGCTGGCGGTCCACATCTTCCCGGCCCTGAAGGCCATGCAGAAGGAAGGTGAGTCGGGTCGTCGCAAGATCACCCAGTATTCGCGCATTGGCGCGGTGCTCCTGGCGGTAGTGCAGGGCGGCAGTATCGCGCTGGCACTGCAGAACCAGGTGTCGCCGGGCGGTGCACCGGTGGTGTACGCCCCGGGCATGGGCTTCGTGTTGACCGCGATCATCGCGCTCACTGCAGGCACCATCTTCCTGATGTGGGTAGGTGAGCAGGTGACGGAGCGTGGCATCGGCAACGGTGTGTCGCTGATCATCTTCGCAGGCATCGTGGCTGGCTTGCCGGCTGCCGTGATCCACACCGTCGAAGCCTACCGTGACGGCAACATGAGCTTCATCTCGTTGCTGATCATCGTGCTGGTGGTGCTGGCTTTCACCTACTTCGTGGTGTTCGTGGAGCGCGGTCAGCGTCGTATCACGGTCAATTACGCCCGCCGTCAGGGTGGTCGTAATGCCTATATGAACCAGACCTCGTTCCTGCCGCTGAAGCTCAACATGGCAGGCGTGATCCCGGCGATCTTCGCCTCCAGCATCCTTGCCTTCCCGGCAACGCTGGCGATGTGGTCCGGCCAGGCCAGCTCGGCCACGTGGCTGCAGAAGGTGGCCAACGCGCTGGGTCCGGGCGAGCCGCTGCACATGATCGTGTTTGCTGCGCTGATCACCGGTTTTGCGTTCTTCTACACCGCGTTGGTGTTCAACTCGCAGGAAACCGCTGACAACCTGAAGAAGTCGGGCGCGCTGATCCCGGGTATCCGTCCGGGCAAGGCCACCGCCGATTACATCGATGCCGTGCTGACCCGTCTGACGGCAGCCGGCTCGCTGTACCTGGTGATCGTCTGCCTGCTGCCGGAAATCATGCGTACCCAGCTCAACGCCTCCTTCTACTTCGGCGGCACCTCGCTGCTGATCGTGGTGGTGGTGGTGATGGACTTCATCGCACAGGTCCAGGCGCATCTGATGTCGCACCAGTACGAGAGCCTGTTGAAGAAGGCCAACCTGAAGGGCGGCAACCGCGGTGGTTTTGCACGCGGCTGATTCACCGGTTATACTTTCCGCTTCATAGCGAGAAACCCGCTCCGGTTCCCGGGGCGGTTTTCCAAACAGAAGGGCGGCCCCTGCAGCGGTTTCGGGTGGGGGTGTGATGTGGTTGTTCCGCGCGGGAGTAGCGCGGGCGGCTCGGAGACTTCTCTCCTTGCCAGGCACATCCGGCGCCGGAGCATGGGCACACTCCCCACGCCGGGCTTGTGGAACTGTATGTTCCACGGGCTTCCAAGCAAACCGAAGCCTTGTTAGTATCGCTAGTTCACATTTTTGATCCATCCTGCCGGATTGGCGCGCCTCATGGTGCGTATTCGGCCATCACTCAGCTGGAGAACCGCGTCATGGCGCGTATTGCAGGCGTCAACCTGCCAGCCCAGAAGCATGTCTGGGTCGGGTTGCAAAGCATTTAC
>QFOV01000173.1 GCA_003248565.1 Stenotrophomonas sp.
GAGGCGACATGGTCGATGCCGGCCTGTTCGCAGGCCTTGGCCAATGCAGCGACGCGTGCGCTGTCGGTTGCGCCATCGCGCTCGCCGAAGGTGATCTTCGCTGGCTTGTCCAGGTGCAGCACGGCACCGTCCTCGGCCTTGGTTGCGCTGATGAAGCACAGGCCGCCAAGTACGTTTGCACGGCCGAAGCGCGCATCCAGCGCGGCGTAGTGACGCAGGCCGTTGAGGATCGGCAACACGGTGGTATTGGCGCCAACGGCAGGTGCGATGGCCTCGATCGAGCTGTCCAGGTCATAGGCCTTGCAGCTGAGGATGACCAGATCGAAGGGCTGATCCCTGGCCAGTTTCGGCAGGGCATCGGCAGCGACGTGGGCGACCGGGAATGCGGCGTCACCAAGCGGACTGCGGATCACCAGGCCATCGCGATCCAGTTGTGCAGCGCGGTTGGCGCGCACCAGGAAGGTGACATCAACGCCGGCCTGCGCCAGCCGACCACCAAAGTAACCACCGGTACCACCGGCACCGAGAATCAGGATGCGCATCAGCTTGGATATCCATCGACAAAGGGGAGTGAAGACATCATAGGTGTTGCTGCCGCGGATGTTGTGGGAGCGGCGTGAGCCGCGAAGCTTTGCCCCCTCCCTTTGCCGCAGGCAAGGGGAGGGTTGGGGAGGGGTGCTTTGCGCTGTTGATCTATCGGCTTCGCGGCTTATGCCGCTCCCACAACAAGCAAAACAAAAGCAAAAAAAAGGCGCCTTTCGGCGCCTTCTTTCAGCTACGCAGGCCTACGCCCCGGCGCAGCAGCCACAGGGCCAATGCGGTGAGCGCGGCAACAAAGCCCAGCATCAACGCATAGGAGACCCACAACGGTACGTCGCTGCTGCCAAGCAGGCCGTAACGGAACGCGTTGACCATGTAGAAGATCGGATTGGCATGCGTCATCGCCTGCGCCCAACCCGGCAACAAGGTCACCGAGTAGAACACGCCGCCCAGGTAGGTCAGCGGGGTCAGGATGAAGGTCGGCACGATCGCCACGTCATCGAATTTCTTCGCATAGACGGCATTGATGAAGCCGGCCAGCGAGAAGATGGTCGCGCCCAGCAGCACCGTGGTCAGCGTCACCAGCGGATGCGGGATGCGCACGGGCGTGAAGAACATGGCGATGATCAGCACGATCACGCCCACCATCAGGCCACGCAGCACGGCGCCGGCCACATAGCCCCACAGGATCACCCAGTTCGGCATCGGGCTGACCAGCAGTTCCTCGACATGGCGGCCGAACTTGGCGCCGAAGAACGAGGAGCTGATGTTGCCGTAGCTGTTCTGGATCACGCTCATCATCACCAGGCCCGGCACGATGAACTGCATGTAGCTGTAGCCGCCCATCTGCCCGATCTTGGAGCCGATCAGGCCGCCGAAAATCAGGAAGTACAGGGTCATGGTGATCGCCGGCGGTACCAGGGTCTGGCCCCAGATGCGCAGGATGCGGTGGACCTCGCGGCGAACGATGGTGCCCAGCGCCACCCAGTTGCGGCTGCTGTCGGTCACGGGAACGGGGGTACTCATGCTGCGGTGTTCTCCAGGTTGCCGGTGAGGCGCACGAACAGCTCCTCCAGGCGGTTGCTCTTGGTACGCATCGAGCGCACGCGGATGCCGGCGGCATTCAGGGCGTCGAAGACTCGGTTCAAATCCATCGCACGCGGCATGTCCAGGTCCAGCGTATGCGCGTCGGTGGCGACCAGGGTGGCGCCTTCGATCTGCGGCAGCTGGGCAGGCAGCTCACCGTCGATGTCGAACAGGAAGCCTTCCACATCGAGCTTGGCCAGCAGGCCGCGCATCGGGCCCTGCTCGACGATCTGGCCGTGGTTGATGATGGCCAGGTTGCGGCACAGCTGCTCGGCCTCTTCCAGGTAATGCGTGGTGAGGATGATGGTGGTGCCGGCGGCGTTGATCTCCTGCAGCGTCTTCCACATGTCGCGGCGGATCTCGATATCCACGCCTGCGGTGGGCTCGTCGAGGATCAGCAGGCGCGGCTGGGTCATCATCGCGCGGGCGATCATCAGCCGGCGCTTCATGCCCCCGGACAGGGTGCGGCTCATCATCTGCGCCTTGTTCCACAGATGCGCGCGCTTGAGCTCCTGCTCGGCGCGGGCCTCGGCCTCGGCACGCGGGATCCCGTAGAAGCCGGCGTAGTTGACCAGGATGTCGAAGGGCTTCTCGAACAGGTTGAAGTTGATTTCCTGCGGCACCAGTCCGATCAGGCGCATGGTCGCGCTGCGGTTGGCCACCAGGTCACTGCCAAACACCTGCACCTGGCCTTCGCTCAGGTTCACCAGTGAAGAAACGATGCCGATCAGGGTCGACTTGCCGGCACCGTTGGGGCCGAGCAGGGCGAAGAAGTCGCCCGGGGCGACTTCCAGCGACACGCCTTTCAGCGCCTGGACGCCGTTGTCATAGGTCTTGCGCAGGTCGGTGATGCGCAGGGCGGCTGCGCCGGGAGGGGTACGGGAGTCCAATCTGTGGCCTTCGCGCCGGGTACAGGCGTCGGATAAGTGCAGGCGGCTATTATAGAAGGCCCCGTGGTCCATACCCGGTTACACACTGTTCCCCTCCTGTGCCAATCCAATTCCCCCTCAAGCTGGTCGGCAGCCGCATGCTGGCCCCCAGCGTCGGTCACTACCAGTTCGTCCGTGACGACGGCCAGCCGCTGGATTTCCTGCCCGGCCAGTTCATTCAGGTCCATTTCGACTACGCCGACGGCACCGCAACCAAGCGCAGCTACTCCTTGGCCACCATCCATGACCACGCGATGGGCCCGGGCGAGGCGGTGGATATCGCGGTCAGCTTCGTGCCCGGCGGTGCTGCCACCGCGCTGTTCGAGGGCCTGAAGGCCGGCGACCACATCAGCGGCAGCGGCCCGTTCGGTCGTTTCTGCCTGCAGCCGGGTGACCACAATGGCCGCTACCTGCTGATCGCCACCGGCACCGGCGTCACCCCGTACCGCTCGATGTTGCCGCAGCTGCGCACGGCAATGCTTGAGCGTGGCGTGGAAGTGGTGCTGCTGCAGGGTGCGCGGACCCCGGAAGAACTGCTGTACAGCGACGACTTCTACGCGTTTGCGGCCGCCAATCCGGGCTTCCGCTACCTGCCCTGCCTGTCGCGCGAACTGCCGGAGAACCCGCATGCCGACGTCCGCAAGGGTTATGTGCAGCAGCAGTTGGCCGAGATCGCGCCGGACCCGACCCGCGATATCGCCTACCTGTGCGGCAATCCGGACATGGTCGATACCTGCGTGGAAGCGCTGAAGGAAGCCGGTCTGCCGATGCCGCAGATCCGCCGCGAGAAGTACGTCAGCAGCAAGTGATGATTGGCGGCTGGCGTGCAGCTGCCATGTTGTTGATCCGGCCGGTCTGGCCGCTGGTTTGACGTTGGCCATATGCAGGCGCGACCCTTTCGGTCGCGCCTTTTTTCGTCATGGGCGTTGCTTTTCCGCGCCAGGCCGAGGAGCTGGCCGCCGCCGAGCGGGGTTTCATCTGTAAAGTTTGCTTGACAGCCGGGTCTGGGTGGCCGCAGGATGTGTCAAGCGTGCTTTACAGGAGTTGGCCATGCGTCATTGCAGGTTTCTTGTTTGTTTCGCGGCGACGGACTCCGTTGCCCGCCGCTGTGCTGTCGTACCGTCCGGCCCGCAGCCACTGCGGCAAGGGGCCGGCCGATGAGCCGCAATCTTTGGACGGTCGGCATGCTGATCGCCGCCGCTGCATTCACCTTGGTCGCGTCCGCGCTGCTGCTCTGGCAGCCGATGGGCGTGTCGCAGCAAGTCATCGGCATCCTGTTTGGTATCGCCGTAGGCCTGGCAATCGCGGCACTGCTGCGCCGGCTGATGCCCGATGGCTGCGATGCCGCCCCGGCCAAGCTGCGCAAGCGCTATACCCGCGAGGTGATGCTGGCCATGACCGGCTATGTGGTGTTGCTGGTGCTGTCGATCCTGCTGCTCAAGCGGGTCGAGGACGGCCTGCTGCGCGCCTTGATCGCCTTGCTGCCGGTGCCGCCGATGATGCTGGTGCTGCGGGCGATGATCCGCTACATCCGCGATGTCGATGAGCTGCAGCAGCGCATCGAGCTGGAGGCGGTGAGCTTCGCCACGGCATTCATTTCGCTGGTATACCTGACAGGGGGCTTTCTGCAGTCGGCCAAGGTCATCGATGTGCCGTCCAACGTGGCGATGATCTGGGTGTTTCCCTTGGTATGCCTGTCGTACGGGCTGGCCAAGGGTGTTGTCGCGCGGCGTTACCACTGAGCCGCGACGATGGATAACCGATTGCGCGAGCTGCGCGAGGCCAGGGGCTGGTCGCAAGGCGAATTGGCCGAGCAGCTCGAGGTATCCCGGCAGACCATCAATGCGCTGGAGACCGGCAAGTACGATCCCAGCCTGCCGCTGGCCTTCCGCATCGCCCGTCTGTACGAAAGCCGGATCGAAGAAATTTTCTTTCCTGATGTCACATAGCTGCCGCGCCCGCGTCTGGATGCAGGTAGACCCGTTTTCTTTTCAACTGTGAGGGGCTGTTCCGATGATGTCCCGTAAGACCCAAACCATCCTCGCCCTGGCCGTGATCGCCGGCATCGTCGGTTACCGCCTGGTGCGGTCAACCGATACGCCTGCGTCAGCGCCTGCCGCGGCCGGCGCCACCGATGTAGCGGCCGTAGCCAGCAAGCCGCAGACGCTTGGCAGCTTGAACTTCCAACCCTGCAGCCTGAGCTCGGCCGGCAGCCGCGACAGCCTGGAAGCACAGTGCACCACGCTGGAAGTGCCTGAAGACCGGGCAAACCCGCAGGGCCGCAAGATCAGTTTGAACATAGCCTGGGTTGCCCCGGAGAAGGAAAGCGATCTGCAGCCAGACCCGGTGTTCTTCCTTGCAGGCGGACCGGGCCAGGCCGCGGTCGCCACCTACCCGCAGGTGGATGCGGCGTTCTCCGAAGTGCGCAAGCACCGCAACGTGATCCTGGTCGACCAGCGCGGCACCGGCAAATCCAACCTGCTGGCCTGTGACACGCCGGATGATGCCGATTTCACCGCAGCGTCGATGCAGGCAGCGGCACAGAACTGCGCCAGCCAGCTGTCGCAGAAGGCGGATCTGCGCTTTTACACCACCACCGAGGCGGTGGCGGATCTGGATGCGGTGCGCCAGGCCATCGGTGCGAGCCAGATCAACCTGGTCGGTGTCAGCTATGGCACCCGTGTGGCCCAGCAGTACGCCATGCGCCATCCGCAGGCCACGCGCAGCATCGTGCTCGACTCGGTGGTGCCGAATAGCCTGCAGTTGGGCAATATCTTCGCGCGCAACCTGGATGATGCACTGGCGCTGCAGTTCGCCCAATGCACCAAGACCGCCTCGTGCAAGGACAAGCTGGGTGATCCACGTGCCGAGCTGGACACGCTGCTGGCCAAGCTGCGCGCGCAGCCGGTGACGGTGCAGTACCGCGACGCCAGCACCGGCGAACAGCAGCAAGGCGAGCTGCGTGCCGAAACCGTTGCTGGCCTGGTGCGCATGTACGCCTACATGCCGGCAGCCGGCGCGCTGTTGCCCAAGCTCATCCATGAAGCCAATGGCGGCCGCTACGACAACCTGATGGCGCTGACGCAGATGCTGCAGGGCGAAATGAAGGATGCCATGGCGATGGGCATGCAGCTGTCGGTGGTGTGCAGCGAAGACAAGGAAGGCATGGTCGCCAACGGTGCCGACGCGGACACCGTGCTCGGCAACCAGATGGCCAAAGCCATGGGCGCGATGTGCGCCAGCTGGCCCAAGGGCACGGCACCGGCCGACTTCCACACGCCGCTGGCCGGCAAGGTGCCGACGCTGGTGCTGGAAGGCGAGTTCGATCCGGTCACGCCGCCGCGCTATGGCGAGGAAGTGGTCAAGCATCTGGATAACGCGCGCCTGTTCGTGCTGCGCGGCCAGGGCCACAACGTGATCGGCGCGGGCTGCATGCCCAAGCTGTTCGCGCAGTTCATCGAGAAGACCGACCCGAAGGCGCTCGACGGTGCCTGCCTGGAAAAACTCAACTACGTGCCGCCGTTCACCAGCTTCAATGGCTGGGAACCGTGACATCACCGCATCACTGAGGAACCGCTTACATGATCGTTGCAGAACGACTTCGCAAGACCTTCCCCGGCAGGGGCAAGGACAAGACGCCGGTGATTGCCGTAGATGACGTGGGCTTCACCGCCCATGATGGCCAGATCACCGGCCTGCTCGGCCCCAATGGCGCCGGCAAGACCACCACGCTGCGCATGCTGTACACGTTGATGACGCCGGAAAGCGGCCGCGTGCTGGTCGATGGCGTCGACGCCGCCATCGACCCCAACGCAGTGCGCCGCAGCCTTGGTGTGTTGCCGGATGCACGTGGCGTGTACAAGCGCCTCACCGCCCGCGAGAACATCGACTACTTCGGTGAACTGCATGGCATGAGTTCGGCAGCCATCGTCGAGCGCACCGCGCGCCTGGCCAAGGCGCTGCAGATGGAGGATTTCCTCGATCGTGCCACCGAAGGTTTCAGCCAGGGCCAGCGTACCAAGACCGCAATCGCCCGCGCGCTGATCCATGATCCGCGCAACGTCATCCTCGACGAGCCGACCAACGGCCTGGACGTGATGACCACCCGTGGCCTGCGTGGCTTCCTCAAGGAGCTGCGTGAGGAAGGCCGCTGCGTGATCTTCTCCAGCCACATCATGCAGGAGGTCGCCGCGCTGTGTGACCGCATCGTGATCGTCGCGCAGGGCAGGGTGGTTGCCCAGGGCACGCCGGATGAGCTGCGCGAGCAGGCCCATGAGACCAACCTGGAAGACGCGTTCGTGAAACTGATCGGCAGCGAGGAGGGCCTGCACGCATGAGCCAGACTGGATATTTCCGCGCCATCTTCACGGTGATGCGC
>QFOV01000174.1 GCA_003248565.1 Stenotrophomonas sp.
CCCATGAGCAAGAACCATGACGTAGTGATCGTCGGTGGCGGGCTGGTTGGTGCCAGCCTGGCCATCGCATTGGACCGGCTGGGGCTGGATGTAGGGCTGGTCGAGGCGACCCCGGGTGGCGCGCTGCCGGCGGTGTTCGACCAGCGCAACCTCAGCTTTGCCGCCGCCACGATCAATGCGCTGACCGCGCTGGGGGTGATGCAGAAGCTGACCAACCCCGGCGGCCCGATCCGCCGCATCCACGTCAGCCGTGCCGGCGATTTCGGCCGGGTGCTGATGCAGGCGGCCGATTATGGGCGTGAGGCGTTCGGACAGGTGGTGGTGGCGCGCGACTTTGGCGACGCGCTGGAAGCGCGCCTTGGCGAGTTGCAGCAGCTGACCCGCTACCGCCCGGCGAAGTTTGTCGGCCTGGGGGCGTGCACCGATGGCCGCCGCGAGGTGCTCATTGCCGATGACGCTGGCGAACAGCGCCTGCAGGCCCGGCTCGTGGTTGGCGCCGATGGCACCCGCAGCGCGGTTCGGCAGGCGCTGGGGATCGAGGTCAGCGAACACGATTACCAGCAGACCCTGTTCGTGGCGCGGCTGCGCGCGGCCAAGGCACCGGACGGCTGCGCCTATGAGCGCTTCACCGATACCGGCCCGACCGCATTGCTACCGCGTGGCGACCGCCACTACGGCGTGGTCCACGGCGTCGCTCGCGAAGAGGCTGATGCGGTGATGGCACTGGACGACGCGGCGTGGCTGGCGCGGCTGCAGGACGCGGTGGGCTGGCGCGCCGGGCGGTTGCTGGAAAGCGGCCCGCGCAGCGCCTATCCGCTGATCCAGGTAGTGGCACAGCAGCTGGTTGGCGAGCGTGCGCTGCTGCTGGGCAATGCCGCGCAGACCATCCACCCGCTGGGTGCGCAGGGCTTCAACCTCGGTCTGCGCGATGCGCTGACCCTGGCCGAGCTGATTGGCGACGCCGCACAGGACCCGGGGAGTGAGGATCTGCTGCAGGCCTATGTGGCGCGCCGCGGCCCGGATCGCGAGCAGACGTTGGCGTTCTCCGATGGGCTTGCCCGTTTGACCAGCAATGCCACGCCGCTGATACGGCCGCTGCGCAGCCTGGGGTTTGTCGCTGCGGCGCAAGCGCCGGCTGTGCAGTCCTTCCTGGTCGGCGGCGCGATGGGCTTCCGCGGGCAGGTGCCCGAGCTGTGCAGGAGTGAAGCGCGATGAGCCGGCGCGGACAGTGGGATGCGGTAATCGTCGGCGGTGGCGTGGTTGGCGCGGCCTGTGCGCTGGCGCTGGCCGGGGAAGGCCTGCAGGTAGCGATGGTGGAAGGCCGCGAGCCACCGCCGTGGTCGCCACAGCAGCCGGACCTGCGTGTGTTCGCGTTTGCCGCCGATAACGCTGCCTTGCTGGAATCGCTGGGCGTGTGGAAGCAGGTGGATCAGGCCCGTGCCCGCGCGTATCGGCGTATGCGGGTGTGGGATGCCGGTGGTGGTGGCGATCTGACCTTCGATGCCGACACGCTTGGCCGCCGCGAGCTGGGCTGGATTGTCGAGAACGGCCTGCTGGTGGATCGGCTGTGGGCCGCATTGCCGGCTGCCGGGGTGCAGTTGTATTGCCCGGCGCGGGTGGAAGCGATGGAGCAGGATGCGCAGGGCGTGCGCCTGCGCCTGGATGATGGTCGTCGGGTCGAGGCCTCGATCGCGATTGCCGCCGATGGCGCCGAATCCACCCTGCGCACCTTGGCAGGCTTGGATGTCAGCCGACATGATTACGGCCAACGCGGCGTGGTCGCCTATGTAGACAGCGCGCTGCCGAACGAAGACACCGCCTGGCAGCGTTTCCTCGATACCGGCCCGTTGGCGGTGCTGCCGTTCGACCGCAACCGCAGCTCCATTGTCTGGACCTTGCCGGATGCCGAGGCCGAGCGGGTGCTGGCCCTGGATGAGGGCAGTTTCAATCGCGAGCTGACCAATGCCTTTGCCGGGCGTTTGGGTGAGATGCGTTTGGCCTCGGCGCGCGCGGCGTTCCCGCTGCGCCGGCAGTTGGCCACCGCCTATGTGGCGGGGCGCGTACTGACCTTGGGTGATGCCGCGCATGTGGTGCATCCGCTGGCCGGGCAGGGCGTGAACCTGGGCCTGCGCGATGTCGCCGGCCTGCGTGATCTTGTGCGCGAAGCCAGGCAGCGTCGGCAGGACTGGAGCTCGCCACATCGCCTGCAGCGCTGGGCGCGTACCCGGCGCAGCGAGAACACGGTGGCTGCTTACAGTTTCGATGCGATCAACAAGGTGTTCTCCAACGACGAGATGCACCTGACCCTGGCGCGTGGCGTGCTATTGGGCCTGGCGGGCAGGATGCCGCCGTTGATGTCGGTGTTCTGGAAGCGCGCCTCTGGCCTGTAGGCAAGGTAGTGCCGAGCCATGCTCGGCAAGAGGCTTTACCAGCAATGCCAATGTAGTGCCGAGCCATGCTCGGCAGAGGCCTTTCCGGTAACGCCCATGCCGAGCATGGCTCGGCACTACAGGTGAAGCTCATGCCGAGCACGGCTCGGCACTACAGGTGAAGCGCATGCCGAGCACGGCTCGGCACTACAGGTGATGCCTTAGCGCAGCCAGCCGGCCAACTGTTCGCGCGACAGCTTGCCGCGCCGTGCTGTATCCAAGGCATTGAATTCGTCAGCCAGGGCCGGATTGGCCTGCGCTTCCTCGCGGCTGATGAAACCATCGCCATCCACATCCATCGCGTCGAAGTCGATGCGGTAGTTGCCGATCACGCTGTCCGGCTGGATCGAACGCACCGTGACCTGGGCCTGATCGGTAGGCATCAGGATCTGCGTGGAATGGGTGACCTTGCCAGTGGACAGCGATTGCTCGCGCACATGCACCGGCGCATCGTTCAACGGCATGCTGACTGCAGGCTCAGGGCGCGGCACGGTCTGGGCGTTGGCGGCAATGGGCAGCAGGATGGCAAACGCCAATGGCAGGGCAATACGAAACGCGGGCATGGCACGACTCATCGATGGTGGAAGCAGGTTCCGCCACGCAGGTGGCGGCAATGGTGATGGTAGTGCGCTGCAGCTGAACGGGCCAACCGCTCAGCCCGGAATGAACGGGAAGACCAGTTTCAGCAGGCCCTTCAAGCCACCTTCGGCGGTGGAACTGATCGCCTTCGCGCCCAGGCTGTTGAGCGCGCGCCGCAGGTCGACCCAGCGCAGCTGGGTGACATCCTTCTTCAGCAGGTCGGCGACTTCTTCCGAGGCCGGGGCCAGCTTCTTCAAGGCGTCCAGCGTGGCCTGCGGATCGGGTTGCAGGTAGTTCCAGCGTTCGGCGATGTTGAGCAGGGTGTCGAAACGCACCGCCACCACTTCGCGGTTGCGTTCGTAGACCGGGATCGCGCCGACATCGAGGATGGCCTGCTCGAAACGCTGGGCATCGTCGGGATGCTCGATACGGATGGCGAGGAAGCCTTCCTTGCGGCTGCGCTCGCTGACGTGCTTTGCCCCGGAGCGCAGGTTGGCCTCGGTCAGCACCGCCGCGACGATGCGTTGCAGGGCGCTGTCGCCTTCTTCGGGTACCAGGGCCCGCCAGCGTGCATAGCCATCGCGACGCAGGCCTTTGACCTTGGCGGGGGTGACCCGCAGCTGCAGGGCGACGGCAGCATTGGAATCGCTGCGATTGATGGCGCCGTCGCGTTCGATCAATACGAAAATCAGCAGTTCAAGGTCGCGCTTGGTCAGCGACTGGAAACCCTGCATCAGGGTCAGCCGCAGAAACTCATTGCCGAAGCCGGCCGGGTCCTTCAGTTCGATGCTGTGCATTGCGGTTCCTCCCATGGCCTACAGCATGCCTGATATGGATTGCAGCAGCTGAGACTGGCGTCCTCAGGGCTTGGCTGATGCTTTCAAGCCGTATTCACGGCCGGGGCGGTCGGCCTGGAAGGTTTCCACCGCACCCCGGTCCTGCAGGGTGACGAAGACCTGGCGGCCATCGCTGCCACCGAAGGTAAGATTGCTGGGCTTGCGGCCCTTGAGCGGCACTTCCCGCAGCAGCTTGCCGTCCGGCGCCACCACCGCAATCACCCCGGCGTCGTAACGGGCGATATAGAGATTGCCGTCGGCGTCGCAGCGCATGCCGTCCATGCCGTGGTCATCGAAGCGGATCAGCAGGCGCTTGTTGCTGATGCTGCCGTCGGCGGCACGGTCGTAGACCCAGACATTGCGCTGCACGCTTTCGTTGACGTACAGGCGCTGGCCATCGGGGCTGACCTCGATGCCATTGGTGGTGCCCATGCCGGTTTCGAGCAGGTGCACACTGCCATCGCGGTCGATGCGCCATAGCTGACCATCATCGGCCTTGGCCCAGTTGGGATCGCTGGCGTAAAGCGTGCCGTCCGCGGCGAGGGCGATGTCGTTGGGCTGGTGCGCCCCTGCAAGATGCGCGAACACGCTGACGCTGGTTGAGCCTGGTGCCACGCGCAGGATGTTGTGACGCGGGTAGTCGGCGATATACATCGTGCCATCGCTGCCGAAGCGGATGCCGTTGCCGATGCTGCCTTCGGGCAGGGTGAGGAACAGCGTTGCCTTGCCGGTTTCATCAACGCGGCCGATGGTGCCGTCCTTGCCGAGGTTGACCACATACAGCGCGCCATCCGGACCGGTCGCCGGGCCTTCGATGCCGGTGGTGAAGGTGCCATCGCCGACGTGGTCGCGGGCGATGAAGGTGTCGGCGGCCAGTGCAGTGCTGCTCAGGGTGATGAGCGCGAAGGCGGCGAAGCGGGAGCGGGGGATCTGGCGGGCGATGGCGGCGACTTCCGTGTTGGTGGAAGTGCGAGTGTGCCAGAGGCGTGGGCTGGAGCGTGGGTGTGGTTGCGCGGGCAACGACATGTAGTGCCGAGCCATGCTCGGCAGAGGCTTTACCGGTAATGCCCATGCCGAGCATGGCTCGGCACTACAGGGAATGCTCCAGCTGGAAGTGCAGGCAAAAGCTGCCCTCACCCCAACCCCTCTCCCGTGAACGGGAGAGGGGTTTTCAATCTAGAGAGGGGCTTCGAATCAAGAGCCTTTGGGCCGCGGGGTCACGAACACCGTGATTTCCTCGCGGTCGTGATACAGCTGCTTGGCGCGGATCGTCAGCGGCTTGTCTGCCTTTTCGGCAAACAGATCCAGGCACAGGCGCGTTTCATCCCAGCGCTTCTTCATCGGCAGCTTGAGGTTGAAGATGGCGTGCTTGCACCAGCCTTCGCGCAGCCAGGTGCCCATGCGCTCGGCCACGCGGCGCGGCTGTTCGACCATGTCGCAGACCATCCAGTCCAGCGGCGTTTCCGGTTGCCAATGGAAACCGTCGGCGCGCAGGTGCTCGACCAGACCGGTATCCAGTACATGCTGGCGCAACGGGCCGTTGTCGATGCTGCTCACATGCAGATGCTGGCGGGTCAGTACCCAGGTCCAACCGCCGGGTGCCGCGCCCAGATCGGCCGCGCGCATGCCGGGAACTACCAGCGCTTCGCGCTCTTCCGGCGTGAGCAGGGTCATGAAGGCTTCTTCCAGCTTCAAGGCCGAACGCGAGGGGGCATCAGGCAGCAGCTTCAAGCGCGGAATACCCAGCAGCCACGGTGCGCTGTCGCGGGTATCGGAGACGCAGACAAAGGCATGCGTACCATCGACGAACACCACATGCAGGCGCGGCAGCTTGCCGTTGGGCTTGTCGGTGAGCAGGCCGCCTTTGCGCAGCGCCGGGCGCAATGCATTGCCGAAGGCGCGGGCCAGGCCGGCCAGCGGTTTGCCGGCGTCCGAATCGGGATGCTCGACCCACAGATCACCAAACCGTTGCTGGCCTTCCAGTGCGGCAATGATCGGGGTGATGCGGTCGGTGGCATTGAGCTGTGGCAGTTCGGCGAGAATCCGCAGCTTCTGGCGGGCAAAGATCAGCTCGCGCCAGGGCAGGCGCTGGTCCAGCGCTTCGGCCTCGTCGGTGACGAACACCACGTAGCCATCGTTGCGCTGGGTGCGGGCGTAACCGGCAATGCCGGCATGGCCTGCACGGTCATTCAATTCGCCGGCCAGTTCCGGTTCAAAGCCTTGGCGGCAGTAGCAGAGCAGGCCGGTCATGGAAATCCTTGGTGTGGAGCGGGTGGGCTTCTCCTTCTCCCGCCGGGAGAAGGTGCCCGCAGGGGCGGATGAGGGTCGGTGAAGCCTTGTGCAGTTCGTATCCTGCGGCCTGCCGGACCCTCACCCCAACCCCTCTCCCGGAGGGAGAGGGGCTTTTGATCAGTAGCGTGCGCCGTCGTTCTTGCCGTAGCTGTGCAGCACGGCGCGGGCGTCGTCGCGGTTGATGCCTTGCACGACCTCGATGCCGCGCTTGTTCAGCTCACCTGCCCAATCGGCCGGCAGCGGGCCTTCGTCGAACGGGGTGAGTTCTTCCACGTCGGCGGCGCAGGCGCCGATCAGCAGGCGGTCGATGCCGGCCCAGACAGTGGCGCCGTAGCACTGGCAGCAGGGCTGCGAGGAGGTGGCCAGGGTGACCGGCGACAGCAGCGCGTTCAGGCGCGGGGTGTTGAGCTTCTGCTGGGCCAGCATATAGGCCATGTTTTCGGCATGTGCCAACGAGGTGGCGTGCGGCACCACGCGGTTCACCGCGGCGGCGATCACCTTGTGGTCGGGGCCGAATACCACCGCACCAAACGGGCCGCCACTGGCGTGTTCAACGTTCAGCCGAGACAGCTCGATGGCCAGCGCTACCTTGTCCGCATCGCTGGTATAGGCGCGGTCGCAGTCGACGGCGTCGTGGATCCAGACGGGGAGGGTGAGGTGAACCTGGGCGTGCAGCATGATGATGACCGGCGTTGTGGCAAAAAACGGCGGCCAGTTTAGCGGACTGGGGCGCTGGGGCGGGCTTGCTGGCCTGGGTTGTTCAGGTGTGGGGATCAGCCGCGCGCG
>QFOV01000175.1 GCA_003248565.1 Stenotrophomonas sp.
TGCCTTGGGTCTTTCGAGTTTCCTGGAACCGGCGACCTTTGCCGATGTGCTCGATGTGCAGAAGCGCCAGCGTCCGCTATCGACGCTGGAGGATTACGCAGCGGCACTGGATTACTACGCTGAGTACGATGCGTTCCTGCAGGTGCCTGGTATCGATGAGGCCTTGGGCGAGGCCGCGGAGGCCGAGCAGGAAGCCGCACGGGCGTTGGATGTCGGGCCCGGCATCTACGCCAGCTTCGATGTGGTGCTGGCGCAATGTCCCGCGCAGCATGTGAAGGATGCAGCGCGGCAGGTGGCGGGAGTGTTGGCTGTATCGATTGGCGAGGCTTTGGCTGCTTGCTGCGATCTGCCGCTGTGTCTGGGCGAACAGCTGGACCGGAAGCGCTGCGCCGGAATTGTCGCGGCCTTCGATGCCTTGGGCGTGCCGTTGCAGGTGCGAGGCTACAAACCCTTCCCGTGGTCAGCAGTGCCGACGCCGACGGTTGTTGTAGGAGCGGCGTAAGCCGCTAAGCTGGCAATGCATGATGCGAGGCATTGCAGTTGCCGGAAGCTGCACCGGCTTCGCGGCTTACGCCGCTCCCACAAAAGCGTCAGCACCACCTGTAGTGCCGAGCCATGCTCGGCAGGGGCTCTACAAACGCAACATCCGATACGCCATCAGCTTCGCGGCTTACGCCGCTCCCACAAAAGCGTCAGTACCTGTAGTGCCGAGCCATGCTCGGCAGGGGCTCTACAAACGCAACATCCGATACGCCATCAACTTCGCAGCTTACGCCGCTCCTACAGCACGGCGGTGCGCGGTTCCTGCAGGGCGAGCAACATCGGTTGCAGATTGTGGAATATCCGCTCCAGTCGCTCTGCCCACGCCTGCTGCCCCGCCACATCTGCAATCAGGTCCTGACGGATCTCCAGTTCCACATGCACCAGTCCGCGGCCTTCGCCATGCACCGGCACCGCATAGTCGCTGCTGCTGTTCACCGAGTACGGCTGGTTGTCGCCGACCACCAGGTCGCCTTCCTCGCGCAAGGCCTGCAGCAGCGCGTGCGCGAAGCGCGTGTCCTGGTGATACAGCACGCCTGCATGCCATGGACGTTCCACGCCGGCCATCGCCGGGGTGAAGCTGTGCATCATCACCAGCAGCGTCGGCACAGCCGCATCGCGGCGACGGTCCAGCTCGGCGTCGATGCGTGCATGGTAGGGCGCGTGGATCGCATCAATGCGCTGCTGGCGCTGCTGCGGATCAAGACCGCGATTGCCGGGAACAGCGGTGCCATCGCTGACTTCAGGAATCAGCGTCGGCGACACCAGCGGCCGGTTGCAGTCGATCAGCAGCCGCGAATAGGTCTGTTCGATGGCCCAGGCGTCCAGGCGCTCGGCCAGGGCGCGGGTGGTGCCGGCGATGCCGATGTCCCAGCCGATGTGGCGGTCCAGTTCGGCCTGCGGCAAGCCCAGGTCCTGCAGCGCCTGCGGCACGCGCTGGCCGGCATGATCGGCCAGCAGCAGGAACGGGGACACGCCGTTCGGGTTGTGCACGGTGTAAACCGCTGGATCATCGGCGCCGAGCAGTGGGGCGATGCCTTGCAAGCCTGAGTCAGCCACGCGGACGCCCATCCAGATGGTGTTCGATCATCCACAGGCCGGCCCACAACTTCGCGTCCAGCTCGTAGCCTTCGCCCATTTTCTCCACCAGCCAGGCTGCAGCGCGTTGGCGCGGGATGCTGTGCACGGTGATGTCTTCACTGGCATCGCCGCCGCCGTCGCCGACCTTGCGCAGGCCGGTGGCACGCACGAAGGCGATCTTCTCGCTGCTGGCGCCCGAGGACGTGGGGCCGATCATCAGCACTTCGGCGTGGTCGGCGGTCCAGCCGGTTTCCTCTTCCAGCTCGCGCACGGCCGAAACCTCGATGGATTCACCGGCATCGATATCGCCAACCAGCCCGGCCGGCATCTCGATGGTGCGCGCCTGCAGCGGCACGCGGAATTGCTCGACGAACAGCACTTCATCATCGGGGGTGACTGCGATGATGATCGCAGCCAGCCCGCCGGCATGGGTGCGCTCGCTGTACTCCCAGGTGCCGCGCACCAGCATGCGCTGGTATTTGCCTTCGTAGACGACGCGGGGTTCAGCAGTGTTCTGGCTCATGCGAACTCGTTGGCTGGAGTGGAAGGGGATTGCAGGCCGGCCGCAGTCATCAGCCGGCGCCGGGTCATCGGGCCAAACCGAAGCGCCTCGCACAGCCCGCCGAGCATGTCGCCGTCGCCATTGGCGCGCACGAAGCCGCCAGCGGCATTGTGCAGCGGTGCGTTCAAGGCAACCGTGGTCAGCTGGCGGAACAGGAGTGCCTGCTCGCGTTGCTCACGCAACCGCACCGCCATGGTGGCGGCACCGCGCAGGCGCAGGAACGGCACTTCGTCGATGCGTTCGAGCAGGGCATCCATCGTGCCGAAATGGGCCAGCAGCACCGCCGCCGATTTGGCGCCGATGCCGGAGACGCCGGGGATGTTGTCCACTGCATCGCCGCTCAACGCAAGGTAGTCGGCGACCTGGTGGGCGTGCACGCCTTGCCGTGCCTTCACCCCGTCCGCGCCCCAGCGCTGGTTGCGGGCGTAGTCCCATTGCTCGTCGTGTTCCAGCAGCAGCTGCGACAAGTCCTTGTCGGCCGAGACGATGACCCCGCGCAGGCGGCCGCGGCTGGCATGCAGGGCGCTGCCGATCAGGTCGTCAGCCTCGTATTCGCGGTCGGCCAGTACTTCCAGGCCCAAGGCGGCGCACAGCGCCTTGCAATGGGCGAACTGGCGGCGCAGTTCCTCCGGGGCCGGATCACGGTTGGCCTTGTAGGCCGGATACAGCGCGTGGCGGAAACAGCTGTCCAACGCTTCGTCGAAAGCCACCGCGATGTGTTGCGGGCGCTCGCGTTCCAGCAGGTCGAGCAGGAAGCGGGCAAAACCGTGAACTGCGTTCACCGGCCATCCCTGTGCATCCTGGAACTCGTCGGGGATCGAGTGCCAGGCGCGGAACACATACAAACTGGCGTCGATCAGGTAAAGCGGCTGCAGCGGGGTATTGGCAGCCGTCACGGCTGCCAGTCCTGCAGCAGCGCGGCCGGATCGGGGCGCTCGCGGTCGGGGACGGCGATCTTCGGGGTGCCGATATGGATGAAGCCGACGATCTGTTCGTTGCTGGCCAGGCCCAGATGGCGGGCGACTTCGGGGTCGCTGCTCATCCACGCGGTCAGCCACTGCGCGCCGAAGCCAACGCCCTGCGCGGCCTGCAGCAGCGCGAAGCAGGCGCAGCCGGCGGTGAGCAGTTGTTCCTGCATGGGTACCTTGGGGTTGTCCTGCAGGCGGGCGATCACGGTGACGATCAACGGCGCATGCGAGAAGCGTTTGCGGTCCTTCTCGACCGCCGCATCAGATGCATTGGGGTCGCGTTGGCGGCTGCGCTGGGCCAGGAACTCACCCAGGGCGTGGCGGGCGTCGCCCTGCAGGCGCAGGAAGCGGAACGGCACCATCTTGCCGTGATCCGGTACCCGGACGGCCGATTGCAGCATGCGCAGCTGCGTGGCGTGGTCCGGCGCTGGCTCGCCCAGTTGCAGGGAGGGCACCGAATGGCGCTGATCCAGCGCTTGCAGGAAGCAGTTGTCGGACATGGTTCACAGGGGCTGAGGTGGCCACTGATTATAGACGCCGCCCATGTACCGGCCGTTTAGCGTAGATCAGGGTCGGTTTTGTGCGCTGTGTCGTGTGCCCTGAACGAGCTACGGGTCGCTAATAATCGCCGACACGCTTAGCATTGCTGGTAATGCGGCGAAGGGCTCATGAGGTAGGAAGTGCGTACTGCATCACTGACCCTGTTCATCTTCTCCGCCTACCATGCGCGTGCGGATTCAGGGGCCGCGTCTGCATTTCCTCAATCGTTTACAAGAAGATCAGTGCCTGTATGGGTGTGGAGCCTTTGCGCATGATGTCCAGTCCGCATCCCGCCGGTCAGCCCGGTCGTAACCAGAACCTGCTTGGCGTGGCCCGCGAGGCTGCCCTGCCTGTGCTGTCACAGGCTTTCGCCAAGGTGCTGGCGGGGTTTGACGATGCCTTGTTCGACCGTGCGGAGACGGCGGGCCCGTCGCAGCTGGCATTCCTGGACGGCATGCGCGAGCTGCGCCGCCGTCGCGATGAGATCTCGCGCCGCTTCGACTCGCACCTGCAGCAGGCCTGGGCCGCGCTGGAAGCGGGCACACCGCAGTCGGCGGAAACCGTACTGGCCGGGCAGAGTGACGGCGGCCTGAGCTTGGTGCCCGAACACATTCTTGAGTCACGCCTGGCAGTGCGCAATTTTGCGACCGTGCTGCTGCGCGACTGGAAGCAGGTATTGCTGCGCATCGATCACCGCCTGGCCTGGGTGGCCGGGGTGTCGGCGCTGGATGCCGATACCAACCCGATTGGGCCGGAACACATTGGTGTTGCCGTGCACGAGGCGTTCTATACCTGTGACCTGGCCGCAGAAGTGCGGCTGGTGCTGTTCAAGCTGTGCGAGCGCGAGTTTGCGGCCGGTATCGGCAAGCTCTACCAGGCAGTAGACGAGCGACTGGCGCAGGCCGGTGCCGCTCCCGAGATCGCTGCACCACGTCGCTCCGCACCGCAGCGCACGCCTGCCGAACAGATGGAGCAGGCTGCACAGGAAGAAGAGGAAGGGTTTGACCCGGGTCATGCGCCAATGTGGGCGCGGCGCTTTTCCGAGCGTTGGAGCCAGCGCCGCGGCAGCATGGCCGGCCAGGCTGCCGCGCAGGCAGCGGCGGGCTTCGAAGCCGAGCAGGCTTATGGCAATCCACAGAACATGGTGCTGGAAGCCCTGCACGAGCTGCTGGCACAAAGCCGGCAGACCCGTGAAGGCACCTCGGCATCTTCGGCGGACGCGGGGCAGGCCGGCACCGGCCATCAGCGCTCCCTGAACCAGCGCGAGATGATGTCGGTGTTGTCGCTGCTGCAGGCCACGCCCAGCGCAACCCTGCGTGCGGCGGTGGGCGAGGATGGCGAATCGCTGGCGCAGCGGCTCAAGAGTGAAGTGCTGTCCGGCGCCACGCGCCTCGGGGTGGACCCGCAGCAGGCGCACCTGGACCCGCAGGACGAGGATGCGATCGACCTGGTCGGCATGCTGTTTGACGTGATGCTGGACGAGCGGGACCTTGAGGGCCGCTCGCGCGAGTTGATCGGCCGGCTGGTGGTGCCCTTCGTCAAGGTCGCCATGCTCGACCGGCGCATGTTCGTGCAGAAGACCCATCCGGCACGCAAGCTGCTCAATTCGCTGGCCGAGGCCTGCGAGGGCAATGCCGGTGAAAGCCAGGCTGAGCGCGCGCTGATGGGCAAGGTCGAAGAAATCATTGAGCGGCTGACCGCCGAGTTCAACGAGAACCTGGCGATCTTCCTGACGTTGGAAGAAGAGTTCCGCGAGTTCCTGGCCCAGCATCGGCGCCGGGTTGAGATCACCGAACGGCGTGCCGCGGAAACCCAGCGCGGGCAGGAAAAGCTCGAGGTTGCACGCAATCGTGCCAGCGCCGAGCTGGACAAGCGTGTTGCCGATACCGCGCTGCCCAAGGCCATCGAAGACTTCCTTCGCCAGCCTTGGAACCACCATCTCACCCTCACCCTGTTGCGCGAAGGCGAGGAAGGCGAGGGTGTGAGCGAGGCGCTCAAACTGGCAGACGACGTGCTGGAGGAAGTGGCCGAGGCGCGCCGTCATATCGTTGGCAAACCGTGGTTGCAGTCCTGCCAGCCTGGCCTGCGCAAGGTCTTTGCCAGTGTTGGCCTGCATGGCGACGGCGGCACCACCGCGATCGATGCCTTGCATGACACCTTGCAGTCCGTCGCCGAGTTGCGCCCGGAGCTCGAGCGTGCGTTGCCGGAGCTGCCACCGGTTGCCCTGCCCACGCCACCAGCGCCGGAAACGCCGGCCATCGAGTTTGGCAGTGCAACCAAGGCCGAAGATTTTGACGACACCGATGCCGAGCGTTTTCGGCGGATGGAGATTGGCACCTGGCTGGATTTCATCGACAAGGACGGCAAGATGCAGGCCGGCAAGTTGTCGTGGGTGAGCCCGATCTCCTCGCGCCTGCTGTTCGTCAACCGTCGCGGCATCCGCTTCTGCGTGGCCTCGCCAGAAGAGCTGGCGGTGATGGTGCGCCTGGAACGGCTGCGTCCGCATGTGGATGACGGCGCCTTCGACAGCGCCATGCAAGGCGTGATCGATCGCCTTGAGCCGCAGGGCGCGGCGCACTGACCGCAAACCGGCAGGCCAGGGCCTGCCGCACAGGGCATCGGCTTTGCTACGATCCGGCGGTTGATCCGCTGCGCATCGAGGACTGGAATGGCCGTAGATGTCTTGGTATTGAAGGAAACCGCTGAGGGCGAGCGACGCGTTGCCGCCACGCCGGAAACGGTGAAGAAGCTTGTTTCAGCCGGCGCGCAGGTACACCTGCAGGCCGGCGCCGGTACGGCCGCGGGCTTCCCCGACCAGGCCTATGTGGATGCAGGTGCACAGCTGGGTGACGCGTTGGAAGGCGCGGACCTGGTGTTGTGCGTACAGGCGCCATCCTTGTCCAGCATTACCCGCCTGAAGGCGGGTGCGGTGCTGGTGGGCGGCGTGCAGCCTGAAGCCGACCCTGCTCGCGCGGCTGCGCTGCAAGCGCGGCAACTGCAAACCTTTCCGTTGGAACGATTGCCGCGTACCACCCGTGCGCAGGCGATGGATGTGCTCAGCTCGCAGGCCGGCATGGCCGGTTACAAGGCGACCCTGATCGCCGCACAGCTGGCGCCGCGCTTCTTCCCGATGCTGACCACCGCCGCCGGCACCATCCGCCCGTCCAAGGTATTGATCGTTGGCGCTGGCGTTGCAGGCCTGCAGGCGGTTGCCACGGCCAAGCGGTTGGGTGCAGCGGTCGAGGGCTTCGATGTGCGCCCGGAAACCCGTGAGCAGATTGAGTCGCTGGGTGGCAAGTTCCTGGACCTAGGCGTCAGCGCGGCCGGTGAAGGCGGTTACGCCCGGCAGCTGACCGATGACGAGCGCGCTGAACAGCAGCGACGCTTGGCCGAGCACCTGAAAGGCGTGGACGTAGTGGTCTGCACTGCGGCCGTGCCGGGGCGTCCGGCGCCGAAAATCGTCACCGCGGCGATGGTGGCGGGCATGCGCCCGGGCAGCGTGATCGTCGATCTGGCGGCTGAAACCGGCGGCAATTGCGAAGCTACCCAGCCGGGCCAGACCATCGAGGTTGGTGGGGTGACGGTTGCTGGTCCGCTCAACCTGGCCAGCATGGGCGCGGTGCATGCCAGCGAGATGTTTGCGCGTAACGTCTACAACTTCGTGGCCTTGTTCCTGAAGGACGGCAAGTTGTCGTTCGACTGGAATGATGAATTGCTGGCCAAGACGGTGTGGCCGCAACGCCCCGCTGGCGGCGAGAT
>QFOV01000176.1 GCA_003248565.1 Stenotrophomonas sp.
TTCGCTTACAACACTCCGTGGAAGGCGAGCATCTCGCTGGGCGTGCGCAACCTGACCAACAAGGCGCCGGTGTACGACGTGGCGTACTCGCCGACCAACTTCAACAACTATCTGTACAACGGCTACGGTCGGCAGTTGTATATGCGTTACACGCAGAGCTTCTGAGTTTGAGGTTGTTTGAGTGATGTGGAGCGGCCCTGGAGACGGGGCCGCTTTTTTTTTGGGCGTACTGCCAGTGCGCGCACTGCCAGCCCCTCTCCCGCTTGCGGGGTGAGAGGAGCAGCTTGCGAACCACTGGTTCGCTGCTCCTTGAACGACCTTGCGCCAGCGCAAGGGCCGGGGCGCGGAGCGGGGGCTGGGGTGAGGGTAGGGCGAAGCCGGGATGGTGAACCTAGGCAACGACTGCCGGAGTTCCAAAGCCCAAAGCCCAAAGCCCAAAGCCCAAAGCCCAAAGGCCAAAGGCCAAAGGCCAAAGGCCAAAGGCCAAAGCTCCCCCATCCGCCCTCCGGGCACCTTCCCCCGCAAGCGGGAGAAGGGAGTGTCAAAGGCCAAAGGCAAAGCCACAGCCACAGCCACAGCCAAAGGCAAAGCCACAGCCACAGCCACAGCCACAGCCAAAGCCAAAGCCAAAGCCAAAGCCAAAGCCAAAGCTCTCAACTCCCCGCTGCCGAATCCCGAAAACAAGAAAGGGGCCCAACGGCCCCTTTCTGATACCACCACTACCGAAGCAGCTTACTTGCCGCGGTTCATCGTGGCGTTGCTCTGGCCGGTGGCCACCGAGCGCTCACCTGCGAACGGGTTCAGCTTGCGGATCATCCACGGGTACTTCGGCCAGTTGCCGGCCAGCCACGGGTGCTCCGGCTGGTTCAGCTGCAGCACACGGCGGGCGTCGTCGGCCAGGGTCTTGTTGCCAAGGTTGGTGTAGGCCTCACCGAGCAGCGCGACGGCGTCGTACTGGAAGGCGCTCTGCGGGTAGGTCTCCAGCAGGTAGTTGGCGCGGCCAACCACGGACACCCAGGCGCCGCGACGGGCGTAGTACAGGGCGTCATCGAGCTCATGCTGGGCGAACACGTCGCGCAGTTCGACCATGCGCTGGCGTGCATCGGCGGCATAACGGCTGTTCGGGTAGCGCTCGGTGACGATGTTGAAATCGGCATAGGCCTGGCGCGGGGTCGACAGATCGCGGCGGCTCGGGTCCAGCGACCATACGCGGCGCAGGAAAACCGTATCGCGGTTGCCGTTGGCAAGACCGCGCAGGTAGTACAGGTACGCGATGTTGCGGTGGGTCGGGTAGGTACGGATGAAGCGGTCGATGCTCGAAACGGCGTCATCGTTCTTGCCGGCCTTGTACTGGGCGTAGGCGGTTTCGATCATCGCCTGCTCGGTGTACGGGCCGTAAGGGTACTGTGCAATCAAGCGCTTGAAGCTGGTTTCGGCGCCGGACCAATTGCCGCCCTCCATCAGCTTGTGGCTCTTTTCAAACAGTTGTTCGACCGGCGCGCCTTCGTCGGCGTCCTTCTTGGCGCCGCGGTGGCAACCAGTGGCGACGAAGACCAAAACCAGCAGCAGGGCGGTGAGGCGGACGGGCGCGGACAGCAGCGAAGAGCGTCGGATCATGGGTTCAGGGCAGGACGCGGCAGGAATACGAAGGGGCGATGATAGCCTAGTGGCCTGTCCTGCGACTGACTGTTGTCGCCTGGACCCCATAATTTCGTCTTTAGCCGGTCTTTGCCCATGTCCGAGAACACCTCTTCCAGCCCGCGCCACGCGCAGGTTCCCGATTCCGCCGCCGGTCGTCGCTTCGACGCGGTCCTGGCCGAATTGTTCCCCGAATTCTCCCGTTCGCGCCTGACCGAATGGATCAAATCCGGCGCAGTTCTGCTCGATGGCGAGCCCGTGCGCCCGCGCGACCCGGTCCGCGGTGGGGAAATCGCCACCCTGAATGCGGTGCTGGAGGTCGAAGTCCATGCCCTGCCGGAGGACATCCCCTTGTCGGTCCTGTACGAGGACGAACACGTGTTCGTGATCGACAAGCCGGCCGGCCTAGTGGTCCACCCCGGCGCCGGCAACCCCAGCGGTACCCTGCTCAACGCGCTGCTGTTCCGTGACCCGGAGATCGCCAAGGTGCCGCGCGCCGGCGTGGTCCACCGCCTCGACAAGGACACCAGCGGCGTCATGGTGGTGGCACGTACCGTGCAGGCGCAGACCGCTCTGGTTGAGCAGCTGTCCGCGCGCGAAGTGCATCGCCAGTACCTGGCGGTGGTGGTCGGCGCGCTGGTCTCCGGCGGTACCGCCGATGCCCCGATCGACCGCCATGCGCGCGACCGCCTGAAGATGGGCGTGCGCGAGGACGGCAAGGAAGCGGTGACCCATTACCGCCTGCGCGAGCGCTTCCGCGCCCATACCGCGCTGGAATGCCGCCTGGAAACCGGCCGTACCCACCAGATCCGCGTGCACATGGCGCACCTGAAGCACGCCATCGTCGGTGACCCGCTGTATGGCGGCTCGCTGAAGCTGCCCAAGGGCGCCACCGACGAGTTGGTCGCGGCACTGCGCGGCTTCAAGCGTCAGGCCCTGCACGCCGAGACGCTGGAGTTCCAGCACCCGATCACCGGCGAGACCATCAGCAACACCGCACCGGTACCGGCCGATCTGCTGGCGCTGATGAAGGCGCTGCGCGAGGACTCCAAGGCCTTCGCCGAGCGCGAGCGGGGCCGCTGGTAATGGCGGAGGCGAGTCCGCTGTGGCTGGCCGACTGGCCCGCGCCCCCAGGGGTGCGGGCCTTCACCACGATGCGCCATGGCGCAGGCGGCTCGCAGCCCCCGTTTGACAGTTTCAACCTGGGTAACCGGACCGCCGCCGATGGCGACGATCCGGCCCAGGTGCAGCGCAACCGCGACGAACTGCATCAACTGGCCAAGCTGCCGTCGGCAGCGCACTGGCTGCGCCAGGTGCACAGCAGCGTGGCGCTGCGTTTCGACGCGCCACCGCAGGCGCAGGGGCTGGACGCCGAGCCAACCGCCGATGCCTCGGTGACCTCGGTGCCCGGCGTGGTGCTGGCCATCCTCACCGCTGACTGCCTGCCGGTGGTGTTCGCCGCCCGCGACGGCAGCGAAGTGGCGGCAGCCCATGCCGGCTGGGGTGGATTGGCGCGCGGCATGCTGGAGAACACGCTGGCCGCGATGCACACGCCCGCCGAGGCGCTCGTAGCATGGATAGGCCCCGCGGCAGGGCCGGCCCTGTACGAGGTCGGCGTGGACGTGCGCGAGGCCTTCCTGGCGCATTCCAGCGCCGCTGAGCGCCACTTCGCAGCGACCCGGCCTGGCCACTGGAAAGTAGACCTGCCCGGGCTGGCGCGGCAGCGGTTGGTTGCTGCAGGCATGCCTTCGTCCGCGATCCACGGCGGCGACCTGTGCACCATGGCCGATCCGCAACGTTGGTTCTCGCACCGCCGCGACCAGCGCAGCGGCCGTATCGCCACCCTGGTGTGGATGGAGCCTTGACCGCGCCGCTGTTCGCACAGGTGCTGGGTCCAGCGTTTGAACGTTTGGCCCCGCAGGTGTGTGCATTGCACTCGGTCGCCGCGCGCCAGCGCTGGAGCGGGCAGGGAAAAGTGCTGCGCGGCAGCCATTGGCTGGTCGCGCCCTGTGCCTGGCTGGCGCGGCTACCGCCAACCTCCAGCGTGCCGGTGACCGTGGAGTTCGTGGTCGATGCCGGCGGGGAACGCTGGAACCGGCAATTCGGACCGGCGCGCATGGCCTCGCGCTTGTGGCAGCGCGATGGGCAGCTGTTCGAGCAGCTCGGCGCGGTGCGCTTCCGTTTCGGATTGCGCGAAGAGGCTGGCCAGATCCTGTGGCGGGCGGAACGTGTCTGGGCCTTCGGTGTGTTGCCGTTGCCGACCCGCTGGTTCGCGCAGGTGCAGTGCCGCGAGCGTGAGCATGCCGGGCGCTATGAATTCCTGGTGGATGTGTCGATGCCGCTGATCGGGCGGCTGATCCGCTACGAAGGGTGGCTGTTGCCGGAGGAAGCGCGTGGCTGAGCCAGCGGTGATCGTGTTTGATGGCGTCTGCGCGTTGTGCAGCCGCTGGGTGCGTTTCCTGCTGCGGTTCGATCGTGCCGGTCGCTACCGGTTCGCGGCGATGCAGGGCGGGCAGGGGCGGGCGCTGTTGGCTGCGCACGGGCTGGATCCGGACGATCCCTTGTCGTTCCTGTTGGTCGCCGAGGGTGTGGCGTATACCGACACCGACGCGATTCTGCGGGTGGTGACTGGATTGGGCGGGGCTTGGCGGCTGGCTGGGTTTGCGCGGGTGTTACCGGCTTCTGTGCGGGATCCCGCGTATCGATGGCTGGCGCGCAACCGCTACCGCTGGTTTGGGCGGCATGACAGCTGTTTTCTGCCGACGGCGGAGCAGCGCGGGCGGTTCTTGGATTGAGTGGGTTGGGTTCTGCTTGCCAGGAGCTTCCCCTCACCCCAACCCCTCTCCCGTAAACGGGAGAGGGGCTCGCATTGCTTGCGCTCGTAGTGCACTAGCCCCTCTCCCGCCTGCGGGAGAGGGGTTGGGGTGAGGGCAAGCTCTTGCCCCTGCTCCAGCCCTAAACCCCCTCCAATGCCAACAGATAATCCCGCCGCCAGCGGTGGATATCATGCGTACGCAGATGCTCCATCATCGCCCGCCAGCGCTCGATCCGCTCTGCCAGCGGCATGTTTGCAGCCGTCGCTATCGCATCGGCAACACCATCCAGATCGTGCGGATTGACCAGCAGCGCCTGCTTCAATTCATCCGCCGCGCCAGCCAATAGCGACAACACCAACATGCCCGGGTTGTCGGGGGCCTGCGCAGCGATGTACTCCTTGGCGACCAGGTTCATGCCGTCGCGCAGCGGCGTTACCAAGCCGACTGCCGCCTGCCGATAGAACCCGGTCAGGGTGCTGTGTGCGTAGTTCTGGTTGACGTAGCGCAGCGGTGTCCAATCGGCTTCGGCATGGCCGCCGTTGATATGCCCGGCCAGACGCTCCAGATCGCCACGCAGCTTGCGGTACTCGTTGACGCTGCCACGGGATACCGGTGCGATCTGCAGAAAGGTCATATCGCCTTTCTGCTGCGGATAGCGCTGCAGGTATCGTTCAAAGCCGTGGAAACGTTCCGGCAGGCCCTTGGAGTAATCCAGCCGGTCCACACCGATTGCCAGCTTGCGGTGCTGCAGGCTCTGCCGCAGGTCGCGCACCGGCTTGTTGCTGGCCGCGCTGCGGGCCTGCCGGGCGATGTGCTCGGTATCGATGCCGATCGGGAACGCGGAGGTGCGCACGCGGCGACCGTCGGGTGCCTTGATCCAGTCGCTGTCTATCAACGTGCCGCCGCCGAACAGGCGCACATAGGACTGGAAGCGGTCGACGTCACGGCGGGTCTGGAAGCCGAGCAGGTCGTACGAATACAACGCCGAGAACAGTGAGCGGTGGTCGGGCAGGGCCTGGATGAGGTCGGCCGAGGGAACCGGCACATGCAGGAAGAAGCCAATCCGGCAGGCGATACCACGCTCGCGTAGCAACGCCGCCAATGGGATCAGGTGGTAGTCGTGGATCCACACCGTATCGTCGTCGCGCAGCAGTGGAGCCAGCGTATCGGCAAACAGTCTATTGACCTTCCAGTAACCCTCGCGCTTGCGCCGGTCGTAGTCGACAAGATCCAGGCGGAAGTGGAGCAGCGGCCACAAGGCGCGGTTGGAAAAGCCGTTGTAGTAGCTTTCCAGATCGTTCTTGGACAGGTCCATCGTCAAATAGCGGATCGGCCCATCCTGCGCTTCATGCAGGGCACCGCTGTCGACATTGACGCTGCGTCCACTCCAGCCAAACCACAAACCGCCGCGTTCGCTGAGCGCCGCCAACAGGCCGGTGGCCAGCCCGCCAGCGCGGTTTTCGCCGGGTAATGCCACGCGGTTGGAGACCACCACCAGTCGGCTCACGACGCCTCCTGCCAGCTGCGCGACAAGCGCATCGCAGCGATCACCAAGCCCACATGCGAGTAGGTCTGCGGGAAATTGCCCCAGGCCTTGCCATCGAAGGCTAGGTCTTCGGATAGCAGGCCCAGGTGATTGCGCTGCTGCAGCAGGATCTCGAACATCTCGCGCGCTTCGTCCATCCGCCCGATCGCCGCCAATGCATCGATGTACCAGAAGGTGCAGATCGTGAAGCTGGTTTCCGGCGTGCCGAAATCATCTGGCGCGGTGTAGCGGTACAAGGCATTGCCATGCTTCAGATCGCGGCCGATGGCCTCGACCGTGGCGATGAAGCGCGCGTCCTTGGCATCGATGAAGCCGATGTCGGCTAGCAACAACAAGGATGCATCCAGCCGATGACCACCAAAGGTGTCGGTGAAATGGCCAAGCTGCTCATTCCAGCTCTCGTGCATGATCCGCGCGTGGATCTGGTTGGCCCGTTCGCGCCAGTAGACGGCGCGGCCATCCAGCTTCAAGCGGGTTGCGATCTTGGACAGCCGGTCACAGGCCGCCCAACACATCGCGCTGGTATAGGTATGCACTTCGGTGCGGCCACGGAATTCCCACAGGCCAGCATCCGGCACGTCATGCAGGGCGAAGGCCTGCTCGCCAAGAGGCTCCAGGCGCGCGTAGGTATGCGCATCGCCCGGGTCCTGCAGGCGCTGGTCGAAGAACAGCTGGGTGGAGGCCAGTACCACGCTGCCGTAGACATCGTGCTGGCGCTGCACCCAGGCCAGGTTGCCGCGACGTACCGGGCCCATGCCGCAATAGCCGGATAACGAGGCTACTTCCTCCTCGTCGAGCTTGGCCTCGAAGCCGATGCCGTACAGCGGCTGCAGGCTGCCGTCGGTGCTGGCCAGGTTGAAGATGTAGCCCAGGAACTGCTCCATGGTGCGGGT
>QFOV01000177.1 GCA_003248565.1 Stenotrophomonas sp.
CCGAGGACCACCAAGGCCACCACTGCGATCAGCAGCAGTTCGCTGAAGCCGATATCAAACACGTCGTACGCTCAGGATCAGCGCGCGTCGCGGTCGTGCTCGGCCTGCTTTTCGCCGCTCTTGTCGGCATCACGCGATTCGTCGCCCAGCTGTGCAGCCGGCTTGTCCTCGTCACGCATGCCTTTCTTGAACTCTTTGACCGCACTGCCCAGATCCTTGGCGCCGCTCGTCAAACGCTTGGTGCCAAACACCAGCAGGACGATGACCAGCACGACCAACCAGTGCCAGATGCTGAAACTGCCCATGATCTGCTCGCGTTATTCTGTGTGGAGGTTGTCGAGCATAGCGCACAAGGTCTTAATTGATCGCTATGCCAAAGGTCAGTTGCCGCCGTCCAGGCTTTCGGTGCGGATCTCGCCTTCGGAGACCGGCTGGAAGCCCTGCTGCGGTGCCGGTTCAGCGGTGGAATGCTGCAACGGTGCAGTGGTCGCGGTGTCGCTGCCAACGGTATCGGCCACGGGCGCCTGTACGCTGACCGCGTTGCTGCGCGGCGCGCTTGCCACCACCGGGGCGACGCCGCCCTGGGTGCCGCGCTTTTCCCGCGCGGCATAGGTGGACTCTTCCAGGCGGTCACGGAAAGACACGACATCCGACGACGGCGCGTTGTTCAGGCGGCCCTCCAGAATCATGCGCGGCGTGGTGTTCTGGCCGTAGGCATCCAGGTTGGCGGCATCGTCGATCTGCAACACCGCGCCGTCCAGCGCCACGCCTGCAAACAGGCCACGGGCACGCGACCACGACCAGATCTCGGCCTTGAGCTGACCATCGGTGGCAGCTGCGGCATTGCGACCAACCGGGCCAGCGGCGACGCCAGCGTCGGCACCGAGGGTGAACTTGCCGTTGACGATGTTGTCCAGGCTGCGGTCATTGCGGAACACCAGGATCACGTCCGACGACTGCACGCCGGCCTGGAAGCCGATGCTGCCGCCGGTAAGCTTGATGAATACGGGATTGGACCAGCTGCCATCAGCCATTTTCACCGACATCAGGCCATGGCCACGACGCCCACCCAGCACCAGACCGGCCTTGATGGTGTCCGGCAGGACGATGATGGCGCGGCCTTCATCCAGCAGTTTGTCGGGGATGGCCTGCTCCGGGATGTCCTGGATCTCACTGAGCACCCGCACCGCATTGCGGGCACGTTGATCTTCCTGCGGACCAGCGACGGCAGTGGTGGACAACAGGCTCGCGGACAACAGCAGAACAAGGCACGGCAGGCGGCGCATGGGTAACTCCGTAGGTCGGTGCATAGAAAGATAGCGCAAGTGCCTGAAATTAGTAGCGCGGCTCTGAATAGCTGGTGAGCGGGCGAGAGGCATGAGCATCTGTGCCCCCTCCCTTTCGCATCGCGAAGGGGAGGGTTGGGGAGGGGTGATGTCCGCTGCAGACCCGCAGCACTCCCTTCTCTGCCCATACCTGCGAAAATGTCTGGATGTCCAACGCCCCCACTACCGCGTTGCTCGCGGTCAATCTAGGCACGCCCGAGACACCCACCGCGCCTGCGGTGCGGCGCTATCTGGCGGAATTCCTCAGCGACCCCCGTGTGGTCTCGATCCCGGCTTTGCTGTGGAAACCGCTGCTGCATGGGCTGATCCTGCCGCTGCGCAGCGGTCGCTCGGCGCAGAAGTACGCCCAGGTCTGGCTGCCCGAAGGCTCGCCGCTGGCGGTCTACACCCATCGCCTGGCCAAGGCCATGCAACAACAGCTGCCACAGTGGCGGGTGCGCGAAGCCATGCGCTACGGCGAACCGGCCATGTTGCCGGCACTGGATGCTTTGGCTGCCGAGGGTATCCAGCGCATCGTGGTGCTGCCTCTGTATCCGCAGTACTCGACCACCACCACCGCCTCCATCGAGGACCGCGTGCAGCAATGGCAGGCACGCAACCCGAAGGTGACAGTACAGACCATCCGCGACTATGCCGATGACCCGGCCTGGGTTGCCGCGATCGCCGCCTCCATTGCCGGTTATTGGGCCGAACATGGCCGCGGCGGCAAGCTGGTGTTCTCCTTCCATGGCATCCCGCAGCGCCTGGCCGATGCCGGCGATCCCTACCCGCAGCGCTGCCAAGCCAGCGCCAAGGCCATTGCCGCAGCGCTGGGCCTGAGCAGCGGTGACTGGGAACTCGCCTATCAATCGCGATTCGGCCGGGAGCGTTGGCTGCAGCCCTATGCCGAGCCGCGGCTATGGGAACTGGCCGAAAGCGGCATCAAGACCCTGGACGTGGTCTGCCCGGGCTTTGCCACCGACTGCCTGGAAACCCTGGAAGAGGTGCAGATGGGCTTCACCGAAACCCTGGCCGAGCGTGGCGCGCGCATGCGCTACATTCCCTGCCTCAACGACAGCAGCGCCCATGCCGCGGCGTTGGCCGCGCTGGCGGCGGCGCAGCCGGCATGAACGCGACACCTTTTGAATTGCAGCTCGATGGCATCCGCGTCGCCGGCCTGCGCGCCGGCAACCCGGATGGTCTGAAGGTCCTCGCCCTGCATGGCTGGCTCGACAACGCGGCCAGCTTCCTGCCGCTGGCCGAGCAACTGCCGACGCTGGATCTGGTGATGGTCGACCTGCCCGGCCATGGCTATAGCGACCACCTGCCGCTGACCACGCCGTACACCACACCGCACGCCATCGTGCAGACCCTGGCCATTGCCGATGCGCTGGGCTGGGACCGCTTTGTACTGCTCGGCCACTCGATGGGTGCGGCGATTGCCAGCCTGGTCGCCGCCGTGGCCGGTGAACGGGTGCAGGCACTGGTCTCGATTGAAGCCCTGGGCGGCCTCACCGCACCGGCCGGCGAAACCGTGCAGCGTCTGCGCACCTACGTGGAAGCGATGCTGAAGCTGGACGCCAAGCAGTTGCGGGTATTCCCCGACCTGAGCGCGCCGGTACGTGCGCGGATGATGGTCAACCAGCTCAGCGAGGCCTCGGCACGCCTGCTGATCGAACGTGGGGTCAAGCCGGTCGACGGTGGCTGGAGCTGGCGCAGCGACCCGCGGCTGATGCTGCCGACCGCGGTCCGCATGACCGAAGAACAGGTCTGCGATGTGGTCAGCGCCATCCTCTGCCCGGTGCAGGTGATCTACGCCACCCCGGCCCAGCCTTACTTCCCGGAACCGGAACGCAGCCAGCGCGCGGCGCTGCTGCCGGATGGCCGCCTGCATACCCTGCCCGGCCATCACCATGTGCACATGGATGATCCCGAGGCAGTCGCGGCGATCATCCGCAACTTCATCGCGGCGTTGCCCGACGCCAGCTGAATATGGAGCCCGATGCCATTGGCATCGGCTTCAGTAGTAAGCGCGGCAGCCGATAACCCCGGCATTGCCGTAATCGAGAAGATGTCCCGCAGTCCCGCAACGGGTGCTGCGCGCCCCACCATCGCATGCCCCCCCGCCCCGCCCTCCGGCCCGGTGTCATCACCGGCCTGATCCTGCTCGCCTGTTGGCTGGGCTGGACCACCCGCAGCGTCGCCGCGCTTGCTCACCGCCCCGGCGATGACGAAGCGGCGGTGGCAGCGCTGGTGGATGGACTGCGCGCGCAAGGGCAACTGCCTGCAATCGCTGCACCCTTGGCAATCCGACTGACCGCGCCCGCTTGCGACTGCATGCAAGACGAGCAGGCCTGGCAACAGCTCAGCACTGCGCTGCAGGCACAAGGCGCACACACCATCGCCCTCGGTGCCACCGGCGCCTACGAACTGCTGGTGCTGGCCGCCGATGGCCACCCGCTCTATGCCGGCCCGCTGCAGCCTTCCGCGCTGGCGTGTGGCCGCGGCAACTCGACCCTCGCCAGCTGGTTGCCGGCGCTGCTGGCCGAACGCAACCCGCCCTTGTTCCTTCCTCCCCGCTGTTCCTGTTGACCAGGAGTTCCCGATGTCCACTCGCCCCCACGCCACGACGCCACCTCCCGACGCCTACTACACGCAGCTGGCCTGCGCGGCGGACCGCATGTTCCTGTACTTCGGCCTGATCCTCGGCCTGGCGTCGTTGGCGCTGGCGCTGTGGTCAGGGCAATGGCTGCCATTCTTCGCGATCAGCCTGCCTTCGCTGGCGCTGATGGCAGTGCAGATCAAACTGGCACCGGGCAGCCTGCTCAGCCGGGTGACGGTGGCATTGGTGCTGATGGCGCTGGTCGCCGCCACCATCCAGCAGGCCAATGGCCTGGTGGAAATGCACTTCGGCGTGTTCGTGGTGATCGCGCTGCTGCTGTATTACCGCGACTGGATCCCGGTAGTGGTGGCTGCCGCCGCAATCAGCGTGCATCACCTGGCCTTCTACTGGCTGCAGACGCGCGGCCTGCCGGTGCGCGCCTTTGCCGCGGGCAGTGGTCTCAATATCGTCCTGCTGCATGCACTGTACGTGGTGGTTGAGACCGCCTTCATCAGCGCGATGGCGGTGCAACTGCGGCGCCAGGTACTGACCCTGGGCGCGGCACCTGCTCGGCTGCGTGCGATGGTGGATGCGATCGCCAGCGGTGAACCCGACGACGCCATTGGCAACGAACGCAGCTTCGCCGCAGGCACCCTCGCCGATGGCGTGCTGCGCATGCGCACCCAGCTGGAGCAGAAGCACCAGCTGGAAGCCGCGCTGCACCATGAGAACACCCAGATCCGCGCCTCGCTGGATGCATCGCGCACCGGCATGATGATTGCCGACAACGAACACATCATCCGCTACGTGAACCGCTCGGTCGTGGCCTTGCTGCGCAACCAGCAGGACAGCCTGCGCGAGGCCTTCCCGGACTTCAACGTCGATACCCTGGTCGGCAGCAGCATCCACCGCTTCCACGCCAACCCGGCGCGTATCCGCGGCATGCTCGACCAGCTCAAGAAGGTGCACAACGGCCAGATCACCATTGGCCCGGTGCATTTCAGCCAGGTGGTGACGCCGGTGTTCAACGCCGACGGCAGCCGCAGCGGCTTCGCGGTGGAGTGGCACGACCGCACCCAGGAACTGGCGCTTGAGAACAGCGTCGCCGGCATCGTCGCCGCCGCCTCGGCCGGTGCTCTCGACCAGCGCCTGCAGGCGGTGAACGAGGCTGGCTTCATCCAGACACTTACCACCGGCATCAACCAGCTGCTGGAGGTGGTTGCAACCACCACCGGCGAACTGCGCACGATGTTGTCGGCGCTGGCTGCTGGCGATCTGGATCATCGCGTGCAGGGCAACTACGCCGGCGATTTCGAAGCGATGAAGAACGACGCCAACCTTACTGCCGAACGCCTGACCGGCATTGTTGGCCAGATCAAGCAGTGCTCGCTGGCTATCAACACCGCCGCGCACGAGCTGGCGGCGGGCAATGACGATCTTTCGCGCCGTACCGAGCAGCAGGCCGCCAACCTGGAGGAGACCGCCGCTTCGATGGAAGAACTGACCGCCACCGTGCGCGAGAACGCGGCCTCGGCCCGTCAGGCCAACCAGCTGGCCATGGGTGCTGCCGATGTCGCTGCACGCGGTGGCGATGTGGTTGGGCAGGTGGTGTCGACGATGCATGCGATCGAGCTGTCGTCCAAGCGCATTGCCGAGATCATCGGGGTGATCGATGGCATCGCCTTCCAGACCAATATCCTGGCACTGAACGCTGCGGTGGAAGCTGCGCGTGCCGGCGAACAGGGGCGCGGCTTCGCGGTGGTGGCGTCGGAAGTGCGCAGCCTGGCACAGCGCTCGGCCACCGCCGCACGCGAGATCAAGGAACTGATCGGCGACTCGATGGGCAAGGTGGATGACGGTGCCGCGTTGGTCGCACAGGCCGGCAGCACCATGAGTGAGATTGTCGGCTCGGTGCAGCAGGTCAGCGACATCGTCGCGCGGATTGCCGCGGCTTCGCAGGAGCAATCGGCCGGCATCGAGCAGGTCAACCACACTGTCGTGCAGATGGATGAAACCACCCAGCAGAATGCTGCCTTGGTGGAAGAAGCCAGCGCGGCGGCACGCTCGATGGAAGCGCAGGCCAGTGCCTTGGCGGAGGCGGTTTCGGTGTTCCGTTATTCGACCGGCGGTGAAGCCGAGGTGATGCGCAGGGTTGGGTGAGGTTGCGGTTGTTGTTGTGGTGGTGGTTGCTATTTTTTTCTGTTGCCGCAGTCGGAGCAGGAACAAGATCAGACGCATAAACTAAAGCAGGAGCAAAGGCACCCCTCCCCAACCCTCCCCTTGCCTGCGGCAAAGGGAGGGGGAAGAGCGGGCACTGCAGGTGTCTAGATAGCCGCCAAGTGCATGGTCCATCCCCTCCCTTTGCCGCAGGCAAGGGGAGGGCCAGGGAGGGGTGCTTTTGGCTTTTGGCTTTTGGCTTTTGGCTTTTGGCTTTTGGCTTTTGGCTTTTGGCTTTTGGCTTTTGGCTTTTGCTTTTAGCTGTAGCTGTAGCTGTAGCCCTTCTCCCGCCTGCGGGAGAAGGGTTGGGATGAGGGGGGCTTTTGATCTTGTCGGAAAGGCCCTGCCGAGCATGGCTCGGCACTACAGTGGCCTTTACCGCTTGCGGGGTAAGAGGGGCAGCTTGCGAACCACAGGTTCGCTGCCCATCGAACGTCCTTGCGCCAGCGCAAGGGCCGGGGCGCGGAGCGAGGGTTGGGATGAGGGGACGCTTTTGATCTTGCCGGTAAGGCCCCTGCCGAGCATGGCTCGGCACTACAGTGGCCGGCCTTGGCTTTTGGCCTCAGCCTCGGCTTCAGCCCTGCGCCCGCAGCAGCTGATGCAAGGTGCTCTTCAACCTGCGGCCTTCCTCACGCAGGTAATCGCGCTCATCGCGCCACGCAGGAAAACGCGCTTCCACTTCCGCCCAGAACGCCGGTGAGTGGTTGGCCTGCAACAAGTGACACAAC
>QFOV01000178.1 GCA_003248565.1 Stenotrophomonas sp.
TCATAGCGGTGGCTCGGCGGTGATCACTTCGATGCCCTGGCGCTGCAGTCCCTCGCGGGTGGCATCGTCGATGCCGGTATCGGTGATGATGGCGTGGATCTGGTCGAGGCGGGCGATGCGGTGCAGGCTGACGCGGCCGAATTTCGAAGCGTCGGTGAGCACCACGATGCGGCGGGCGCGCTCGACCATGCGGTGATTGAGGCGGGCTTCGGCCTCGTCATGGGTGGTCAGGCCGAACTGCAGGTCCAGGCCGTCCACGCCGAGGAACAAGGTGTCGAAGCTGTAGGAGGTAAGGCTGGCTTCGGCCTGGCTGCCCTGCAGCGACAGCGACTGTTTGCGCAGCAGGCCACCGGTCAGCAGTACGTTGACGGCCGGTGCGTTGGCCAGTTCCCAGGCAATGTTCAGACCATTGGTCATCACCGTGACATCGCGATGATCGCGCAGATGCCGGGCCAGGGTCATGGTGGTGGAGCCGGAGTCGATGATGATGTTGTCGCCGGGTTGCACCAGCTGCGCGGCGCGCATGCCGATGGATTCCTTCAGCGACAGGTTCAGCGCATCTTTCTCGTGGATGTCCTGTTCCTGCGGCGGCATGCGTACCAGCGTCGCGCCACCGTGGGTGCGCGTGGCCAGGCCCTGGGCCTCGAAGTGGCCCAGGTCGGTACGGATGGTCACCGCCGACACGCCGAACTGGTCAACCAGTTCGGCAACCTGCACCGAGCCCTGGTCGATCAGGCGTTGCAGGATCTGCTGTCGGCGGGGACGGGTATTGCGCATGGTCAGCTCTCTTGTGCGTTTGAAAGCGGAGATTAACCGTTCGCAAGGTTTTGGGTGCGCAAACTTTCGCTTTGCTTGCGCGTACCTGCCTGATTGGCGCTGCAGGCGCGCGCGTATTCGCCCAGACACTGGCCGACGCGGTGCTGCACCAGGGCGGCCGGCGTGGCGGCCAGTTGGCCTTCGCGCACCGCTACATACTGGCCCGGCAGGTATTGGCTGAGCAGCACCAGCGGCGGGGTGTGCTGTTCCAGGTTGGCGAACAAGGTCTGCACGGCCTGCAGCAGCTCCGGCTCGCCCCAGTAGTAGCGGCAGCGGTCACTGAAGGCGTAGGAGCGCAGCAGGCGCAGCGTGGCTTCATCGCCGTGGTAATGCGCCTGCCAGTTCTTGGGCTTGGCCAGCATCACCTGTTCCAGCACCTGCGGCAGCCTCGAGCACTGCGCGGCGGGCAGCAGTTCGGCTTCGATCGCGGCGAGTGCGAACAGCGCTTCGCGGTAGGCAAACGTTGCCGCCGGGCCGACCTTGAGGATGGCGAAGTGATCGCGCACCAGCGCATGCAGGCCGGACTCACGCTGGTAGTCGGTCGAATGCGCTTCGAACACGATTCGGGGCTGCTGTTCGAGGAAGTCCGCCAGCTCGCTGGCAGCGGCGGCGTCGTATTCGTGCACGCTGCTGTGGTCGAAGTCCACGCCCGGCTGCACCACCATGGCGATCACGCGCTGCCAGGCATCGCGCAGTTCCCGTGTGTCGAAGGCCTGCTGATGGATGGCCAGGGTCTGCGCGGCAGCGGCCGGCGTGGTTACGGCCAGGCCGCCTGCCAGCGAGGCTTCACCACCGGGGATCGGCACTTCGGTACCGATCACATAGACCGGCGGCGGCAGGCCATTGGCCTTGGCGGTGGCTTCGGCAATCACTGCGAGCTCGGCCGAACGTGCGGCGACGGTAGCATCGGGCAATGGGGTCGGGTCGTCGGCGCAGGACATGCTGCAGTCCAGATGGATCTTGTGGAAACCGGCGGCGACATAGGCTTGGATCAGCACGCGTGCATTGGCCATCGCCTCGGCGGCCGGCTGCTTCTGCCAGGCGTTTGGACCGAGGTGATCGCCGCCCAGGATCAGCTGCGCGCGCGGGAATCCTTCTTCATCGGCCAGCGCTTCCACATAGGCGCGGTACTGCGGCGGGGTCATGCCGGTGTAACCGCCGAACTGGTCGACCTGGTTGGAGGTGGCTTCGATCAACAGTACGGTGCCGTGCTGCGCGGCCACGTGCATGGCCGCGCGCAACACCTGTTCGTTGCTGCAGCAGACGCTGTACAGGCCGACGTTGTGGCCTTGGCGATGAGAGGCAAGCAGGGATTGCAGCGGTGACATGGTCAAGCTCCGGGAATCAGGTAAGCGGGTTGGCAGGCGAGCAGGGCGGCACCACGGGCACCGCCGGCATCGCCGAAGCGCGGTGGCACGATGGGCGGCACTTCCACGCCGTTGAACAGATGTGCGGCGATGGCCGCGGGCAGCTGCTGGTAGAGCGGCGCGTACTGCGACAGGCCGCCACCGAGCACGATGACGTGCGGGTCCAGCGCGAGGATCAGCGCGGCGAAACTGTGGCCGAGCAGGTCGCGGTGGATGTCCAGCGCCTGCATGGCGCGGATATCGCCGGCTTCGGCCTGGGCGATGACTTCGCTGGCGTTGGCCGCATTGCCGCCAAGATGGCGTTCGATCATGGCCACGCCGCTGCCGGAGACATAGCGCTCCACGCAGCCGCGCAGGCCGCAGCCACAATCCAGCAGCGGCAAGCCATGCCGTTGCAGCAGGTTGGCTGGCACGCTCCAGTGGCCCCATTCGCCGGCCAGACCGTTGAAGCCGCCGACCAGCTTGCCGTGCAGGCAGTAACCGCCGCCGGCACCGGTGCCGAGGATGGCGCCGAACATGCTGGCGTAACCGTCAGCAGCGCCGCCGTGTGCTTCGGACAAGGCAAAACATTGCAGGTCGTTGCCGAAATGCAGCGGCCGTTGCAGGCGTGCCTGCAGATCGATGCTGACGCATTGGCCGGTCAGCGCTGGTACGTTGGCACTGAGCTGGCGGCCACTGCGACGCTCGCGCACGCCGGGCAGGGCGATGCCGATTGCTTCGGCGCGTTGGCCGAGTTCGGCATCGGCATCTGCAACCAGCGTTTCCACCGCCTGCAGGAAGCCGTTGTAGTCGCCCTGTGGGGTGGCGATGCGTTTGCGCCACGCGACCTGCAGGGCGGCATCGCAGGCCACCAGTTCAATCTTGGTACCGCCGATGTCGATGCCGTAGCAGGCCGGGGCGCGGGTATCAGCCATGGTGGATGGTGACGCCCTTGACCACGCGGTTGACGGTGCCGTCCGGGAACGGGTTGTCCGGCGTCAGGCCGAGTGCGGCCGAACGCTGCAGTGCATACAGCTGCGCGAACGGCAGCCACACCGGCGCCAGCCAGCTGTCAGGCAGGGCAGGCACGGACAAGGTGTAATCGTCGTGGATGCCCAGGTCCGAATGCGGGCCGATCGACAATACCTTGCCGGCGACGCCGTCAGCGCGCAGTTCTTCCAGCAGATCCTGTTCGTAGCGACGCGACAGCGGCTCTGCGCTGCGCAGCACGACGACCAGGGTTTCATCATTGAGCGTGGACTTGGGCCCATGGCGGAAACCCAGCGGCGTGTTGGCCAGTGCCAGCACGCGGCCGGCAGTGAGTTCCAATACCTTCAGCGCGGCCTCTCGGGCCAGCGCTTCCAGTGGACCACTGGCAAGGTAGATAACGCGGTTGTAGGGCTGCGCAGCCAGTGCGGCGACTGCTGCATCCCAGTTGCCCAAGCCCTGGCGCGCGAGTGCGGCAACCTGCTGCAGGCGCTGCACGCGCTCGGCCCACGGCGCGCTGTCGAATACGGTCAATGCGCTCAGCAGCATGCAGCTCAGGCTGCTGGTCATGGCGAAGGCGCGGTCGCAGCTGGCGGCCGGCATCAGCAGCGTGCAGGTGTCGTCACGACCGGCGCCACGACGGGCCAGCTCGCCTTCGGCATTGCAGGTGATGTCGAGGAAGCGGGCATCGTCGACGTCGGCGCGGACGCGGTCGACGGCGGCCACGCTTTCCGGGCTGGAGCCGCTGCGGCCGAACGACACCAGCAGGGTCGGGCGGTCGCGCTGCAGGTACAGCGCCGGGTGGGTGAGCAGGCTGGTGGTGTGCACGGCGCGCACTTCGGCCGGCCACTGCGCGTTGATGGTGTCGGCCACCATCTCGGCAATGAAACCCGAGCTGCCGGCACCGGTGAAGATCACCCGCTGGCACGGATCGGACAGGCGCTGTCCAAGGAAGTCCTGCAGGCGCGTGCTGGCCTGTTGCAGGTCCAGGGCAAGGGTTTCCCACAGTGCGGGCTGCTGGGCGATTTCGGTAGCGGTATCGGCTCCGCCCAGGCGCTGCCAGGCGGTCAGATCGTGAAGCAGGGTGGCATCCATGTGTGATTCCTGATTGGCCAGCGCACCATCTTTCTTTTCTTTCGAAATGTCAAATACCGAAAGCAAAACGAAAGGAATTATTTGATTTGACTTTGTTCCGTTGAGAATCGTCCGAAGCGAAAGGTTTCCCGGGAAACCCTTTCGCAGCAATGAATACGCTCAGCTTCGCGATGTGAAAGTTGGTGCTGTGCACCATCTTTCGATTGCAAGAAATCTTACTTATCTTTTGCTTTCATTTTGTTGACATCTTTCGATTTTCTGCCCTAGAGTCGGCGCACTCGGTTTCGAAACGCCCGTTGAACGGGTTGGAGGCAAGGTGGAACACTGCGTTCGTCAATCGCCGCTGCTGCTGGCGCTGCTTTCGGCCTTGTTGTTGCCGGCAGTGACCGCACAGGCCGAGCCCATCGGCAATCTGCGCTCCGTCACCGCCAGCGATGGCCGCGACGGCGTGCGTGCCTGGGACGTACGCAGTGACAACGGCAGCACCCTGCGCATCGAGGTGCTGGCCAACGACATCGTGCATGTGCAGGCTGGCCGCAACGGCAAACTGACCGGCGCCGGTGACAAGGCCGCGCCCATCGTGCTGCCGCAGCCCGTGCAGCAGGTGCAGGCGCAACTGGAAGAAGACGCACGGGAAATCCGTGTGCGCACGCCGGCGCTGGTCCTGCATGTGCAGCGGCAGCCCCTGCAGCTGCGCCTGGAGCGTCTGGACGGCGGCAAGCCGGTATCGCTATGGCAGGAACAGCAGCCGCTGGATCTGAGCGCCGAGCAGAGCGTGCAGGTGCTGTCCTCGCAGGCCGATGAAGCCTTCTACGGCGGCGGCCAGCAGAACGGCCGTTTCCAGTTCAAGGGCCGCGAGCTTGAAGTTTCCTATTCCGGTGGCTGGGAAGAGGGCGACCGCCCGAGCCCGGCGCCGATGCTGCTCAGCTCACGCGGCTGGGGCATGTTGCGCAACACCTGGAGCGACGGCAGCTATGACCTGCGCCAGCCGGACCAGGCCACGCTGCTGCACCGCGAGGATCGCTTCGACGCCTATTACTTCGTCGGCAATGATCTGCAGCGGCTGCTGGAACGCTACACCCAGCTGACCGGCCGGCCGAACATGGTCGCGCGCTGGGCGCTGTCCTATGGCGATGCCGATTGCTACAACGACGGCGACAACATCAAGAAGCCCGGCAGCGTGCCCGAAGGCTGGAGCGATGGTCCCACCGGCACCACCATCGACGTGGTCAACAGCGTTGCCGCCAAGTACCGCGAAAACGACATGCCCGGCGGTTGGATTCTGCCCAACGACGGCTACGGCTGCGGCTACAAGCAGCTGCCGGAAACCGTGCAGGGCCTGGCCAAGTACGGCTTCAAGACCGGTCTGTGGACCGAGAACGGCGTCGACAAGATTGCCTGGGAAGTCGGCAAGGCCGGCAGCCGCGTGCAGAAGCTGGATGTGGCCTGGACCGGGCAGGGCTATCAGTTCGCGATGGATGCCAACCGCCAGGCTTTCGACGGCATTCTCAACAATTCCGATTCGCGCCCCTTCCTGTGGACGGTGATGGGCTGGGCCGGCATCCAGCGTTATGCGGTCGCATGGACCGGCGACCAGAGCAGCAGCTGGGACTACATCCGCTGGCACGTGCCGACCCTGGTGGGTTCCGGTCTGTCGGGCATGGCCTATGCCAGCGGCGACGTTGATGCGATCTTCGGCGGCAGCGCCGAAACCTTCACCCGCGACCTGCAGTGGAAGACCTTCACTCCGGTGCTGATGGGCATGTCCGGTTGGTCGTCGAACGCGCGCAAGCACCCCTGGGCTTTCGATGAGCCCTATCGTTCGATCAACCGCGACTACCTCAAGCTGAAAATGCGCCTGACCCCGTATATGTACGGGCTGGTGCATGACGCCGCACAAAGCGGCGCGCCGCCGGTGCGTGGGCTGATGTGGGACAACCCGCAGGACCCGCACGCGCAGGACGAAACCTACAAGTACCAGTTCCTGCTCGGCCGCGATCTACTGGTCGCGCCGGTGTATCGCAGCCAGGCGGCGAGCCGTGGCTGGCGTCGCGATATCCATCTGCCTGCTGGCGGCTGGTACGACTATTGGGATGGCCGCTATCTGCAGGCCGGTGCTGCCGGCAAGCAGCTCGACCGTCCGGTCGAACTGGCGACGCTGCCGGTATTCGTGCGCGCTGGCGCGATCCTGCCGATGTATCCGGAGATGCTGTTCGACGGCGAAAAGCCGCTGGATGAAGTGACCTTCGATCTGTATCCGCAGGGCGAATCCAGCTACACCTTGTACGAAGACGATGGCAGCACCCGTCGTTACCAGAAGGGTGAGTCGAGCACGCAGCAGATCCGCGTGCAGGCACCGGCGCAGGGCAGTGGCCCGGTGCAGGTCGAGATCGCACCGGTGCAGGGCGCGTATCAAGGTCAGCTGGCGCAGCGTCGCTATGGTCTGCGCGTGTTGAATCGCACTGCACCGACTGCAGTGCAGCTGGATGGCCGCACGCTGCCCAGGCTGGCCGATGCGGCTGCATTGCAGGCAGCCAGCGAAGGCTGGTACTTCGATGGCAAGGAACGCAAGGGTACGTTGCATGTGCGTACCGCGACGCAGGACATC
>QFOV01000179.1 GCA_003248565.1 Stenotrophomonas sp.
ATCGTCGGCCTGTCCAAGAGCACCTGGTATGCCCGCCTCAATGCGCGCCTGCCGGGATACGACGCCCGCGCTCCGAAGCCTTTCAAGCTCGGTACCTCCGACCGTTCGCCTACCGCGTGGTGGCGCTCGGAAGTGATGGCCTACGTCCTGGCCTGCGCTGCCGCGCAGCCGGCGCACTGAGGGGAAGGCAGATGAACTCGGACAACAACCCCGTCATGCATGCCGACGACCGCCTGCTGGAGCAGGCCGGCCGCTGCACCGATGCACTGAAAGCACTGCAGCCCAAGCAGCAGCACCAGAAGGCGCAGCTGTTCGCACTGCTGTACCCGACCATCGTGGAACTGCTGAACAAGCAGGTAAGCCAGAAGGCGATCCTGGAGGTGCTGGAAACCCAGGGCCTGAAGCTGCACCCCGCCCGTTTCAAGGAACTCATGGCAGCGCAGGCCGCCACCACCCATACCTCCAGCACCGACAAGGCACTCTAATGAACAAGCGCATCCCCACCTATCCGTTCCCGGTGAACGAGTTTTATAAGTCCGTGGCCCTGGCCATTGAGGAGACCATGGAGGCCATCCAGGCACCGGATGCCCTGGTTGCCACTTCGTTCCTGACTGGCATGTCGATCGCATGCCAGTCCGACGTCGATGTCATGCTTCCGCATGCCACCACGACGCCCTGTGCTCTGTATCTGGCAACGGTTGCCGACTCCGGCGAGCGCAAGACGGCCACGGACAAGCTTGTCATGAAGCCGATCTACGACTACGAGCGCACGTATGCCAATGCGTACAAGGCTGCGACGGAGCAGTACGAAGTCGATCACGGCTTCTGGGAGATCGAGAGCAAGGCGATCAATCGCCTGATTACCAGCACCCTCGCAAAGGGTAATGACACCACCGAGTTGCGTCAGCGCTTTGCGATGCACAAGGCAGCCGAACCGGTGAAACCTGCATGCAATCGCATGATCGTGCAGGACGCCACCGAGCGCGGCTTGATCAATGCGGTGCAGGGAGATGGCAAGTCCATTGCCATGCTCAGCGATGAGGGTGCAACGCTCCTGAAGAGCGGTGCGTTCCGCAACTCGGCAACCCTGAACAAGCTGTGGGATGCCCCCTCGATGATCATGCTTGACCGCGCCGACGAGGTGGTCCAGGTCACGGATCCGCGCTTGACGCTCAGCTTCATGATCCAGGAGGATCTGTTCCAGGACTTTCTGAAGACGAAGAACAGCACGGCGCGTGCATCTGGCTTCCTCGCCCGCTTCGTGTTCTGCCATCCCGAGTCGACCCAGGGCTACCGTGCTGCCACGGAGCTGACCAACGAAGAGCCGGTGCACGGCGCTAACATCCTGGCCTTCCACAAGCGCATGACCGCGCTCTTGGAAGCCCGAGACCAGCGCCATGCCAATGGCAACTACAGCAAGAAGGTGCTGCGCTTCTCGACCGATGCCAAGGCACTGTGGAAGGAGACCTACGACATGATCGAACCGCAGCTCGCAAAGGGCCGCGCCTACCACAGCATCCGTGATGCAGCCTCCAAGACCATGGAGATCGCCAGCCGTATCGCCGGCATCTTCCACCACTTTGAGGGTATCGAAGGTGAGGTGATCGAGCGTGCGACGCTGCAGCGCGCCATCAACGTCACGGGCTTCTATCACGATGAGTTCCGCGAGAAGTTCGGCGACCACAATGATCTTCCGGAGGACGAGAAGGACGCCCGGGCCTTGATGGAGTACATGCGCACGAAGTACTGGGTCCGCTGTCGTAAGTGGGCCTACCGCAATGGCATTCGCAAGGACGGCCCTGTTCGCGATCATGGCCGATTCGTTGCCGCATTGGACCTACTGGAGGAGGAGGATGTCATCCGCGTAGTACCTGAACGCCGTTACGGACGTGGCAAGCTCGTCATTGAGTTCAACCCCGACTTCTTTGATCGTCCCGGGGCGCTCTGACCTCCGTCGTCCGCACAGTAAAGGCCGCCCCATGAGGGGCGGCCTTTCTTTATTCTGGTGGCCACCAGGGCGGAGCGGCCTCGGACTTTCACACAAAATGGGCATGCACACGATGCGACTTTGCCCCAGCTGGGGCATTGTCGCACGGTTTTCCAGGCTCCCGCCCCCCCATTTTCAAAGCTCCCCTCGCCCGCGCATGGCTTGCCTGGCCGTCACGTAGGCTAGCCGTTCGTCTCCGGACATCCCCCGAATCCGAAATGCTCCCAAGTGCCGCTCGGCACGGCGTTCGATGCCCTGCTCTTTCAGTGTCCGGTGATCAACACGTTCCGTAATGCCATTGCGTTCCAAGTGCTCGTTGATGATCTTCGCAACCATGCACCGGCTTTCAATCACGTTGTCACTGACCTGCTCGTTAGTTCTTCCGCACGCATCCTTCCTGCGTCCGCCCGCTTCGGGTCTGTCAGGGTTGTACCTGCGGAACATCTGCGACGCCGGTCGATCGATCCCATCCGGCATGCGATCTGAAATCATCAAGTGCAGGTGCAAGTTGATCCCCCCTTCGAGGGATGCCTCGGGTGCATGGACCGCGAACTGATAGGGCTTCGCACCTGCCAGGTAACAAATGAGATCGTGCACCAAGTCCCTCGACCCGCTGCCGACAAGCTCATTTGGGAGCGCAATGATGAACTCCCTGTACGCGGCACCATTCATGCGCTCGTGTGCATCTGCTGCGGCCCAGAACGCTCGAGCATTGCCCTCTGCCCAAGAAGGTAGGTTCCCGCACCCAACGTCGACCAAATCCTCCCGTGACCGATACCTTCCTTCGCGACGTATGTAGTCGCTATGCCCTACGGCTTTGCCTTTGGCGCCAGTCTTTAGCTGTAAATGGAAGATCTTCATGGTTAACCTCAATGTCGTGAATGAAAAAGGCCAGTGACGTTGGTCACTGGCCTCTATGGGGTGGCTAGAAAGCTACTTAGCCTGATGATTTTGGAGAAACGGTAAGTGCGCGCTCTGCATTCCCCCCTCCCTTCTATTGCATGTAGTGCACGTCATTGGGGGGAGTCATGTAAGTACTAGTAGCCGGCTTCTCTCATACCTTATGCGCCCAGGAGTAAGAAACTACTCATCCTGCTCCGAGCATCAGTCCAATCAGTACGCTGCAGTGACAGGCTTAGCCTCAATCAACTTCCCGTTATGAAGAACGTAGCTGACATTCTTCTCCACCGAGGGACAGCAGGTGGCATCACCCGGTCCTTGGACCAGTATCTTCATGACAACCATCCCGCCCTGCACTGCGAACTCCTGAACTCCCTCCCCATAACCCGACACAGGCAGTGAGTCTGCATAAGTCAAACCAGTACTTTCTTTGAGGAAGACGGCCAGGTGCGTGGCGTAGCCGTTACCGCCATCAGTGGCCTGCAGTACGAACAGCACGGCCTTGTCACTGACACCGTCGCCATTGAGGTCACCCTCTGCGAAGCGCCTAGCTTCGACGTCTTCCTCTGACTGATTGAAGATGAAAGCATCTCGAGCCAGTGCTTCATTGATGACACTCTCCACCGGAGCAGCTGCAGAGGGCTCTGCTGTGATCTGCAGCTCAGCTTGCGCAGGTGCGCAGCTAACCGCTTCTGCCTGCACGGGCGTCAAACCCGCCGGCACTTCGCATCCAGCAAGATTGATGTCCCCTGCCTGGGTGAGCGCCGACTCCTTCTTGCAACCCGCTAACGCCAGTACGGCCCACATGGCGCCTACCAACATACCTACCTTCTTCATCGTCTCTCCTGAGATCCTTTGGCAAAAATCAAAACACGCGCACGCAGCGGGCGTGCATCGGCACGCCCGCTATGTACCCTCTTTACCCCGTCAGTTCCTCTTGTCCGATCCGTCACAGACCCAGCAGTCCGGATCCAGTCCGCGAGCTATCTTGTCGGCCCGGATGCTCTGCTGCTCCGCCTGGTACTTCGCTTCTCGCTGGGCCGGCGTCAGCAGGCGTACTGCGTTGTATCGCTTCTCTGCCTCTGCAAGCAGAACTTCCTGCTTGGGCGTCAGAGCGAAATCATCACTTCCCGAAATCGAACGATGAAGCGCCCACATCTCCGGTTCGGTCAGGTATTCCGTGCCGTCTTGCAGATAGTGGGTCTGTGAGACCAGCTTTCCACCCTCGTATAGGCCCCGCTCCGAGACTGCTCCGTTCTCTTCCCAGTAGGCTTCCCACAGCCCTACAGGCACGCTGCCTTTGAAGTTGGCCTTTACCCTGACCTGGCCGTTCAAGTAGTAGCTGATCGCTTCTCCTTCCAGACCGTTGTTCACAGCCGTGGCCTGGTAGGAGAGTTGTCCAGGCTTCTCGGCGAAGTAGATCTTGATCGGCCCTTCCACGCGCCCGTTCTGCATCATCAGGATGACGCCAGGACTGCCCGTATTCGTGTGGAATACGGTCTCCCCATCCAGGCCGCCGTCAGTCCGCTTGCCTTCGTAGGCGACGACCTGTGACTGCGGGTAGCGGCAGGTGTACTGGCCGCCTACCAGCCCTTCTTCCACCTCCACATCGCAGACATAGTTCAAGTTACCCAGCAGTGCGGTCATGCTGGTGGTCTGATTGGTGTTCAGGTTCTGAAGGATGGTTCTCAGAGAGCCCAGGAGCGGTTCGAGCTGCTTGTGCGGTACACCGGTCACCCGTCCGTCGAAGGGTTCATTGGAGCCGGATTCATAGATCTTGCCGTTACTCAGCTCTGCGTTGCGCCAGTCCAGGACTGGCTTGCTGCAACCACCAAGAAGAAGCGCAGCCAGCATGGCTGCAACGTAGTTGATACTTTTCATGGAATTCCTTGTCTGTATGGTCGGGCGGCCGGCATTCGGTCGTCAGAGGTAGCGAGTGATACTGTCGGCGGCCTACTTCGAAGGCAGGACGTCAGGCGCTATCACGGGTTCCGACACTGGCCCGCTGCAACGAACAGCTGCTCGGCGAAGTCGGACGGTGGGTAACCCTGTCTGTTGATAGCCACCAGGCCCTGCTCGCCGTAGTGGTCCTGCAGCTTGTCGATGGCGCACTTGCAGTTGGACTTCGGTGCGCCGCTGCTCATGCAGTTGTCTATGAACTGGCCCCGGACCTTGTCCAGCTCGCTGGTACAGGCGCACAGCGCCAGCGGAATGAGAGCAATGGTGAGCATCTTTCGGATTCGTGATCCCATGCTTATCGCCTCTTTACCAGGACGAGCAGGGCAAAGATCACCACGATCCAGACCACACCGCCGATCAGCTTTCCGAATGACGGGAAGACCACTACGGGCCAGACCAGGCCTTGCCCGAGGTTGTAGAAGAACCCCTTGTAGGCATAGCGCCCCCAGATATCGAAACATATGGCCGCGATCAGCACGGTCACGCCGTATAGGCCTATCAGGTACTTCATGTAATTCCCCTGTTGGTTGAGATCAGTTGGTTTCTTGCAAGTAGTGGCTGACGGCTCTGAACAGCCATCGCAGGTCATCGGCGTTGGGAACACTCAATGTGATGAAGGGCTCGCCATGGATCCGGATGTGCGCACCCTGAGCGGTAATCTCGGTCAGACAACCCAGTAACCGGATCTCAGCCTGCTCGAACTTGGCCTTGCACCGAATCTGGGTTTCGGTGATGAGAACGCCCTCCCTGGCACCGCCGAAGACGGTGTCGTCGATGAGCACGACAACGTCCTGGGCCCGCAGCCTCTCCCCGTAGCTGTCCAAGGCTGCCTGGAGCTTCTTCTTTGGAATATCCGGAGCCACGAACACGCGTTCAAAGGGCTCATTGCTGAACTCGAGTCCCTCCAGGGCCTGCCGAAGCGAGCGGAGAGGGGGAGGCTCTGGAGCCTTGGTTTGTGGAGCCTCTGGCTCGGGGCTGGGTCTGGCTGTGGCTCGGGAGCGGTCAAATCGCTCCCGTTCAGCCGGGTCTTTGAGGACGGCATAGGCCTTGTTGATGGCCTGCATCTTGGCCGTCGCCCATGCCACGGACGCCGCGTCTCCCGCGGCGTAGCGATCAGGGTGGTACTGGCTTCGCCGGCCCTTGTAGGCCAGTTCTATTTCCCAGAGGGGTGCCTCGGGACGTACCCCGAGGACTTCGTAGTGGTCTTCTTCGGACATCCGTTTCTCCATAAGTGACTGCATGCCGTTGGCTTCCGCAGCCGCCTCTCGCTTGACTATTCAGACCTCTATCTGTGAAATAGAGTCTGCCACACTGATAGAGGCTTCGTCATGATGGGTGCCCATCCGATCGCATTGATTTCAGCGTGTCCGAGGCCCTCCGCTCCCTATTTGCCGCACGCCTTGTGCAGGCCCGCCAAATGCGCGGGCTGAGCCAGCGCGCCTTGGGAGATCGCATGGGACTAGGAAAGGAAAAGGGCTCTTCCCGGATCAATCGCTACGAACACCAAGTCACGGCTGTTGGCTTCGATAGCCTGGATACCTTGGCCAAGGTGCTTGAGGTCCCACCTGCATATCTGCTGGCCGACAACCAGGAAATGGCGCAAACGATCTTGTTGTTCTCCAACATCGCTCCGGAGAAACAAGCCTCTGCTGTTCAGCTTTTGCAACTCCTACAGCAGCATCCCGACTTGATCGAAAAACTGCACGCGCTTGCACCCGGTTTGGTCACTAAGCCGTAAGCGCGAGTTACTAGTCCCATTGCTCCCATCGGAGCGCTTCGACTAGATACGCTCCAGCTCGCAATCTAAGCCGGGTGGCGGCCTCTCTAGCCCGCGCCTTCATGCGCCAGCTCCCATCGGAAGCTGAGCGCTCTACCTCCCGGGCCTGTCGGTCTAGATCAGCCGCTTTGGCACGAGCTATTGCCGCCCTGGTCGATGACCAGGACGTCTCCGTTTCCTT
>QFOV01000180.1 GCA_003248565.1 Stenotrophomonas sp.
TGGTTGAGGTCAAGTGATGTCCACGCGGGAACTGAGTGTAGGTGAAGTGGCCCGGCGCAGCGGTGTTGCGGTGTCGGCCTTGCACTTCTATGAGCGCAAGGGACTGATCCACAGCCAGCGCACGGCCGGTAACCAGCGAAGATTCCAGAGTGATGTGCTGCGCCGGCTGGCGTTGATCCAGGCTGCACAACGCGTGGGTATGCCGCTGCAGGCGGTGGCCGAGCGCTTGGCGGAACTGCCGGAAGGGCGCGCGCCCACAAAGGCTGACTGGGCGAAGATGTCGGCGCGCTGGCGCAAGGAACTGGACGAGCGCATCGCAACGCTGCAGTTCATGCGGGACCAGCTCAGCGATTGCATCGGCTGCGGCTGTCTGTCGCTGAAGCGCTGCGGCCTGCTGAATCCGCAGGACGTGCTGGGGCAGCGCGGCGAAGGCCCGCAACGCGTGGGCTAGCGTTGCGAGACGGGATCGGCAAGCTGCCGGGTATCGGACGACACGCCAGCAGTGCCTGCTGCCCGTGCCACAGTGCGTGGCACGGATGGATCAGATTTCCGCTTCGATCAGCGGCATCGCCAAGCGCGAGCGGGTCAGCACCATGCCGAGGTTGGCGGTGCGGCGGCAGACAAACACCATCACGTAATCGGGGTAGCGCCGCGCATGAAGACGTGGATCAGGTTTTCGCTGTTGACGATGATTTCCTGGAAATAGTGCGCGCCTTCCTGGTCTTCCAGGCCGCGTGCGCGGCGGAACATCTGCTCGATGCTGCGGATGTTCGGGCCCTGGTACAGGTCGGCGGTAGCAGCGGCGACCAGATCCAGCACTTCGCGCGGATGCGAATCCACGGTGCGCACCGACAGCAGCATGCCGGAGCTGATGTCGACGTAGCCGGCGGCCACGCATTCGGGGATGGAGGCAACGGATTGCTGCAGGGTGGTGTCGAGCGACATGGGGGAATCCTTGCGGAAGGGGGAGAAAAGGAAAAGCGATGCCCGCAGGCCGCAGTGCGACCCGGCATCACTTAGGGGTTGATCAGTCGCAGGCGCGGATCAGCAGGTTTTCTTCCAGTGCATGCAGCAGGTCTTCCTGCTCCTGCGACTGCACGAAACCCGGGTCCAGCGTGCGCAGGCGGCGCAGGGCTTCGTTTGCGGTGAGTCCTTCGCGTATCAGCCACGCGGCCAACACCATGCCGGTGCGGCCAAGGCCGGCCAGGCAGTGCACGGCGACGACTTCGCCTTCGCGCAGCATCACCTCGATCTTGGCCAGCAGCAGCTTGGCCCATAGCAAGGGCGGTGCGCCGCGGTCGGCGATGCCCAGGTGATAACTGCGCAGCCCGTAGGGAGCCAGTCGCTCGGCCGACATCTCGCGTTCGGTGAGGTTGACCAGCACGGTGATGCCCATGCCGCGCAGCAACGCCAGATCGTGATCGATGGCGAATACCACGCCGGGCATCGGGCAGCCGGCGAGCTTGCCCGGTACCAGCCAATGGAAGCCGTTGGGGCCGCGCCGGGATGGCGTGGCAGACAGGCGGACCGGTGCTGGTGTCTGCATCGGTGCTGGACGCGCAATGGAAGCTTCGGGCGCAGGCGTGGCAGGCCGGCTTGGTGCCTTTTCGGCGATGGCAACGGGCGCTGGTGCGACGACACCATCGGCGAGGTCCTCGGCGCGCGCATCCGGCGCGGGCACATGGCAGCTGCCGGTGCGCAGGAACTGCGCCAGCACCGGGTGCTGCCCGCTATTGGCAAAGAAGGCATCCACTGGCGCATCAACCTGCACATGGCCGCCGGCCAGCAGGATCACCCGCGAAGCGATACGTCGGGCCTGGCCTTGATGGTGCAGGCTGACCAGGCAGCAGTGCGTGGCGGACAGGCGCTCTATCAGTGTGAGCACGGCTTCGGCGTCGGCCGGCTCCAGCTCGCTGGTGGGTTCGTCGATCAACAGCAGCGCGCTACCGCTGAAGGCGGCGCGCAGGATGGCGACCTGGCGACCGAGTCCGCGCGGCAGGTCGATCACCCGCTGCTGCAGATGTGCGGCCACGGCGGTAGCGCCCAAGGCCTGCAGGCGCGTGTCGATCTGTTCGCGCAATGCCTGTGGCTTGTTGCCAGCTTGCGGGCGCAGCGCGGCGCTGAGGTTCTCCAGCACGCTGAAACCAAGTTCGCGCGCGTGTTGCTGCACCAGTACCGGCGGCTGCGTTGCCGCTTCCAGCGGTGCACCCTGGAACAGCAGCGTGCCCCAGCGCCCGCCATGGGCGTTGCTTTGGCCAGACAGCGCCTGTAGCAACGAGGACTTGCCGGTGCCGCCCGGGCCCATCAGCACCACGATGCCGGTATCGCTGATGTCCAGATCAATCGACGCCAGCACGGTGCGTTGGCCGCGGCGCATGCCCCAGCCTTGCAGCTGCAGCAACGGAGTAGGGGAGTTGTTGACTGGCAAGTACGTCACTCTGCCCGTCGCAAACCCGTTTCTGGGGCCTGCGCGGAATTGGAAAGGCGGCCAGTATGGTTTGTGTTAATTCCATGTCAATTTGACTTTGTGATGTGTGCGGGCAATGCGCAACGACCTCGCAAGCTGCGAGGTGATCGCTGCTGCGCTGCCATATCAAATTGATTGGGAAAGGAAATGCGCGCTTTTCCAGCAGCATTTCCAACGAGATTTGCAACGGCGAATACGGCGCTGAAACAGCAAACAAGACGATGCTTATTGTTTCGGCGGGATTCAGAAATTCCGCTCGAAGCGAACGTTTCCCGCACCTGCATCCGCGCTTATCTGCAGATCCACGCGCAGTTGATCGCGTGGATGCGCGTCGAGCACACCGATGAGATCGGTATAGGAACCGGTACGCACCGCACGCAAGTCAATCTGTTGGCGCTTGCCGGAAAGGTCGGTGGCGATGGCTTGTACCTTGCCTTCGACTGGGAGTTCTTCGCCTTGTTCCAGTTGTCGTAGTGCAACCACCAACAGTGCGCGGTCGGCTTCGCGCTGCACCTGGTAGCTGCGGGCGACTGCATCGTTCATGGCCAGGGTAGGCAGCAGGTTGTAGTGCACGCGCAGCTTGCCCAGGTCGGCGTGGCTGGGGTGCGCTTGTTGGATGACGGCTGCGCGCGGGGAGGGTTCCGCGGAGCAGGCGGCAAGGGTGAGCAGCAGGGTGGAGGACAGCGTTAGGGCGAACCGGGGCATGGTGTTGGTGTCCTTGGGCTGTGGTGTTGGATTGGGCTTTCTTGATTGCTTGAAAGCTACAAGGCTTCGCCTTGCTCCCCTCTCCCGAACCCCCGCTCCGCGCCCCGGCCCTTGCGCGAGCGCAAGGGCGTTCGATGGGCAGCGAACCGGTTGTTCGCAAGCTGGCCCTCTCACCCCGCAGGGGGAGAGGGGCTTGGCATTGCGTGCAACTTGCAGAGTTCTTACTACTCAGTCGTTCGCAGCAGACAGCTCTTTGCCACGTTTCGCTGCCGCATCGATGGCGCGCGCGGTCAGCGCTTCAAAGCCGCCTGCCTGGAAGGTTTCTATCGCTGCCTGCGTGGTGCCACCCGGGGAGGTGACGCGGCGGCGCAGTTCGGCCGGGGCTTCGCCGGCTTCGGTCAGCATGCGGGCGGCACCGAGGATGGTATCCAGTACCAGCGTGCGGGCCGCGTCTGCCGGCAGGCCTTGTTCCAGTGCTGCGGCTTCCATCGCCTCGGCGAGCAGGAATACATAGGCCGGGCCGCTGCCGGAGACGGCGGTCACCGCGTCCATCAGTCCTTCGTTCTCGATCCAGACGGTGCGGCCAGCGCTGGCCAGCACCTGCTCGGTCTGCGCGCGCTGGGCGGCGGATACGCGCGGGTTGGCGAACAGGCCGGTGACGCCGGCACCGAGCAGGGCGGGGGTGTTGGGCATGGCGCGGACGATGGCCTGATCGCCACCCAGCCAGCGTTCGAGCTGCGCGGCGGTGATGCCGGCGGCGATCGAGGCGACTACCGGTTGCTGTGCAGCGGCGACGGGACTCAAGGCCTCGCAGACGGTACGCATCACCTGCGGCTTGACCGCCATCAACCACAGCCCGGCATGAGCGGCGGCGGCTTCGGCGGCGTTGTAGGTATGCACGCCGAAGTCCTGCGCCAGCGACTCGCGCAGGGCGGCGACCGGTTCGGCGACATGGATGCGGCTGGCGGCCATGCCGCGTCGCAGCAAACCAGCGATCAGGCTGCGCGCCATGTTGCCGCCGCCGATGAAGGCGACATCAGTGTCGGGAAGGTCTGTGTTCGGGCTGCTGGTCATCAATCCAATCTCGGTGCGATCAAGGGGAAGGGCGTTGGCCGAACAAGGCGGTGCCGACCCGGACCATGGTCGAGCCGGCGGCGATGGCTTCGGCAAAGTCACTGCTCATGCCCATCGAAAGTGTATCGACCTGCGGGTACTGCGTGGCCAGGTCGGTAAACAAGGCCTGCATCCGTGCGAACGCGTCCTGACGCTTGGCCGCTTCCGGGAACGGCGCGGGAATCGCCATCAGGCCGCGCAGGCAGAGCCGTGGCTCCTTGGCGACGCCCGCGGCCAGGGCAGCGACCTGCTCCGGGGTGCAGCCATGCTTGCTGTCCTCGTCGTCGATGTTGACCTGGATCAGCACATTGAGGGGGGGCAAAGCGGCCGGGCGGCCCTTGGCCAGGGCGTTGACCAGTTTGCCCCGGTCCACGGTCTGCACCCAGTCGAAGACCTGGGCCGCCAGCTCGGCCTTGTTGGACTGCAGGTGACCGATCAGGTGCCACTCCAGGCCCAGTTCGGCCAGCTCGGCGATCTTGGCGGCCGCCTCCTGCACATAGTTTTCACCAAAGGCGCGCTGTCCTTGGGCGGCCAGTCCAGCCACCGCAGCGGCCGGCTGCAGCTTGGACACGGCCAGCAGGCGGACCGGTTGGGAGGGGCTGGAAGCAGCGTCGATCTGCTGCCGGAGGGTGGCCAACGACACGGTTTGCAAAGCATCTACCTCTTACGTGGGAAGGCTTATACTGCCTGCCAGGGGAAACACCTTACATATACTCGCAACGCAGGGGACAGAGCGCGTATGGACATCGCTGAACTATTGGCGTTCTCGGTCAAGAACAAGGCCTCGGACTTACATCTTTCCGCCGGCCTGCCGCCGATGATCCGCGTGGACGGTGACGTCCGTCGCATCAACATCCCGGCCCTGGACCACAAACAAGTGCACGCGCTGGTGTACGACATCATGTCGGACAAGCAGCGGCGTGATTACGAAGAGTTCCTCGAGGTCGACTTCTCGTTCGAGATTCCTTCGCTGGCGCGCTTCCGTGTCAATGCGTTCAACCAGAACCGTGGTGCCGGTGCGGTGTTCCGTACCATTCCCTCGGAAGTGCTGACGCTGGAAGACCTGGCCTGCCCGCCGATCTTCCGCGAGTTGATCGAGCAGCCGCAGGGTCTGATCCTGGTCACCGGCCCCACCGGTTCGGGCAAGTCGACCACGCTGGCGGCGATGATCGACCACATCAACAAGAACGAATACGGCCACATCCTCACCGTCGAGGACCCGATCGAATTCGTGCACACCTCGCAGAAGTGCCTGATCAACCAGCGCGAAGTGCACCGTGACACGCACGGCTTCAACGAAGCCCTGCGCTCGGCGCTGCGTGAAGACCCGGACATCATCCTGGTCGGCGAATTGCGTGACCTTGAGACCATCCGCCTGGCACTGACCGCGGCAGAAACCGGTCACCTGGTGTTCGGCACCCTGCATACCAGTTCGGCGGCCAAGACCATCGACCGTATCATCGACGTGTTCCCGGCTGGCGAAAAGCCGATGGTGCGCTCGATGCTGTCCGAGTCGCTGCGTGCGGTGATTTCGCAGGCGCTGCTCAAGCGCGTGGGCGGTGGCCGTATTGCCTCGCACGAAATCATGGTGGCAACCCCGGCGATCCGTAACCTGATCCGCGAAGACAAGGTGGCGCAGATGTACTCGGCCATCCAGACCGGCCAGCAGGTGGGCATGCAGACGCTGGACCAGAATCTGCAGGATCTGGTCAAGCGCAGCTTGATCACGCGCAACCAGGCCAAGGAATACGCCAAGGACAAGCGTCTGTTCGAGTAATTCCAGGTTTCGGGATTAGAGATTCGGAATTCGGGATTCGCAAAAGCCGGAATCGACGGGGCGCCGTGGAGTCATCCCACGCCCTGTCCCGGCTCTCCATCGGGAGCCAGACATGAGCACTATTGATTTCACCTCGTTCCTCAAGCTGATGGCGCACCAGAAGGCGTCCGACCTGTTCATCACCGCCGGCATGCCGCCGTCGATGAAGGTCAACGGCAAGCTGTCGCCGATCACCCAGACACCGCTGACGGCGCAGCAAAGCCGCGACATGGTGCTCAACGTGATGACGCCGGCGCAGCGCGAGGAGTTTGAGAAAACCCACGAATGCAACTTCGCCATCGGTGTATCCGGCGTCGGTCGCTTCCGTGTGAGCTGCTTCTACCAGCGCAACCAGGTAGGCATGGTGCTGCGTCGCATCGAGACGCGCATTCCCACCGTGGAAGAGCTGAACCTGCCGCCGGTGATCAAGACGCTGGCGATGACCAAGCGCGGCATCATCCTGTTCGTCGGCGCCACCGGTACCGGCAAGTCGACCTCGCTGGCGGCGATGATCGGCTACCGCAACCAGAACTCGACCGGCCACATCATCACCATCGAAGACCCGATCGAATTCGTGCACAAGCACGAAGGCTGCATCGTCACCCAGCGCGAAGTCGGCATCGATACCGACAGCTGGGAAGCAGCGCTGAAGAACACCCTGCGGCAGGCGCCGGACGTGATCATGATCGGCGAAATCCGTACCCGCGAGGGCATGGATCACGCGGTGGCGTTCGCCGAAACCGGCCACCTGGTGCTGGCCACGCTGCACGCCAACAACGCCAACCAGGCGATGGATCGCATCATCAACTTCTTCCCGGAAGACCGTCGCAACCAGTTGCTGATGGACTTGTCGCTGAACCTGAAGGGCGTGGTGGCACAGCAGCTGGTACCGACCCCGGACGGCAAGAGCCGCCGTGTGGCGATGGAAATCCTGCTGGGCACGCCGCTGGTGCAGGACTACATCCGCGATGGCGAAGTGCACAAGCTCAAGGAAGTGATGCGCGACTCCGTGCAGCTGGGCATGAAGACCTTCGACCAGAGCCTGTTCGAGCTGTACCAGGCCGGCGAGATCAGCTACGACGATGCCTTGCGCTACGCCGATTCGCAGAACGAAGTGCGCCTGCGCATCAAGCTGTCGCAGGGCGG
>QFOV01000181.1 GCA_003248565.1 Stenotrophomonas sp.
CGCAGTGCTTCGACACCGCGCCATGCCGCCGCCTGTGCAGCCGTGGCCGAATGCGTGGTGAGCTGCTGCGACTGGGTGCCGCGCAACGAGTAAATGGTTGCGGCAACCGTGACCGATACCGCCAGCCCCACCATCAATACGATCAACAACGTGGCTACGCCGCGCTGCCGTTTGAATGCGAAAAAGCGATTCCTGTCCATGCCAACACGTCCCCTGTGCATCAGATGGTCACGGCCAGGTTGGGCAGGCAGGCCAGGAACAGATGGCTGCTGGCATCGTTGCGTTCCAAGGCCAGCTGCTGGCCGACTGCCGCGGCAGGCGTGCTACTGAAATCCTGCTGCATGTAGGGCAGGCATTGCCGCTGCCCCTTCAGTGAGAACACATAGCCGGGCGCCAGTGTCATCGCGCCGACTTCCTCCTCGCCCGCCGCGAACGCACTGCCGTCTTTCTGTGCCGGAGTGAAGAAAGCGGCGCTGCCGGCGAGCAGCTGTCGTTCGCTGCTGTTCCACGCGGCGACCTGGGCGTCGCTGCAGGCCTTTGGGGTGAAGCGATACAGGCCTTCGCCATCCACCAGACGCAGGCCCGAGCAGACATAGCCGGCAGCAGAGAGCTCGGTCTTGTAGCGCCACACCAACTCCTTGCCCGCGTCGCGAACATGCAGCTTGCTGTTCAAACTGTCGGCGACCGGCACACCAAAGCCAGCGCCCTGCAGCTCGATCTGCGCCGACAACAACGCCGCCGATACCTGCCCATCGCGCAATGCAGAACGCGATGCGTTCGCGGAAACCTCCACCATGGTCTTGTACAGCGTCATCATCGCGGCAATGGTGATCAGCGAGATCAGCAGCCCTACCAGCATGCTGATCAGGCTCTGGCCGCCTTGCTGCCGGCGGCCGATCCGGGTGGCAGTGCGTGCAAGCATGTTCATTGCTTCGTCGACACCAGCAGATCGGGATCGTTTTCGTTGGCGCCCTTGCTGCCGAGATCGGTCGCGGCGACCGTCAGGTCCACCCGCTGTGGTGCCTCCACGGTGCGTGCAATACCCGCCATGGCTACCGTTGCGGTGGCGGACTCGCAGCTGACCGCAGCGCTCCTGGACTCGCCGTTGGGCATGCCGATCTCCAGCGTGCCACTGCCGCACAAGCCCACGCCCTGGGTCTGCAGACTGTCGCGCAGACGCTCAACCACCAGGTTTTCCACCTTGGCATCGCGCTGGTTGTTCATCACATTGGCCATTACATGGGCCAGACCGGCGCCGATGATGCTGGTGATCAACACCCCGACCAGAGCCTCGAGCATGATGTCGCCGCGCTGCCGGCACCGCGGATCAAAGCAGGTCGACATAGAGCGGGTCCTGGCTGTTCATGCCAATGGCGATACGCGAATGGGTGGCGGCGCTGCTGCAGCTCGCCGCGCCCGGCAGGCGCTGGCCACGGTTGTCGAAGGCCACGCAGGACAACAGGTCGCCCGAGGCTTGCAGCTCGTCTGCATCGGCATAGTCATCGGCGCCGGTCAGGCGATACTCGCCACCGCGCGGCAACTCGCCCTGCCACAACACTTCATTGCCAGCGCCACGCAATATCTGCAGGCTGCGACCACTGTGCTGCAGACGTGCCGAAACAGCCGCACCGGTGACGTGCTCCGGATTGCGCAAGGCCAGCGAGCGGGTCTGCGACACGGCCTCCCACAGCAGGTTGCGTGCCTGCATCTGCCGGTTGCTGTCGATCCACTGCAGCGTGAACGGCATGCCTGCCAAGGCCAGCACCGCTACCACCGCCAGGGTCACCATCAATTCGATCAGTGAAAAACCCGTGGCGCGGCGGCTCATGGCCAGTCACTCACGCCGGCACAGTTGCCGGACACCGTGCGGCTATGGTCCGAATCGAGCTTGAGCGTGCAGCCACTGGCCTTGCCCAGCGCGCTGCCGGCGACCGCCTTCAGCTCATAACCACTGTTGGTGGCGGTATAGCTATAGGTGAACTGGCCAGCTTTGGTCGCCGCATTCCAGCCCTTCTTGGCTGCCGCGTCACTGGCCGGGTAGCCCAGTGTGCGCTGGCGGAAATTCTCGACCGTACTGGACAACGCCATCAAATCGCTCTGCGCTGTACGGAGCTTGCTGCGCAGAACGTAGTCCGAGTACAGCGGCATGGCGATGCCGGCCAGGATGGCGATGATGGCCACGACGATCATCAGCTCGATCAGCGTGAAGCCCCGGTTTTTGTGTTGCTGCATATGCCCCCCTGTAGAGCCCTGCGAACACCTGCATCCGCCGTGACAAGAACCTTCGTAGGAACTGGCCTCCATCTGGCGTCAGATGAAAACCGCGTGAAACTGTGACCGGCCGCAATATACAATTGATGACAACGATGTCAACACTTCCATCCGAAAACGCCTCAAGCGCTTCTGCCACAATGGCTCGATGGACGTAAGACTGGTCTTCTGCACCTGCCCCGACGAACAAACCGCGCAGGCCTTGGCTCACCATCTGGTGGAGCAGCGTTTGGCTGCCTGCGTGAACTTGTTGCCTGCGATGCGGTCTGTGTACCGCTGGCAGGAGCAGATTGAACAAGCTGAAGAGATTCAGCTTTTTATAAAAACCTGTGCTGATCGGTTGGACGCGTTGAGCGCCGCGATCAGGTCGCACCACCCTTATGAATTGCCGGAGATCGTGGCGATCTCCCCCAGCGCCGGCCTGCCGGCGTATCTGGATTGGATCCGGGCGCAGACCCGGGAGGAAACATAATTAATGATGCTGTTGCGACAATTTGCCGCTTTCTGCCTGCTTTCCCTGGCCGCCCTGCCGGCGCTGGCCATCAATGAGAAAGACCTGCTACCGGTAGACCAGGCCTTTGCCCTGCGTGCCGAGGCCCTCAGCCGCAACCGCATCGAGCTGCGCTGGGACATCGCCCCGGGCTATTACCTCTACCATCACCGCACCAGTGTCAAAGCCGGCCCCGGCTTCACTGCCGGCGCGCTGCAGATGCCACAGGGCGAGAAGAAGCACGACGAATTCTTTGGCGATGTGGAGACCTACCATCGCCAACTGCGCGCGGTCCTGCCGGGTACCGCCGACGCGGGCGCCACCAGCGTCACCCTCGAAGTCCGCTACCAGGGCTGTGCCGATGCCGGCGTGTGCTACCCGCCGCAAAAGCGCAACATCGAAGTAAGACTGCCCGCAGCAAGCGGCGCCGCACCCGCGGCTGCAGCCGCTGCACCGTCTTCCGCACCCATCTTCAACCCGCTCGCCGGCAACAACGGTGGCGGCCTCAGCCTGCCCGGCGCGCCCGCCGTGCAGGGCCTGCCGCTGCCCTCGGAAAAGGCCTTCGGCTTCGAGGCCATCGTCGACAACGGCAACCGCCTGCTGCTGCGCTTCTCGCCGGCACCAGGCTATTACCTGTACCGCGACCGCACCTCGCTGGCACTGGAAGGCGCCGATGGCGTGCGCGCCGGCCGCCCACAATGGCCCGCCGGCAAGCCCTACCGCGACGAGCATTTCGGCAACGTGGTGGTCTATTTCGACCAGGTCGATGTACCGCTGCCATTGCGCCGCGACAAGCCCGACGCCACGCCTGCCACCCTGGTTGTCACGTTCCAGGGCTGCCAGACCGACGGTATCTGCTATCCACCGATGACCCGCCGGGTGCGGCTGTCGCTGCCCGCCGGCAAGATCTCATCGAAGGAAAAAGAAGAACTGGCAGTTGCCCCCTTGGTGATCCAGCCGTTGCCGGCCGGCAAGAAGGGCGAAGTCCCGCCGATGCCGCTGATCGACCCGGCCAACCCGCCGGCACCGCAGCCGCTGGTCGTGCGTCCGGCTGCTGCGGCCGCCAGCCTGGCCGAAGCCGCACCCGATGCGTCCGCCGACAATACCCGCCGCAGCCAACCGCCCGCCGATACCGCCGGCAACGGCTCGCTGCTGTGGGTTCTGCTGCTGGCGCTGGCTGGCGGCCTGATCCTCAATCTGATGCCCTGCGTCCTGCCGATTCTGTCGCTGAAGGTGCTGGGCGTTGCACAGAGTGGCGAGAGCCGCCAGCGCGCGCGCAGCCACGCACTTTGGTATACGGCAGGCGTGCTGGTTGCGTTTGCCGCGATTGGTGGCCTGGTGCTGGCACTGCGCGCAGCCGGCCAGGCGGCCGGCTGGGGCTTCCAGTTGCAGCACCCGTGGTTCATCGCCGCGCTGGTGTACCTGATGTTCGTCGTTGGCCTGAGCCTGTCCGGGCTGTTCACCCTGGGTGGCAATGCCGGCCAACTGGGCCAGAGCCTCGCCAGTCGCAGCGGCCCCAGCGGTGATTTTTTCACCGGTGTGCTGGCCTGCGTGGTCGCCAGCCCCTGCATCGCACCGTTCATGGGTCCGGCCTTGGCCTACGCCTTCACCGCACCGCCGGCCTTGGCGATGCTTGTGTTCCTGGCATTGGGCCTGGGTCTGGCACTGCCGTTCCTGCTGATTGGTTTTGTACCAGCGCTGGCCGAGCGGCTGCCCAAGCCGGGCGCATGGATGGAAACCTTCACGCACGTGATGGCCTTCCCGATGTACCTCACCGCCATCTGGCTGTTGTGGGTGCTGGGCAAGCAGCGCGGCATCGATGCGATGGGCCTGATGCTGGTCGGCCTGACCCTGCTGGCGCTGGGCCTGTGGTGGTTTGAACGCAGCCGCTGGCATAGCCGTCGGATCGGCATGGTGCTGGGCGCGGTGATCGCGCTGCTGGCGCTGGTGCCGGTGTGGGGCGTGACCCGCCTGCCGCCGCCGGGCGCTGCCATCGCCAGCGAAGGCACGGTGTCCTATTCGCCACAGATGCTGGACCGCCTGCGCGCCGACAACCGCGTGGTGTTCGTCAACATGACCGCTGACTGGTGTGTCACCTGCAAGGCCAACGAACGCAACGTGCTGGACCGCGACAAGTTCCGTGACACGCTCAAGCGGGTCAACGCGGTGTACATGCGCGGTGACTGGACCAATGTGGATCCGCAGATCAGCGCCTTCCTCGAGCAGCACAAGGCGGTCGGTGTGCCGCTGTATGTGGTGTATGGACCGGGGGCACCGCCGCGCGTGCTGCCGACCGTACTGACCCAATCCATCGCTGAAGAAGCGCTGCTGCGCGCGGCACGCTGATGCGCCGCGCCGTGTGGTGGGTGGCAGGTATCGCGGCCGCAGCCGGGCTGTCGGCCGGTGCATGGCTGAGCCGCCCGGCTACACCGCCACTGCCGTCGATGAGCACGCCCTCTGCGCCGCTGAAATCGGCGATGCCGGTGCAGGGGGTGCGTGTCGGCGAATTGATGCCTTCATTCACCCTGCCCGATCTGGATGGCATGCCGGTGAAGTTCCCGGAGCAGTTCAAGGGCAAGCCGCTGTTGATCAATGTGTGGGCCAGCTGGTGTGCGCCCTGCATCGAGGAGATGCCCGAGTTGGCGCGCTTTGCTGCGCGTCATGCCGATAGCGGCCCACAGGTTGTGGGGCTTGCGCTGGATACACCCGATGCGGTGTTGGATTTTCTCGGCAACGTGCCGGTGTACTACCCCACCGTCATCGAGACACCGGGGCCGAACGATGCCAGCGTCAAACTGGGCAATTCGCAGGGCTTGCTGCCGTACAGCGTGTTGATCGACGCACAGGGACGCGTACTCAAGCAGAAGCTTGGCCCGTTCAAGGTAGGCGAGATTGATACCTGGGTAAAGGATACGCAGGCCGCTCCAAGGCCGTGATCCCGCGTTCCGGGTACGCGCGGCCATTCTGCGCGACTTGAGTCACCTGACGCGCGATCAAGGCAGCGGCGCCGCATTGGCTATCTGATGACTGATTCTTCGGCGTCATATGGAACCGAAGAATTTCCATGACATCCTCTAGCAGACCGCTGCCAGGGAGTAGGCGGCTTTGCACTGCTTTGCAGTCCCTTCTCCCGCGAGCGGGATAAGGTGCCCCGGAGGGGCGGATGAGGGGGCTCTTGGCTTTTGCAGGGTGCTCCCTCTCCCCAACCCCTCCCGGCGGGAGAGGGGCTTCAAGCAAAGGCTTCAAGCAGGCATGCTTCTGCTCACTTCTTGAACAACAACGCCAACACACTCGGCCGCAGCGCCAGCTTCATCATCTGTCGAAACTCAGCAGGCGTCAGACTGGTCTTGCACGGCAGCATCCCCGCAACACCCTCCATCACCAGCAGCCCTTCCTCGGCCTTCACGTCATTGATGCGCATATCCAGCTTCATCGCGGGGGTAGCAACCTTCATGCTCAAGCCTCCCAGTTGCCAAGGCCTACGACTTCACGACCCGCAGCGCGTCCAGAGATCATTGCCTCGGTAAGGTACGAACCGTTCTGATAGAGATCGGAGAACATCGACCCCATCTCACCGGCTTCATACAGACGCGGGATGTGCTTGCCATCATGGTCCAACACCTCGGACTTGATGTTGCGTCGCGCGCCACCGCCCGTGCACACGATCACCGGATCAATCCGCATTGCATAGAACGGCGCCTGCGCGATCGGGAACAAGGTCTCCGGGTTACGCCCGAAATCGGCATCATTCCTCGCTGCACAGGCCGCGTTGTAGCGCTCAACCTCGGCACGCAGCTTGGCCGGATCGCGGTTGATCTGCGCTGCCAACTCTTCCAGCGTATCGGCCTTCTGGATCCAACCCTTCTCAACTTCCACCGCGTTGTCGTCGGACCACTGGTAGCCGCGTACCACCGGGTTCCAGCTCATCACT
>QFOV01000182.1 GCA_003248565.1 Stenotrophomonas sp.
GATGAAACGTTTCTACCCGTGGCTGATCTGCATCGTGGCCATGCTGATGTTGGCGATCTCCAATGGCATGACCATGACCGGCATCACCGCCTTCGATCCATCGCTGCTGGACGAATTCGGCTGGAGCCGTGGCCAGCTCAAGTTCCGCGACATGTTCAACCTGTTGCTGGCAGCGCTGATGTCACCCTTTGTCGGCGCCTTGATCGACCGCGTCGGTGTACGCAGCCTGGCCTTGTTTGGCAGCCTGCTGCTGGCAGTGCTGTACGCCGCCTACTCACAGGTGCACTCCATCACCCACGTGTACCTGATCCATGTCGGCTTTGCCGCGGTAGTGGTCAGCAGTGGCCTGTGCGTGGCGGTGATCATGGTGTCGCAGTGGTTCCAGACGCGGCGCGGCACGGCGCTGGGGATTGCGCTGGTGGGGAGCAGCCTGGGCGGAATGCTGGTGCCCAAGATCATCATCGGCTTGCTGCCGGAGCATGGTTGGCGGGGCAGCTTCCTGCTGATGGCAGTGATACCCGTGGCTCTGTTCGTGCTCTGCCTGGCGTTGGTCCGCTCGCCGGGCAGCAACGGCCTGCGTCCCTGGGGAGATGGCCAGGCAAGCAACAACAGCACACCTGGCCGCGTCTGCAGCCTGCCGGACCTGGGCTACCGGCAGGCGCTGCGCACCCGCACGTTCTGGGCATTGGCCGTCGTGGCGGTGACCACGTTCTGGGGAATCATGTCGCTGTCCTCGCACCTGATCCTCAACATGAAGGACCTGGGCTTCAGCGGCGAGCAGGCAGGAGATGGCATGTTCCTGCTGTTCGGCCTGGGCATGGTCGGCAAGTTCCTGTTTGGCTTCCTCGCCGACATGACGACCTCGAAGAAAGTATTCGTCTGCAACGTTGCGCTGATGGCGCTGGGCTCGATGATCATCGCCCTGCAGCAGCGCGAGCTGCTGTGGAGTGGTCTGATCGTGATGGGCCTGGGCTGGGGTGGCCTGTACGCGATCCTGCAGCTGCAGATCGTCGAGGCATTCGGGCTCAGCGCCGCTGGCAAGATCCTCGGCACGATCTCGTTGATGGACGCTACGTCTGCCGGGCTGGGCATCTGGCTGACCGCGGTGATGTTCGATCACTTCGGCAACTACCACGTTGCGTTCACGCTGATCGCGGTGCTGGTGGCGATTGGTCTGTTGGCCTCGTTTTTCGTGCGCGATGAGCGGAGGCTGGCGTTTTCTGGAGCAGCGGGCGAGGGTGCAAATGCGGATTCTCCCTTGGCGCGTGGAGTAGCTTGAGGGCTGAGCCATAACCGAAGGTGCCGGTATCTGTTGTGGGAGCGGCGTAAGCCGCGAAGCTGATGTTGCTGGAGCACTCTGCATACCTGCCGTCTGAACATGTGCTTGCTTCGCGGCTTACGCCGCTCCCACAAAAGCAAGGCTGTGCGACGTCGTCAAAGCAAAGGCCCGCGCAGAGCTTGCCCAGCACCATGATCACCAGAATGATCATCCAGATGCACAGCACCGGGATCTTCACCCGCGCCACCAGTTGCTTGAGTGATTGTTGCTCGGCATCGCTTGCGGTACCGGTCACCACCTTGCCAAACAACGGGCCAAACGGACGCAGCTGGACGCGCACCAGCAGGCCCATGCTGATGATGCCGGCGAACAGGATGAGCTTTGCCCCCAACCAGCGGCTCTGCGCGATATAGCCACCGTCGCTGAGCGCATCGATGCCGGCCGCAACACAGCCGACCAGCACCAGCAGGCGCAGGTAGAAATCCACGCGCGCGATGCGCAGGCCGCTGGCCGAATGCTCCTTGATGAAGGCTGCCCAGGCCAGGCCCAGCCATGCAAGCGTGCCCACCCACACCAACCACAACCAGCCATCCAGGGGCAGCAGCCCGGCCTTGGTGGCAATGGTCAGGCCGGTGCCCAGGGCCATGATCAGGCAGGTACGCGGGATCATGTCCAGCAGCATCATCGCCTTTGCCGAGAACAGCCGCACCGGCAGTGGCTGTGCAGGGTCGGCGATCTTACCAGCGATGTAGAACACACCCAGGTCGCCGCCCAGCCAATAGCCGCCGATCAGCAGGTGCAGCAGCAACAGCAGTTGATAGTCCATCGTGGTCTCCAGAAGACATCACTCCCGGTTGGGAGCATCGTTATCCGCAAAAAACATCGCTCCCGGTCGGGAGCGATGGGTGCAGCAGGCAGTGAAGGCTTACCAGAAGCGGTACTTGAACTCGACCCCGTAGGTGCGCGGCACGTTCGGGTAGATCACGCCGATGCCCAGTCCGGCGATATCAAAGCCACCGGTGGAATAGAACTTGTCGCCGAGGTTCTTGCCCCATGCCGCCACCGACCAGTTGGCATCGCGTGGCTCATAGGAGATGCGTGCGTTGTACTCGGTGCTGGCGCGGGTCATGATCAGCCGCGAGGTGTCCTGGTTCTGGTAGTACTCATCGGTGTGACGCGCCTGCGCACTGAACACCAGGTCGGCATTGCCAACCGGCTGCACGTAGGTGCCTGCCAGGGTCCACTGCATGTCCGGCGAGCTCTTCATCGAGCGGCCTCTGAAGTAGGCGGCATTGACCGCCGCATAGTCCTTGTACTCGCCGTCGATGGTGCCGATGCTGGCGTCCACGCGCAGCTTGCTGGTCAGCTGCGCCTGCGCTTCGACTTCGATGCCCTGGATCAGCGCGCCGGTGGCGTTGGTCATCACGAAGACGCCGTCCGAGTTGACCGCGGTCAGCTGGATGCCGTCGTAATCCAGCCGGTAGTAATCGGCATTCAAACGCAGGCGGTTGTCCCACAGCGTGGATTTCACGCCAACTTCGTAAGCACGCAGCGTCTCCGCGTCGACGGGTGTCACCGTGGCATAGGTGGTGCCGCGGCCGTTGAAGCCGCCACTCTTGAAGCCGGTGGTGACGCTGGCATAGCCCATCACGTTATCGCTGAAGTCATACGACAGCAGCACTTTCCAGTCAGGCCGGTTCCAGCTCTTCTCCAGCGCCTTGCTGTAGTTGGGATCGCCGTTGGCCTTCACCGAGCGCACCGAAAAGTCCTTGTTCTCGTAGCTGTAGCGCCCGCCAAGGGTCAAGGTCAGCTTGTCGTTGAACTTGTAGTCGCCCTGCGCATACAGCGCATAGGCCGAGGTGTCCTGCTCGACGAAGTTGGTACCGCCACGGGTGAAGATGTCGTTGCGGGTCGGCTGGTTGTTGTGTTCCCAGAACGCGAACACACCGGCCACCCAGCTGAAGGGACCGTCCAGCTGCGAGGTGAACTGCGCTTCATAGCCCTTCTGGTTCTGCTTCTGGTCCTGTTCCAGGTGGTAACGCATCTGGCTGGTGCCATCGACGTCCATGTAGAAATGGTGCTCGAGGGTGCGGTAGTGCGCGATGCTGCGCCAGGAGAATGCGCCGAAGTCGGTTTCGTTGGTCAGCGCAATGCCGAACTGATCCAGATCGTTGAGGCCGCGCGTGTCAGTTTCGGTCTTGTAGTAACTGCCCAGCTTCGGCGAGACCGTGTCGGTCGTGGTGTCCAGCGCAACCGGCGTGCCCCAGGCCGGGGTGGAACGCTCGCGCAGACGATCGATGCTCAGCGTCGCATAGGACGACTCGCCCCAGGTGCTGGCGAAGGCCAGGCGCCCGGCCAGCACGTCCTGGTCATTGACCCAGCGGTTGTTGGTGATGTCATGCATGATGCCGTCGCGATTGCGGCTCAATACCGCCGCCGAGACGTCGAGCGTCTCGCCGATGCGGGTGGTGAACATCGCGCGGCCATCGAACCGGCCAACGTTGCCGATGCTGCCATCGAAGCTCAGCTTCTCCTCACCGGTCGGCTTCTTCGAGATGTAGCGGATGGCGCCGCCGGTGGCGTTGCGGCCGTACAGCGTGCCCTGCGGGCCGCGCAGCACTTCGATGCGGTCCACGTCGTAGAGGTCGAACATCGCGCCGTTCTGGCGGGCGATGTAGACGTCGTCTATGTACAGTGCCACCGCTGGATCGTTGGTGAACATCGACTCATCGGCGCCGACACCGCGCATGATGATCTTGGCGCCGGAGCTGGTGCCGGTGTTCTGTTCGATGATGATGTTGGGCGTGGTGAACTTGATGTCGTCCACGCGCTTGATCTGCATGCGATCCAGCGCCGGGCCACTGATCACGCTCATGCTGAGCGGGGTCTTCTGGATCTGTTCTTCGCGACGCTGGGCGGTCACGCTGACCTGGTCAAGCTGCACAGCATCCTTGTCGGACGACTGGGCGTAGGCGTCGCCGCTGCCGATGGCCGTCATGATCGCAACTGTTAACGCACTCCGGTACAGAACATCTTTCATGACTCGCCTCGTAGCGTGATGAAGGAAAAGCTCGGTCGGGTGGGGGGAAGCAAGGACATATAGATATATCAATGCTTCCTAAGGAGTATTCCGCCATTTGTCCGGACAATCAACAGGACTATTGCAGGTTTTTTACGCCCGCTGCCGAACGCTGGAAATGACGACATCCTGTTGAAATAAATGACTTTTATGGAAATGAATGGGAAGGGTTATTTGTCCTATAGGTGTGGTCGATAGGTCATTTCCCGTGTGTGCTGCAAATGCAGCACACACTGCAAACCGGCGCTTTGGCAGGCCGCTCAGTACGCAGGCTTGATTGATTTATTGATATAACAATAGTCATATCGACCACCGTGATTACGCCCATGCAGACCGCAACGTCCGTCCGTCGCCAGTTCATCCGCATCGGTGATCGCACCGTGCATTACCGATATGCAGGGCAGGGGCCGGTGCTGCTGTTGCTGCATCAGTCGCCACAGAACTCGCGCATGTGGTTGCAGATGATCGGGCGCTTCTCCGATCGCTATACGGTGATCGCACCGGATACTCCGGGCTTTGGCTATTCCGATGCATTGGCGGATGCTTCACCGGGCATCGATCGTTTTGCCGAAGCCACCCTGGAGTTTGCCGATGCGCTGGGTATCGAGCGCTTTGCTCTGTTCGGGATGCACACCGGCGGTTTGATCGGCATGCATCTGGCGTGGATGGCGCCACAGCGCCTGCATTGCCTGATCATCGATGGCTACGCGTTGTTCAACGATGCCGAGCGCGCACGCTATAGCGACAAATACCTCCCGGTATTCCTGCCGACATGGGATGGCGCGCACCTGCGCTGGCTGTGGTCGCGCATGCGTGAGCAGCTGTACTTCTTCCCATGGTGCGATCCATCCGCCGAGTGCGCGATTGCACTGCAGCCGTATAGCGCGCAGGGCACGCACGAGGCGGCGATGGACATCCTCGATGTCGGCGACAACTACCGCAGCGGCTATGGCGCCGCGTTCCGCTACAGCGAGCGCCAACGCGTTGGCGAGCTGCGTTGCCCAGTCTGGCTGGTCTATCGGCACGATGATGTGCTGCTGAGCCATCGGCAGCGCCTGCCCGCATTGCCGGACAACGTGATCAGCGTGGAAGAGCCCGGCGGTGTGGAGGGCCTGCATGGACGCATGGACACGATCCTGCAGCAATACGCCGTGCCGCCCGCCGCGCCCGTGGAACTGTCCGCACGTGAGCTGCAGGGCTGGACACGGCGTGTCATCGACACCGCGCTTGGCGAGGTGGCGGTGCGGCTGCGACGCGGTACTGCAGATGCCGTGCTGCATATCCATGCGCCGGGACAGGCACCGTTGCCGGTGTCAGCGTTGCCGGAGGATGCACGTACCCAGATCGCCATCGAGCTGCCTGGCCACGCGGGTTCGGCCGAGATCTGCGCACCGTTGAGCGCGGAGACCATGCAGACGGCGTTGCGTGCGGTAATTGCCGATCTGGCGCCGGATCAGGCCGTTGCATTGCATGCACAGGAAGGCGCGGCAGCGTATGTGCCCGCGCTGGCCGAATGGTTGGGCACGCGCCTGAGTGAGGTGGTGCTGCACAAGCCGTGGCTGCTGCGGGCTGGCGAGTGCGAGCGCCTGCTCGCACAGTTGCCGGATCCTGCCGTTCACGCCGCCGGCGGTCATATGGCCGAAGTCTGGCAGTGGGAGCGTGAGCGCCACCTGCTGTGGCCGTGGCTGGCGCCCAGCGCCGCCGCGCGCAGGTTGGTGGCGGGCCCGGAGACCGCACAGGTGCACGCCAATGTGGTCGAGCTGTTGCGGCTTGGTTCGCAGTTGCCGGTGCTGTTTGCCGGCGTTGCGGTGGCGGACATCGAGCGCGAACTACTGGCCTTGCAGGCGCCGGTGACGTTGCATGCCGATCCCCGGGACGACTATCAGGGGCGCACCGCCGCGTTGACGGCACAGCTGGCAGCACGCTGAGCCGATACAGCGCAGCCGCTTCAGGGCGGCTGCGCTGTGCACGCATCAGGCCGGTTGCAGCAGCTCCAGCTGTTCACCATCCGGGCCGAGCAAGGTGACGATGGCGCAATGCCCGAAGCCGGGCACATCGAGGACGTCACGTGCGATCAGCTGCGCGCCCAGTTGCTGCAGCCGCTCCACATCGGCGTCCAGCGCATCACTGAGCAGTGTGGCCGAGAGGATGCCAATATTCGGCGGCACCGCGACATCGCGCAGCGGTGCATCGGGCAGGTGCTGCATGTCGAGATAGGCGAACATCTCCACACGGCCGGGCACGATGTGTCCGTCCTTGATCAGGTTGACGTTGTGGATGCGCACCGGACGGTCCGTGCCCAGCAGTGTCTGCAGCTCGGGGAAGTCGAGCACGCGGTCGAACAACACCTCGAAACCCAGCGCCTTGTAGAAGTCCACCGAGCGCGCTACATCGCGGGTGGCCAGGGCAATGGTCTGCACCACGCTGACATCGGTGTCCAGCGGGCCACGCAGCTCGCCGCCGCGCTCGTAGGAGAACACGTCAAGGCGGATGCCATCGGGATCATCATTGATTGAATCGCGTACCGCGACCTGCTCGCTGACTTCCCAATAGCTGGGCTCATGCGCGCTGCTGCCGCCGGCCGCAGTGATTGCCTGCATTGTTGCCAGCGCATCCGCGCAGCGGAAGTTGAGTGCGTAGTAGCCGCTGCCGTTGTAGAGGTTGTCGGCGTTCCACAGCCGCTGCCCGGGTGCGTCGAAGGCGACCAGTCGAATCCTCCCCAATCCCGAGTCGTCGGGCGCGATGACGGCGTACTCGCCGCGCAGCGTGGCATCGAAACGCCATAGCGGCGCCAGTCCGGCGTGCAGCGCCCCGCGTGCCTGTACACGGTAACCAAGTGCGTTCTCATAGAAGGCGCAGGCTCGCTGCAGGTCGCTTACGCCAAGGGTGACTGCCTTCACTTCGGTCAACATGCCGGACTCCTGGATCAGGAACGTGGAAAGGTCATACCTGTTCCAATCCTGCAATATGTCCGGACAAATTGTCCAGTGAAGCTGGTCTGGCTTGGGGGCAGCTGTAGTGCCGAGCCATGTTCGGCAGGGGCATTCCCCGGGAAGGCTCCAGATGTAGTGCCGAGCCATGCTCGGCAGGGGGCATTACCGGTAAAGCTCCTGCCGAACATGGCTCGGCACTACAGGGCATCACCGGGAAAGCCTCAGGCGGGCATGGCCCGGCCGCCTTCAATCATGCCCACCGGCATCCACGTCCAGGGTCATCTGGTAGGTGAACTGGTCCGGCCGGTACAGCACGCTGAGCAGGTCCACCATGTTGCCGTCGCCGTCATAGGAGCGGCGCTCCAGCGCCAACAAAGCGGTGCCGGGTTCGACCTTCAGGTGCAGGGCGGCAATCGCATCGGCGTTGACGGCCGACAGCACCTGCTCCACCTGCTTGATCTGGATGCCAGCCGATTGGAACAGCTTCAGCCGTGAGCTGTTGGACAGCTTGGCTTCGCTGAAATCGGGGTGATCGGTATTGGTCCAGCTGTTGTAGTAGCCAAACGGGGTATCGCCACGCAGGCGCAGACGGATCGCATGTGCCAGCAGGTCGCGCGGGCCGGTATCGAACAATGCACGGATCGGCTCCGGTGGCAC
>QFOV01000183.1 GCA_003248565.1 Stenotrophomonas sp.
GCACTGCGCGGCGCCGGTGTCGATGGTCTGGCCGCGATGCAGGCAGAACGCAGTTTCGGAACCAACATCTTGTGGCGGCCACTGCTACAGGTGGCGCGCAGCGCGCTGGAAACCTATGCCAGCCAGCATCAGCTGCAGTGGATCGAGGACCCCAGCAACGGCAGTGCGGACTTCGACCGCAATTTCCTGCGCTTGCAGGTGCTACCGCTGCTGCGCCAGCGCTGGCCACATGCAGCCGCAGCGATGGCACGCAGCGCCGAACTTGCGGCACAGGCAGTGGCGCTGTTGCATGAGGATGATGCAGGCCTGCTGCAGCGCTGCCAGGGCACGGAGAACGCACTGCTGCTGAGCGAACTCGAGCAACTTGCTACATCACAGCAATCCCGCGTACTGCGTTTGTGGGCGAAGCAACAGGGTCTGCCAGCACTGCCGGCCAACGGCGTACAGGCAATCCAGCAACAGCTGCTGGCCGCTGGCCATGACCAGCAGGCCGAGTTCCGCTGGCAGCAGGCCCGCATCGTGCGCTGGCGTGACCAGCTACATGCAACCGCCGTGATCAAGCCCTGGCCCGAGGGCTGGACGCGTCACTGGGACGGCACCCAACCGGTGGATCTTCCCGACGGCGGCAAACTGCTGTTGCACGGCGCCAAGGCCTTCGATGAACCGCTGCAGTTGCGTCAACGCCACGGTGGCGAGCGTATCCAGCTGCCGGGCCGCAGCCACAGCCATCAACTCAAGCATTGCCTGCAACAGGTGGGCGTGCCCCCTTGGTTGCGCGCGCAGATGCCACTGCTCTGCGCCGACGGCAAGGTTCTGGCGGCGGCGGATCGGGTCATCTCAGCCCCGCTGCAGGCGTGGTTGCAGGCGCGTGGTGCCTCACTGCAATGGCTGCCGCCAGATCCGGTGAATTGACCCTTTCCCGCTGGCCGCTCACACTTGCACCATGGCAAAGAAGTCCCCCAATGAAACCTCACCTGTGGCCCACTTCGAGCAATCGCTCGAAGAACTGGAGCAGCTGGTAGAGAAGATGGAAGCTGGCGACCTGAGTCTGGACCAGTCGCTGACCGCATACGAACGCGGCGTAGGTCTCTACCGCCAGTGCCAACAGGCGCTGGAACAGGCCGAACTGCGCGTACGCCTGGTGACCGACCCGGCCCAGCCGGAGAAATCCGAACCCTTTGAAAGCAGCGGCAATGAAGACTGACGCCCTGCTCACCCGCTGGCTGGAACGCACCGAAGAACAGCTGCAGGACGCCCTACCCGACCCGGAGCTTGCACCACAACGCCTGCACCAGGCCATGCGCTATGCGGCGCTTGGCGGTGGCAAGCGCATGCGGCCGATGCTGGTCTACGCCACCGGCTATCTGTTCGGCGCCGACGAAGCGCGCCTGGACGCTGCGGCGATCGCGGTCGAGTTCATCCACGCCTATTCGCTGGTGCATGACGACCTGCCCGCAATGGACGATGACGCCCTGCGCCGCGGCCGCCCGACCACCCATATCGCCTTTGACGAGGCCACCGCGATCCTTGCCGGTGATGCCTTGCAGACCCGCGCCTTTGAGATCCTCGCCGACGCCTGGATGCCACCGGCATTGGCGCTGAACTGCATGAAGACATTGGCCGGTGCCTCCGGCGCTGCCGGCATGTGTGGCGGCCAGGCGCTGGACATCGACGCCACCGGTCAGCAGCAGGCACTGGATGACCTCAAGCGCATGCATGCGATGAAGACCGGTGCACTGATCCGCGCCGCGGTGCGCATGGGCGCACTGTGTGGTGAGGCCAGCGACGCCCAGCTTGCACAGCTGGACAGCTTCGCCGACACCCTGGGCCTGGCTTTCCAGATCCGCGACGACATCCTCGATGTCGAGGCCAGCTCCGAGCAGCTGGGCAAGACCGCCGGCAAGGACCAGGCGCAGGACAAGTCGACCTTCCCCTCATTGCTGGGCATGGAGGGTGCCAAGGCCACACTGGCCGAGCTGGCAACGGCAATGCAGGCAGCATTGATACCGTTCGGTCAGCGTGCGGCAGCCTTGTCGGCATTGGCCGAGCTGACGGTGCGTCGCTCGCATTGAGCGCAGCCCTGCTGGTCTTGTGGGAGCGGCGTAAGCCGCGAAGCTCACAAACCAACAACGCAAGGCAAAGCCCCCCTCCCCTTCGCTGCGTGGAAGGGAGGGCAAGAAACACCGCAGACAACAAAAAGCCCGGGGAAACCCGGGCTTTTTGTCAAACAAGCATCGCGCCGATTACTTGATCAGGCGGATGGTCAGCGGATAGCGGTAGGTCTCGCCCTTGTTGGCAGCCAGGCCAGCAAGAATCGCGAACACCAGGCCACCGATCCATGCCACGGCATAGGTCAGGAAGCCGATCAGCACGACCATCAGGATGCCGCTGATGAAGTAAGCGCCCAGCAGCGTCAGCTGGAAGTTCAGCGCTTCCTTGGAGTTGGCGTTCAAGAAGGCCTTTTCCGGCTTGTCCTTGTTCACCAGCCAAACGATCAACGGCACGATGAAGCTGAAAAAGATGCCCGACAGGTGCACCAGCATTGCAATGCTGTTGTCATCGGAAGCGCCGGCGCTGGTCGGTGCCGGCGGCGGAGTGGTCTGGTAATCGCTCATTGTTTCCCCAAGATCCTTGTAAAGGGCTTATCCATGAAGGTAGGTAGCTATAGGAAGTACATCTACTTCCACATGAGAATAGTCCGCTGTTTGGCAAGACTGCGTCAATCATTACCTGCCACGGTCATCTTGCCGACCAGTATTGAGCCGGTGGAAACATGCGAGCGCGGGTCCACATCGGTGCCCACCGCCTCGATGCCGGCAAACATCTGCTTGAGGTTGCCGGCGATGGTGATGCCGTCCACCGGGTAAGCGATCTGTCCGTTCTCCACCCAAAAGCCACCGGCACCGCGTGAGTAATCACCGGTGATTCCATTCACGCCCTGCCCCATCAATTCGGTCACCAGCAGACCCGTGCCCATACCCGACAGCATGGATGCACGGTCGCCTGCATTGGCCTTCACTTTCAGGTTATGCACGCCACCGGCATTGGCCGTGGTCTGCAGGCCCAGCTTGCGCGCCGAGTAACTGCCCAGGATGTAGCGCTGCAGAACGCCGTCGGTGATCAAGGCCGAGTTGCGGGTGGCTACGCCTTCGCCGTCGTAGGAACTGGAGCGCAGGCCGCGACGCAGCAGTGGCAACTCATCGATGGCGAACCAGTCCGGGAACAGTTGGGTGTCCACACTGTCGAGCAGGAAGCTGGCACGGCGATACAGGGCGCCACCCGATACGGCACTGAGCAGATGGCCAATCAGGGAGCGCGCCATTTCGGCTGCGAACAGCACCTGCACCTCACCGGTCGGCAGCGAACGGGGCTGCAGCCGGCGATGGCGCTGGTGTACCAGCCATCACGCTGCATGCCGTCGCCCTGCCCTGCGATCAGCGCACAACCGATGGAATGGTGGCTGCTGCGATCACGGCCGATGAAACCATGCGAGTTGGCATACACCGACACGCTCTGCGCGGTGGAGGCCGAGGCGCCATCGGAGTTGCTGATGCGGCTGTCGCTGGCGCGGCCGGCCGACTCACAGGCCAGCGCCAGGTCCAGCGCCTGCTCGGCGCTCAGCTCCCAGGGGTGCCAGCTGTCCAGGTCCGGGAACTCGGTGGCCATCAGCGCCGGATCGGCCAGGCCGGAGGCCGGATCGTCCTCGGTATGGCGCGCGATGGCGCAAGCCTGGGCCACGGTGGCCTCCAGGCTGGCTTCCTGCAGGTCGGCGGTGCTGGCGCTGCCCTTGCGCTGGCCGAAGTACACGGTCACCGCAATGCCACGGTCGTGGGTGGCTTCGACCGTCTCCACCTCGCCCAGGCGCACGTTCACGTCCAGCCCACGGTCCTCGCTGCAGCTGACCTCGGCTTGGCTGGCGCCCATGGCGCGGGCCCGTTCCAGCAGGCGCTGGGAGATGCCGGTCAGGCGTTCCAGGCGCTGCAGGCTGTCGTCGGCGGCAGGCTTATCGGTGCTAATGGCGTTCAATGCTTTATCCTTGGTGGCCAAATCCTTTCACAACTGCCCGGTCTTGCATGACTGGCGGCGGCGTGACGTGGATTTTTCGTGAAGCCCGGCGAGCGCCAGGCTTTCCTGTCATGAAGTTTAGTAGGTAGCAGTGCGATGCGCGGACGCGATCAAGAAACCGGTGAATTTTTGGGCGAAAGCCGTAGCCAGAACCGGCGCGAAGCGCTGGAAGTGCTGGCGCTGGGCGAAACCCTGGTGGAGCTGACCCCGGCGCAGCTGGCGCGCCTGCCGATCCCGGAAGGCCTGCTGGAACACATCGAGTACTCCAAGCGCATCACCTCGCACGGCGCGCGCAAGCGCCAGCTGGCCTTCCTGGCCAAGCAGATGCGCCGCGAGGAAGACGAGACGCTGGATGCGATCCGCAATGCACTGGACGCCAACAGCGAGACTTCGCGCCGCGAAGTGGCGATCATGCACCGCATGGAGCGCTGGCGTGAGCGGCTGCTGGCCGAGGGTGATGTCGCCCTGGGCGAGCTGCTGGACGAGCATCCCGAGGCCGACCGTCAGGCCCTGCGCACGCTGGTGCGCAACGCACTGGCCGAGAAGGCCAAGAACAAGCCGCCGCGCGCCTACCGCGAGATCTACCAGGTACTGCGCGAGCTGATGCTGGTGCCGGTGTTGAGCGCGGCAGCGGAAGTGGGTGGCGATGATGACGATGCTGCTGATGATGTGGAAGGCGACGACGAGCAGGATTGATCTGGATTGAGGGGCCTTGCTGCTGGTTTGGTTCTGTAGCGAAAAGCTTCCCCTCATCCGCCCCTTGCGGGGCATCCCCGCCTTCGCGGGGACAGGTTCTTCGCCCGTTTACGGGAGAAGGTGCCCGAAGAGCCTGCCCCCGCGAAGGCGGGGGGCGGATGAGGAGCTCTTCAGCCTTAACCGCACCCTCAGGCCTGCGTACCACCCACCGTCAGCCCATCAATCAGCAACGACGGCTGGCCAACACCGACCGGCACGCTCTGCCCGTCCTTGCCGCAGATACCCACGCCTTCATCCAGCGCCAGATCGTTGCCGATCATGCGCACCTTCTGCATGGTCTCCGGGCCATTGCCGATCAGCGTCGCGCCCTTCACCGGCGCGGTGATCCTGCCGTCTTCGATCAGGTAGGCCTCGGTCGCCGAGAAAACGTACTTGCCGCTGGTGATGTCGACCTGGCCACCGCCGAAGTTGACCGCGTATAAACCCTTCTTCACCGAACGGATCATCTCCTCCGGGTCATGGTTGCCTGCGCGCATGTAGGTGTTGGTCATGCGCGGCATGGTCATGTGCGCGAACGATTCGCGGCGGCCGTTGCCGGTCGGCGCAACACCCATCAAACGCGCGTTGAGCGTGTCCTGCATGTAGCCAACCAGGATGCCGTCCTCGATCAGCGTGGTGCACTGGGTCGGGGTGCCTTCGTCATCGATATTGAGCGAACCACGGCGGCCATCGAGGGTGCCGTCATCGACAATCGTCACGCCCGGCGAAGCCACGCGCTCACCGATGCGACCGGCATAGACGCTGGTGCCCTTGCGGTTGAAATCACCTTCCAGGCCGTGGCCGACCGCTTCGTGCAGCAGCACGCCGGGCCAGCCCGGGCCGAGCACCACCGGCATCACCCCAGCCGGGGCTGGAATGGCTTCCAGATTCACCAACGCCTGGCGCAGCGCTTCGCGGGCGAAGGCTTCCGGGCGCTCACCGGCAAACAGTTCTTCATAGCTGTAGCGGCCACCGCCGCCGGCATAGCCGGACTCGCGGCGGCCGTTCTGCTCGACGATGACCTGTACGTTCAAACGCACCAGCGGGCGCACGTCGGCGGCCAACACGCCGTCGCTGCGCGCGATCAGCACCGTATCGACGCCGCCGGACAGGCTCACCATCACCTGCTGCACGCGGGTATCGGCCGCACGCAGGTAGCGATCCAGACGCTTGAGCACTTCCACCTTGGTCTCGTTGCCGATGCTGTCCACCGGGTCCAGCGCCGGGTACAGCGCGCGACCACTGCCGCGCACCAGCGAGCGCACGTTCTGCTCACCGCCCTCGCGGGAGATGGCACGTGCCGACTGTGCTGCGGCCAGCAGGGCTGCCGGCTGGATATCGTCCGAGTAGGCAAAGCCGGTCTTCTCGCCGGCAATCGCGCGCACGCCCACGCCCTGCTCGATCGAATGCGCACCGTCCTTGACGATGCCGTCCTCGACACTCCAGCTCTCGCGGCGTGAATGCTGGAAGTACAGGTCGCCAAAATCGATGCCCGGCCCCAGCAAGGTGCCAAAGGTGCGTTCAAGGCGATTGGCATCCAGTCCTGCAGGCAGCAGCAGGCGGGTTTCGGCGAGCGAGAGTGCGTTATCGGTCATGACTATCCAGATGGGGGCAGGCCCGCTGCATGCAAGCCTGCACTGATTCAGGGGTTGCTGGCAGCGCCGGGGGTAACTACCGGAGGCGGCAGACGGGCGGCGTCACGGTCCAGCACTTCGACCTTGGGATCTTTCCATGGCCCGGTGACCTTATAGGTCTTGGAGCCGATCTCGCCCAGTGGCTTGCCCAGCACCGCATTGGCTGCGGCGCCCACTGCCGCGCCTACCGGGCCACCGGCCACCGCACCAACCACCGTGAGCAGATTGCCCGAACGCGGGTTCACATCTATGGTCTGGTTGAACTGCTGGGCCACCAGATCAGCCTGGCCGCGAATGGTGATCTCCGCCGCCGGTGCCTCGATGGCGATCTTGTCGGTATTGGCCTGGCCATCACCAAAGCGCATCGCGCCCTCGACATGGTTGAACGCCAGACCCTTGGAAAACAGGTCGCGGAAGTCGAACAGCAGGCGTCGCGGCAGCTGCGCCACGCTCAGCAGGCCGAGCACGCGACCGGCGCCGGGGTCGACTTCCAGCAGCTGGCCATTGCGCAGGTTCATGTCCATGCCGCCCTCCAGCGTGGCCAGGTTGAAGGCCATCGGCCCGCCCTGCCAACCGGTCTGCAGGTTCACCTTGCCCTGGCCGCCACGCAATTGCCCGGCATAGCCAAGGCGCTGCAACAGGTCACCCAGGTCTTCGCTCTGTACCTGCGCCGTGGCCTGGGTTCGGGCCTGTGCGCCCATGCCACGCCACTCACCGTGCACGTCGATGACCTGCTTGGGCGCGCGGATGGCCAGCTCCTGCACCTGCAGGCCGTCACCGGTCGGGCGCGTGCGCAGACGGGTCTGGCCAAGCTTGATCGTGGCGAACTGCAGGTCGTCGATATCCAGTGCCAGCGGCGGGATGTTGGCCGGGTTGATCGGTTCGGCCGGGGTGTCGCTGGATTCGGCCGTCGCCGCCTTTGCCGCCTGCCAATAGACCCGCGAAAGTTGCCCACTCACCGTGCCGCCATCGGCGGTAGGGACGCGCAGGTTGCCGGCCAGGGCTGGGCCATCAAGCTGCACTGCCACAGCGTCGGCACCGGGCCGCAGCTGCAACCGGGTCTGCGCGAAGCGCCCGCCCACCATCAACAGCTGGTCAGCCAGTACGTCCACCTGCTTGAGCGCTACGCCACCATCGCCCGTGTCGTTGCCGTCGCCGCGCGCCAGGCTGATCCACTCCAACGCGTCCAGCGACGGGGTACGGCCGTTGACCACCAGCCCATCGGCCGGCGGCTCATGATCGACCGTGTCGCTGCCCATCGTGACCTGTACGCCGGTCTTGCCGTTCTGGCTGCGCGCAGCCAAGGCCATCAACTTGCCGAAGGACACGTCTATGCGCCCGGCGCCCATCGGCAAAGCCGCCTGCACGGTCGTCGCCAGCGCATCGGCGGCCGGCTTGTTCAACGGTGCCGGCAACTGCAGACGGGTACCCTGCAGGTCCGAACGCAGGGTCAGCAGGGTTGGCGGACCAGTGCGCACGCCAGCCTGCTCCTTGGGCAGGCTGACTCCGACCGTCCACGCAGAAGTGCCGTGCACGTAGGGCTTGAGCCAAGCCAGCTCCGGCGCACGGTCCAGCAGCTTGCCCGCATCCAGATCCGCACTCAGTTCGGCCTCGAAGGCATGCGCGGGGTCCTTCACCGGCTTGCCAGCGCGCAGCGCCAGCACCCCATCGCGTTCCTGATGGCGCACCTGCAATGCCGGCGCGTCGAAGCCGTCGCTGCTGTACTGGGCCTTGCCGCGCACCCCCTCGAACTGCAGGTCCCAGCGCTTGTCGGCCATGCGCACATCGCGCAGATCGACGTCACCGAGCAGATGCCCGCCACCATCGTGGTGCAGCGGCAGCAGCAGATCGAAATTGACCGCCGCCGGCCCGGCCACGCTCAGGTTGTCCAGGGTGTCGCCATAGCTGGCCTGCAACGGGCTCTGCCGCAGCATGGCCAACAGGCGCGCGCTTTCGTCGACGGTACTGGCCTGCACCACCAGCTTGGATTCGGCGAAGCTGGCGATGCCAGCGCGCAGGTGATCCACCTTGACCCCGGCCAGATCGCCGCGACCCGTCAAATCGAAACCGCCGCCGATGAAGTTGATATCGGCATTGACGTGCTGCATCAGCGGCCAGTCCTGCTGGAAGCGGATCGAACCATCGTCGATATGCCCGCCCGCCTCGAAGCGACCGTTGTTGCCGGTGAACGGCCAGTCATCCAGGTCGCCGACGGCCAACCCGGTGCCGCCGCGCAAGGTGCCATCCACCAGTGCCGCATCCAGCCACCCGATCGCTGCGTCACTCATGCTCGAGCGCACCCAGAACTGCTTGGCCGCAGTCATCGGCACATCATCGATCTTGGCCGCCAGGCTGATCCATGGCCGGGTGCCGTCGCCCTGGAACCACAGTCCGCCACGCACGTCGGCAGCATAGTTCTGGCCCTGCACCCGCAAAGCCGGCGTCCCTATCTGCCAACCGGCACCTTCGCGCCAGCCGACCAGATCGCCGGAAAGCTGCAGCTCATGCAGCACCCCGAAGCCGGTCGGCCAATCAAAGCGCACGACATGGTCCGGCTTCAGACCCAGCGAAAACGCCTGTGCATCGCCTTCGAAATGCCCGCGTAGACCAGTGACGCCGGGGCTGCCACCAACCGGCGAAAAACTGGCATCCAGCAGCTCGCCACTGGCACGCAAGGGGCCATCGGCAGTACCGAGCAGACTGATATCGGCGAACTTCAACGATGGCTTGGACCGATGCAGCCAGTTCCGCAGGCTGGGCTCCAGGCGGTCGCTGAGCGCGAGTACCTGCAGCATCGGACCGGCATCGAGCTGCTTGCCCTGCACCACGTAGTGCATGCCGCCGGCCAGCAGCAAACCATCCAGTGACTGGGTGTTGCTGTCGGTAGCGATCCGCAGCCTGGGCGCGTCCAGCCGCCAGCCGCCGTCAATCGCTTTCCAGCGCGCGCGCAGCTGCAGCTTGTTGAAGGCCACGCTCGGTGCGGCAGCGCCCTGCAACGGCGCACCAGCAAGCTGCACATCGTCCAGTTCGCCCACGGCGCTGACCGCCACCACGCGATGGTCCTGCAGCTGCACCCAGCCCTGCAGTTCACCCTTGCCCTGGCGCAGCTGCACCCCGGCAAATCTCAACAACGAAGACCAGGCACCCAGTTCGGCCGGATCGGCAGAGAACCAGGCCTGGCCATCGCCGCGCTGGCGCTGGAAATCCAATACCGCAGTGACCGGCGCAGCGGTGGTATCGATCCAGCCCTTGGCGCCTACCCGAAGACGCTCGCCGTCCACGTGCAGGCGCAGGTCGATACGCGGAATTCGGGTCTGCAGGCCGATGGAGGGTGCCTGTATCTGCAACGCTCCACCAATCACCTGCAGCTCGCCGAGCCTGCGCAGGGCGTCCAGTGGATCGCCACCC
>QFOV01000184.1 GCA_003248565.1 Stenotrophomonas sp.
GCGTGCGACTGCTGCCGGTCAGCAAGACCATCGACGAAGCCCATATCCGCCTGGCCTATCAGGCCGGTTGCCGCGTGCTGGGCGAGAACAAGGTGCAGGAGGCCCACCACAAGTGGGAGGCCATGCAGGATCTGGGCGACCTGCGCTGGTCGGTGATCGGCCACCTGCAGACCAACAAGGCCAAGCTGGTGGCGCGTTTCGCCGACGAATTCCAGGCCCTGGACAGCCTGCGTCTGGCCGAAACCCTTGAACGTCGGCTGCAGGCCGAAGGCCGCTCGCTGGACGTGTTCGTGCAGGTGAACAGCTCCAACGAGGCCAGCAAGTACGGGCTGGCACCCGAAGCGGTCGCCGGTTTCCTGCAGGCCCTGCCGCGCTCCGGCGCGTTGCGGGTCCGTGGCCTGATGACCCTGGCCCTGTTCTCCGCCGAGCCGGCGCAGGTCCGGGCCTGCTTCGTTCGTCTGCGTGAGCTGCGCGATCAGCTGCGCCAGCACGCACCTGCCCACATCGAGCTGGATGAGCTGTCGATGGGCATGTCGGGGGACTTCGAGATCGCCATCGAGGAAGGTGCCAGCGTGGTCCGGGTCGGTCAGGCCATCTTTGGCGCGCGGGCGCTACCCGACAGCCATTACTGGCCGGCGACAACGCCTGCGGATTAATTCACGGGCGCAGTTCAAAAAGGCGAAGTCAGCCTGCTCTTACGGTCGTCAGGGAAGATAGACTGGGCGCCATCTATAGGCTTTCAGGTATGTCGATGTTTTCGTGGATTCTGGCCCTGTTGCTTGCGTTGCTCTTGTGGGGCCTGGCTTCTGCATACCTCTGGTTGGTCGCCCGTCGTCAAACCGAGCGCCAGCATGGCCTGGCGGCATTGGCTGGCATGCGCTGGCGGGAGTTTTCCCGCATCGTGCACCAGGCCATGGCCGAGCAGCGCGACCTGCACCCGCTGACCGACGACGATGAAAACGACCGCGGCACCAGCAGCGATTTCCTGCTGCAGCGCGGCGGCCAGCGCTGGCTGGTGTCGTGCAAACACGGCCGCGCCTACCGCTTTGATGCGACTGCCATCCATGAGCTTGCCTCGGCCATCAGCCTGACCGGCGCCGCTGGCGGCCTGCTGATCACCGAAGGCCACGTTGAGCGCGACGGCCTGGCCGAGGCGGAAAAGCACTCGATCGAAATCATCGATGCGCGTCAGTTGTGGGAGCTGCTCAAGCCCTATATGCCCACCGAAGCGCACGAAACGGTCACCGGCATCGCCCGCCGCGAAGCGGTCCGCCACACAGGCATTGCCGGATTGGCGGCAGCGACCCTGGGCCTGCTGGCCGGCATGGGCTACATGACCATGCAAGGAGATTCCCCAGCAGCCGCACCGATCGACACGACACCGCAGGTTGTCGCCGAACCAACTGCCGAACCGGCAGCTCCAGCTGCAGCTGCAGCTGCAGCCGAGCCTGCCGCTGAGCCCAGCAACGCCAAGCCTGCCGCCGCCGCAGCGAGCGCCCCCCACCCGGGCGACCTTGTGCAGGACCCGGACGCCGCCACCTTGCTGCGCTACCAGCAATCCGTTTCAAAAGCCCTGGCCGGCACTTCCGGCGTGGTCAGCGGCATCTGGTTGACCCGCTCCACCCTGTCGGTGGAACGCAGTGGCGATGACGCCCAGGTGTGGCCGCTGATCTGCCAGCAGCTGCAGCGCTACCCGGCGCTGCGCACTACCCGCGTGCAGCTCAACCCTCGCCCCGGCGTGGATGAGCCAGTGCGCTGGCGGCAGTGCAGCACCATCTGAGAGTCAGCAGCTTCCAGCCAGGCCATCGGCTCGGCTGGAGATTGAATCGGACGGATTGAATCAGACGCGCAGAATCAGCGGGCGCCCGGTGCGAAGCGGGCAATCAGGTCGTAGGCATCGCCCAGGAACATCTGCCGCACCCAGGTGATGGGCAGTTCGCCACGCCAGGTCTGGCGGTCAATGACCAGGCAAGCCGTGCCCACCGCAACCTTCAGCAACGCAGCCTCCTCGGCGGTCGCGGCCACCGCGCTGATGCGATGCTGGCCGCGCGTCCATGACACGTTCTGCAGCAGCCAGCTGCCCGGCGCATGGATGGAGAAATCCACCTTCAAGGTTTCCGGCACCGCTTCGGGATTGATCAACCGGCGCTCCAACGCCAGCGGCTTACCGTCGGCCAGGTGCAGGCAGCGCATCGCCAGCAACTTGCCGTCACCTACCAGCTGCAGCTCTTCGGCCGAGGTTTCCCCGGCCTTGCGGTGCGCGCGTTGCAGCAACTGGAAACCGTACTCGTGGCCGCGGTCGGTGACCGCCACCTCGATGTCGGGGATTTCCAGCGCCACCTGCTCCAGGTGCGGTGGCTGCCGCGCCACGAACGAGCCGGCGCGTCGGCGGCGCTCGATCATGCCGCTCTCGGCCAGCGCGGTCAGCACCTTGTTCACCGTCATCCGCGAGCAGCCGTACTGTTCCATCAACTCGTGTTCGAACGGAATACGGAAGCCAGGCTCCCATTCGCCGCTGAGGATGCGGCCTTCGATGTCACTGCGGATGCGGTGATTGAGGGTGGGAGCTTTCTTGCCCTTCACTCGGGTTTCCTGAAAGAGACGGTGTCTGGCCGATAACCGACCTTAGCCCAGTATCCGCGCAAGCGCGGCACGGTAACGCGCGCTGATCGCATCACGGTTCACGTGGCGACCATCGCGGACCAAGGCCCGACCGTTGCGCCAGACGCTGCGAAGGGCGCCATTACGTGCGGCGAACAGCCAGCTGTCAAGCAAGGCGTCACCGCTGCGATTGAGCAGGGCCGGATGCTGGGCATCCAGTTCCAGCAGATCAGCAGCAGCGCCCACACTCAACCCCGCCTGCACGCCCAACGCCTGTGCGCCACCCTCGCCTGCCTGCTGGTAAAGCCAGCGGCCGCTGGATAGATCGCCCGGCGAAAGCACGTTGCGCCCGCGCAACTGCAGGCGCTGGCCGTACTCGAGCAGACGCAGCTCCTCGGCCGCATCGATCAATACATTGGAATCGGAACCGACGCCGAAACGACCGCCGGTCCGCACGAACTCGCGCATCGGGAACAGGCCGTCGCCAAGATTCGCCTCGGTGATAGGGCACAGGCCGACCACCGCGCCACTGTCCGCCATCAACTGCACTTCCCTGTCGTTGACGTGGGTGGCGTGCACCAGGCACCAGCGCGCATCGACAGCTGCATTTGCATACAGCCATTCGACCGGTCGCTGACCGCTCCAGGCCAGGCAGGCATCGACTTCGCGGGTCTGCTCGGCAATATGGATATGGATCGGGCCCGGTGCCAATGCAACCAACGCCTGCAATTCTTCCGGTGTGCTGGCACGCAGGCTGTGTGGGGCCAGCCCCAGCACCGCATCGGGCGTGTCTGCCAGGGCACGTTTGCAGCCTTCAAGCAGGTCCGCAAAACCATCGATGTCGTGCAGGAAGCGCCGCTGCGCCGGCGTCGGCGCGGCTCCGCCAAAGTCGCTGTGCGCGTAGAACACCGGCAGCAGGGTCAGGCCCAGACCGGTTTCATCCGCCGCCGCCGCAACCCGTACCGACATTTCTGCATGGTCGGCGTAACGGCTGCCGTTTTCGGTGTGGTGCAGATAGTGGAACTCGCCGACGCGGGTGAAGCCGCTTTCCAGCATCTCCATGTAGGCCTGCGCGGCAATGGCCTGGAAGGTTTCCGGGTCCAGCCGGTCCAGGAACCGGTACATCAGCTCGCGCCAGCTCCAGAAGCTGTCGCCGGAGCGCCCCCCAACCTCGGTAAGCCCGGCCATCGCCCGCTGGAAGGCATGACTGTGCAGGTTACCCAGGCCCGGCACCACCACGTCCAGACGCTGCGACTGGCCGTCCCAGGCTTCGCCTGCAGCTACTGCGGTGATGCGACCGGCGACGCTGTCGATGCGCACATCCTGCGCCCAGCCCTGCGGCAACAAGGCCTGGGCGGCGTGGAAACGAACCGTTGAGGCTGGCTTGATCGTTGTCACTGGACACTCTCCGATGGTCGCCGTTATTGTATATACAAATAGGCAAGGAGAGGGACAATGCGCTGCGACACGCTATGGCACAACGCCAACCTGATGACCCTGGACGACGCCTCGGGCGGACTGGGCAACATCCGCGACGGTGTTGTCGCCGCCCGCGATGGCCGCATCCTGCATGTCGGGCCAGCAGCAGATGCCCCTGCATTTGAAGCCGATAACCGCATCGACTGCAATGGCCGCTGGATCAGCCCCGGCCTGATCGACTGCCATACCCACCTGGTCTATGCCGGCAACCGCGCAGGCGAGTTCGAGCAGCGCCTGCAGGGCGTGACCTACGCACAGATTGCCAAGGCCGGTGGCGGCATCGTTTCCACCGTCAGCGCGACCCGCAATGCCGATGACGCGGCCTTGATCGAGGCCAGCCTGCCACGCCTGGATGCAATGCTGGCCGAAGGCATCACCACCATCGAGATCAAATCCGGCTATGGCCTGACCCTGGCCGACGAACGCAAGCAGCTACGCGTTGCGCGCGAGCTGGGCGTGCTGCGCAAGGTGGAGATCGCGCCGACCTTTCTTGGTGCACATGCCGTGCCGCCAGGCTATGAGGCACAGGCTTACATCAACGAAGTCTGCGCCGTGATGATTCCGGCAATCGCAGCTGAAAGCCTGGCCGAAGCGGTCGATATCTTCTGCGAGAACATCGCGTTCTCGCCGGCGCAGGCGCAACAGGTTTTCGACGCTGCCAAACAGCATGGGCTGGCCATCAAGATCCACGCCGAGCAGCTGTCCAACCAGCACGGTGCGGAATTGGCCGCACACAATGGCGCACTGTCCGCGGACCACATCGAACACCTGGATGAAGCAGGGATTGCCGCGATGCGCGCCTCAGGCACGGTCGCCGTGCTGCTTCCGGGCGCCTACTACTTCACCCGCGAGACCGTGTTGCCCCCCATCCAGGGCCTGCGTGATGCAGGCGTGCCGATGGCGCTGGCCACCGACAGCAACCCGGGCACCTCGCCGCTGACCAGTCCGCTGCTGACGATGAACATGGGCGCCACCTTGTTCCGCATGACCGTAGCCGAGTGCATAGCCGGCTTCACCCGCGAAGCCGCGCGTGCCCTTGGCCGCGGCAACCGCATCGGCAAACTGATGAACGGCATGGACTGCGATCTGGCCATCTGGAACATCGAGGCACCCGCCGACCTGGTCTACCGGATCGGCTTCAACCCCTTGCATGCCCGCGTCTGGCGCGGGCAAACCGTTTGAACTTCCCCCGCTTCAATCTCGCACTTTGAACCTCGCACTGCTGGAGCACGCATGAGCACTACCTTGACCCTCCTCCCCGGCCACGTTCCGTTGGCGCAATGGCGGCAGATCTATCGCGGCGCCAACGTACGCCTGGATGCATCGGCCCAAGCCGCGGTACTGCGCAGCGCACAGGTGGTGGATGCCATCGTCGCCAAGGGCGAGCCGGTCTATGGCATCAATACCGGCTTCGGCAAGCTGGCCAGTGTCCGCATCGAGCGCGAGGACCTGGAAACCCTGCAGCGCAATATCGTGTTGTCGCATGCCGCCGGTGTAGGCGAGCCGATGCCCGCCAACGTGGTCCGGCTGATGATGGCGCTGAAGCTGACCAGCCTCGCGCAAGGCGCATCGGGTATTCGCCCGCAGACGCTGGCGCTGCTGGAAGCAATGTTGCAGAAGGATGTGGTGCCGGTGGTGCCCTGCCAGGGCTCGGTTGGCGCCTCCGGCGACCTGGCACCGCTGTCGCATCTGGCCAGCGTGATGATTGGTGTTGGTGAAGCCTTTGTCGGCGGCGTGCGGATGTCGGCTGAAGCCGCCTTCGCGCAGGCCGGCCTGCAGCCGTTGGTACTGGGCGCGAAGGAAGGCCTGGCGCTGCTCAATGGCACCCAGTACTCGACCGCTTATGCACTGGCCGGTCTGTTCGAGATCGAAGTGGTTTTCCAGGCCGCACTGGTTACCGGTGCGTTGTCGGTGGAAGCCGCCAAGGGCTCGGACACCCCGTTTGATCCGCGCATCCACAGCATTCGTGGCCAGCGCGGACAGATTGCCACCGCCGCGGTGCTGCGCGAGTTGATGCAGGGCTCGGCAATCCGCGAATCGCATCGCGACAATGACGTGCGCGTGCAAGACCCTTACTGCCTGCGCTGCCAGCCGCAGGTGATGGGCGCCGCACTGGACGTGATGCGCCAGGCCGCCACCACTCTGGAAATCGAGGCCAATGGCGTCTCCGACAACCCGCTGGTGTTCACCGACACCGGTGAAGCACTGAGCGGCGGCAACTTCCACGCCGAGCCGGTGGCATTCGCAGCGGACATGCTGGCGATGGCGGTCTGCGAGATCGGCTCGATCAGCGAGCGCCGCACTGCCATGCTGGTGGACCCGGCGCTGTCCGGCCTGCCGGCCTTCCTGACCCCGAAGCCGGGCCTGAACTCCGGCTTCATGATCCCGCAGGTCACCGCGGCAGCACTGGTGTCGGAGAACAAGCAGCGCGCCTATCCGGCCAGCGTCGACTCGATCCCGACCTCGGCCAACCAGGAAGATCATGTGTCGATGGCTGCGCATGGTGCGCGTCGTTTGATCGCCATGGC